>PMQB01000680.1 GCA_003169195.1 Bryobacterales bacterium
TGCGAGCCCATCGCCGTCCCGCGTCCCAATCCACCCGCTCGCCGATTGACGCTCCTCGGTCCCGGCTGCGAAACTTACCCCATGCGGTATAGCGGAAAAGTGGAATATGCCAAGGAGCGAAAGATCCGCGAGAGCAACACCCGCGTCTACCGTCTCTGCCACTGGCCCATCTGGATCTGGGTCTTTTTTCTTGCGCCCGGTCCGCTCACCTTTGATCTCTTCGCCCACGGCGGCAGCGTGCGCAATTGGTATTGGCTCTGTCTGGTTCTCGTGTGTACGGGTATCGTCGGCCTATATGGTCAGCTTCCGGGCGTCGAACCGCGTCCGTACATTTTGTTTTTCTCCGAAGACAAGGCGAATCCCATGTATCGCCGCGTTTGTTACACCTTCGCGTGGAACGCACTATTGAATTTCGTGCTGCTCAATGTGGCTGGCTCGCTTGACGCCGTTGTCACGGGTCAGTGGCATCTCAGGCAGATCTACGCGCGCTATTACTTCATCTTGTTAGCGGCTATCGTCGCCCTCGGCATCTTCGGACTGCTCCCGCGTGTTGGCAACTCCACCAAAGGCGAAGGCATTGAGCGCCGTTATTTCTACGGTGCCGTTTGGTCGATCACTTTTTCGCAAACGCTCATGCTCATTCTTTGGAAAACGCTCCCGAAGAATCACGTGACTGACATCATCAAGCTCTGCGCTTTCGTCATCGCGCTCGCTTTGTTTGGAATCGCGTCCATGCTCGGCCTGTTGCCGCGCACTCGTCCGATTCTTCCCGGCGAAGCCATGGTGGCCGATTAGTCGCTATGCTTGCCCTTGTCTTAGTCGCTGTATTGCTTGTGGGTGGTTGGCTCTTCCAACAAGCGGGCGATGGTTTAGATGCGCGTCGTTATCCTCCGCCCGGTCAACGTCTCGCTGTTCCCGGTGGTGCCAATCTACATGTCTATGAACAAGGCTCGCCCTCCGCGCCCACCGTGGTCTTTGAAGCTGGTATCAGCGGCAGTTCACTCAGTTGGTCGAATGTCCAACCGCTTGTCGCGCGCTTCGCTCACTCGGTTGCGTATGATCGCGCCGGACTCGGCTGGAGCGATGGCGCTCTCACTCCGCGCACCGTGGCCAACATGGTGTCGGAACTCGCCGCCGCGCTCGATGCGGGCAAGATCACTCCGCCCTACCTTCTCGCCGCCCACTCTTTCGGTTGCCTATTGATTCGCGCCTTTGCCAGCACCTATCCCGATCGCACAGCGGCTCTCATCATGGTTGATCCTGTCACCATTGCCGGTTGGGTCAACCCCGATCCGCAGCAGCTCCGGCGTCTCAATACCGGCGCTCGTCTCTCTCGTCGTGGTGCTTTGCTTGCGCGATTCGGCGTTGTCCGCGCCGCGCTTTCACTGCTGGTGGCGGGGGGCACCCGCATCCCCAAGCTATTGGCGCGTGCCTCGGCAGGGCAGGGAAATAGCGTCATCGAACGTCTCATCGGGGAAGTTCGCAAGCTGCCTGTGGCCGCGCAACCCATTGTTGGATCGCATTGGAGTCGTTCACGTTCTTTCACCGCCATGGCCGCCTATCTCGAATGCCTTCCATCGAATGCCCGCGCCGCTGTTGCTATGCCTGTTCCTTCGCAGATACCCATGATCATCCTCTCTGCCGACACTGCAACTGAAGCCGAACTCGCTGAACGTACCTCTTGGATTGCTGGCCGCGAACATGCCCAACACATCCAAGTCCCTGGCACGGGTCATTGGCTGCAACTCGAACGCCCTGAGTTAGTGGCAGGCATTGTTCGCGACACTCTGCTTCGTGTACGATAGCGCTTGATGAGATCACTCAATCGTCGCCAGTGGCTTGGCACCTTCGGCGCTGCCGCGCTTGCCGCCCCCTCCGTCTTCGCCGCGCGCGAGAAGTTGAAAATCGGCATCACCGATTGGAACCTGATGCTCGACGCTAACCCCAAAGCCGTTGTGCTCGCCTCGCAGCTCGGCTTTGAAGGGGTGCAAATCTCGTTTGGCCGCAAGCTGGTGGATAACAAACTGCCGCTCGATAATCCGGAACTCATCGCGCAATACTTACAGCTCTCAAAGCAGTACGGCATACCGATTGATGGCACTTGCGTTGACCGTCTTCATGACAACGGCCTTAAGAGTGACAAGCTTGCGCCGAAGTGGGTGTCCGATTCCATTCGCCTCACCAAAGAGCTTCACACGAAAGTTTTGTTGGTCCCCTTCTTCGGGAAGTGGGCTCTTACTAATCAATCCGAGATGGATTACACCGGCGACGCTCTGCGTGACCTGGCACCCGAAGCCGAAAAGGCCGGCGTCATCCTGGGCATTGAAGATACTATCTCTGCCGAAGACAACGTTCGTATGATCGACCGCGCCCACTCTAAAAATGTGATGGTCTACTACGATGTCGGCAACTCAACCAAAGCGGGTTTCGACATTGTGAAAGAGATTCGCTGGCTTGGCAAGGACCGCATCTGCCAGTTCCATTTAAAGGACAACCCGAACTACTTGGGCGAGGGAAGTATTGAGTTCGGCGCAGTCATGCACACCATCCGCGACATTGGCTTCTCCGGCTACGCAAACCTCGAAACGGATGCGCATGAACAGACCTTGGAGGCAGACCTGCGCCGCAACCTGCTATACATTCGCAAAGTGATGCAGCAATCCTAAAGCACCGCGCCCACGATGGCCGCCACCAACATTGGGCCCACGTGCGCCAGTGCCAAACCCACTCCGCCCAGTCCGGCGAGAAAGCCGAACAGCGGATTCAGTGTAAAGAGTGATCCGAAGAAAAATGCAATTGCGCCAATGAGCAGGCCCGGCAGAAGCGCCGCNNAGTGGTCCCAGCACCGGCATCCAAAACAGCAACACCGAAAGCACCAACATCCACACCATTCCTCTACCGACACTGCCAGTCGTTGCCGCTGCCATTTTTAAAGTCTCTCATATAATCCTTGTTTGGCACCTAAATTCCTGGCAGTCTTAACCCTTGCAGTACTGGTATCCCCTTTGCATGCGGCGCAGACGTTTGATCTGATCATTCGCAACGGCCACATTATCGACGGCACGGGCTCGCCTTGGTACTCCGGCGACATCGGCATCATTGACGGCCGAATCGCGCAGATAGGTGTTCTCAGGGACGTGCCGGCCAAGCGAGTCATTGACGCGCAAGGCCACGTAGTTGCGCCCGGCTTCATCGACATGTTGGGTCAATCCGAAGTGTCTATTCTGGTCGACCCGCATCTGCCTTCCAAAATCTTTCAAGGCATCACTACCGAGATCACGGGCGAAGGGGGGTCGATTGCGCCGCTGACGAAGAAGCTCATTGCGGCCGACCGTGGCGACTTTGCTCACTACAAATTGAAAGCCGATTGGCTCACGTTCAGCGAGTACTTTGCCCGGCTCGAGAAGCAGGGAATGGGTATTAACCTGGCCAGCTACGTTGGCGCCACGCAGGTCCGCCGTGTGGTGCTTGGCGACGTCAATCGCGCACCGAGCGCTGAAGAGTTAGAGCAAATGAAGGCGCTGGTTCGCGACGCTATGCTGCAGGGTGCCGTTGGTGTCTCAACCGCATTGCAATATGCGCCCGCGCCTTACGCTAAGACCGAGGAGTTGATCGCTCTGGCCGCTGAAGCCGCGAAGTATGGCGGTATTTACGCTACTCATATGCGCAGTGAAGGCGATGGTATTGACGATGCGCTGGATGAAGCGTTCCGCATCGGGCGCGACGCGAAAATTCCGGTGGAGATCTGGCATCTCAAAGCTGCGGGTAAACAGAATTGGAATCGTATGCCTGAGATTGTGGGGCGCATCGACGCCGCTCGCGCGTCAGGTATCGATGTTTCCGCTGACACCTACGCCTATCCTGCCTGGTTCAATAGTTTCTCTGCATTCGTTCCGCCGTGGGCGCATGACGGCGGCGGCGCAAAGATGGTGGAGCGTTTGAAAGATCCCGCGATGCGGGACCGCATTCGCAAAGAAATGATGACGGCCGATTCGACTTGGGACAACGAGTGGCAGGAGATCCCTGGACCCGAAGCTATTCTCGTCAGCGTTGTGCAAAATCCCAAGCTTCTTCCGCTGCAAGGTAAGACCATCGCGCAGATTGCTAAGGATCAGAACAAGGACCCGATCGACACGATATTCGATTTGCTGATTGACGATCCCGGCATGATGGTCGCCGTCTTCGCTATGTCTGAGCCGGACATCGCGCTGGCGTTGAAACAGCCGTGGGTGGCCATTGACAACGATTCGCAAGGGACCGCACCCGACGGTTTGCTTGGCAAAGAACACCCCCACCCGCGGGCGTATGGAACGTTCCCGCGCATTCTGCGGAAGTATGTGAGGGAGGAGAAGCTGCTCACCTTGCAGGACGCGATTCGCAAGTTCAGTGCTCTTCCGGCTCAGCGAATGCGCTTGACTGACAGGGGCGTTTTGAAGCAAGGTCTCTGGGCGGACATCGTGGTATTCGACCCCGAGAAGATTCATGACGTGGCCACCTTCGAAACGCCAAATCAATTATCTGAAGGAATGGAGTACGTGCTCGTCAACGGCATGCCCGTCGTTGACGGGGGCAAGATGACTGACGCCCTCCCCGGAAAAGTTCTGCGCGGCCAAGGCCATCAATAATTCCCCATGCGGCTAGTCCAAATCGCACAAGGCAACAAACGGCGGATAGCACGCGTTGATGGTGGGACGCTTCACCTGCTAGAAGCGCAGTGGCCAGACACTTACTCCTTGGCGCTACACGCTGCTGACGCGGGCAAGAGCATCGCCGATGTGGTAACGCAGAGCGGCGAATTCCTGGACTACCCGGCGGTCTACGAAGGCAGTTCGCACTGGCGGCTGCTGCCTGCGTTCGATCATCCGTCCGATGCGGCGCGTTGCATGGTGAGCGGGACCGGTCTCACTCACAAAGCGAGTGCCGCCAATCGCGCCGCTATGCACAAAGAGACTAGCGCTGAAGTTACGGACAGCGCCAAGATGTACCAGTTGGGTCTAAAAGGCGGCACGCCCGCAGCGGGAAAAATCGGTGTGCAACCCGAGTGGTTCTACAAGGGTGACGGTTCCATTCTGCGCGCGCACGGCCAGGAACTTTGCACACCTTCGTATGGCTGGGATGGCGGCGAGGAACCGGAAATCGCGGGCGCCTACGTCATCTCAGAGAGCGGCATTCCCGTTCGCGTGGGTCTGATGATGGGCAACGAATTCTCCGATCACAAAATGGAGAAGAAGAATTACTTGTATCTCGCGCCGTCGAAGCTGCGCAATTGCTCCGTCGGGCCGGAGCTGTTAGTGGGCGAAACGGAGTTTGAAAATGTGGAAGGCACGGTTAGCATTTTGCGGAACAACGCAATGCTTTGGGCGACACAAATCTGGACGGGACAAAAGAATATGTGTCACTCTGTGGCCAACTTGGAGCACCACCATTTCAAATATCCGGCGCACCGCCGGCCCGGCGACGTGCACATCCATTTCTTTGGGGCGGACGCTTTCAGTTTCGGCGAAGGCATCGCGCTGGAGTCGGGCGATGTAATGAAAGTCACATTCGCCGGGTTTGGCAAACCGCTCAGTAATCCGCTTCGGATCGAACCGGGTCCTGAAGAATTGGTCGCTCTAAAACAGTTGTAACCTGTTAGTCAGACTCCAACCGTGTTAACGTAATTTGAAGCGCAAGCAAATGGATAAAGGCTCGAATCCGCCGGTACGCATCGACAGTTCGCCGGGCTCTCGTCCGGGCGTTGTCATTCTCAAAGTCCACGGACCTCTCGAAATTACTAACTATTCGGAGTTTGAAGAGTTGATGCGGCGCAATGAAGCTCCGATCTTGCTAGTGGATTTGACGGATGTGCCCTACATAGATTCAGCAGTATTAGGAAGCATGGTGGCTATGCACGTCGCGTGTGCGCGCAATCAGCGCAAATATGCTTTGGTGCATGCGAATCAACGAATTCAAACGATGCTGACTGTTTCCGGTGTTGGCGAAATCATTGTAAGCTTCCCCACCGTTGCGCAAGCCGAAGCATCGCTCGCCAAGCAATCAACCGGCGAAAAAGCCTAGCGCGTCTGAGATATAGGCCTTCATCTCGTGGCGCTTCACAATGGCATCTAAGAAGCCGTGTTCCAACAAAAATTCACTGCGCTGAAAACCATCCGGTAGCTTTTGACGAATGGTCTGTTCAATCACGCGCGGTCCTGCGAAACCAATGAGCGCGCCCGGCTCAGCAATGTTTAGATCACCCAACATCGCAAAGCTGGCAGTAACGCCGCCGGTGGTGGGATCGGTCAATACACTGATGTAAGGCAAACCGGCTTCGTCTAACTGCATGAGCGCAGCCGAAAGTTTGGCCAGTTGCATAAGGCTGATAGCGCCCTCCTGCATGCGCGCGCCGCCGGATGCGGAAATAATAATGACCGGAGTTCGTTCCGTCATGGCGCGTTCAATGGCACGGGTGATCTTTTCCCCAACCACCGCGCCCATACTACCGCCGATGAATTTTAGTTCCAGCGCACAGATCTGTACCTTGCGCCCATTTAAATTGCCGCTAGCGGCGATGACCGCGTCGGGCAATTTGGTGGCGGCTTCCATATCCTGCAGCCTTTGCACGTACGGTTTGGAGTCGACAAATTTTAATGGATCGGAGGAGCGCATCTGCGCGTCATGTTCTTGAAAGACACCGTCGTCGAACAACAATTGTAAGCGGTCGAAAGCGCTAATGCGGAAATGGTAATCGCACTTGGGGCAAACATTGATGTTCTCTTCAACCGTTTTGCGCCAGATGATTTGACCGCATCCATCGCATTTTTGCCACAGTCCTTCGGTGCGCACAGTTTTTTTATCTTCAGGTACGCCGTCGGAATCGAGAGACGGCTTTTGCCGTGTAAACCACGCCATGGTAAATCAGCCTCCAAAGTAGCACGGGCGGATTGTCATAATACATGAAACACATGCCTTCTCCCGACCGACGTCTTTTCATGAAAACTGCTTTGGGCACAGCGGCAGCCATCGCAGGTGCGAGCAGCGCGCAGTCCGCTGGCAGTAAACCTCGCTTGGGTGTAGTGGTTGGTGTTTCTGGCCAGACCACGCCTGATCAAGCCATTGCCCGGGTGAAAGCCTTCGGCTTGGAGTGCTGCCAGGTAGGTGTTGGTCCAGCGCCCCCTAGCTTGGCCGAGCCGCTAAAGGCGGCGTTGTCCAAATATCAGATTGAAGCGACAGCGGCCATGACGTTGGGTTCGGGCAAAATGGTTTGGGATTTCTACCAAGGGCCCTTGACGATTGGACTCGTTCCTCCGGCGACGCGAACGGCGCGCATGGATGCCTTGAAGCGCGCGTCCGATTTGGCCAAGATGTGCGACATCAAAGCTGTTCATACGCATTGCGGCTTCATACCGGAGAATCCGAATGAGCCTTTGTATACCGACACCGTGAAAGCGATTCAGGATGTGGCGGCTTACTGCAAAGCGAACGGGCAAACGTTCCTGATGGAAACCGGGCAGGAATCCCCCGTTACTCTGTTGCGCGCGATTGTTGATACGGGTGCCGACAACATCGGCGTGAATCTCGATACCGCCAATCTGATTCTTTACGGGAAGGGCGATCCGGTGGCGGCACTCGATGTGATCGGCAAATACGTGCGCGGACTACACGCCAAAGACGGTATGTATCCGACTGACCCCAAGCACTTGGGCGAAGAAGTGGCGATTGGCAAAGGCAAAGTGGATTTCGCAGAAGTGATGCGCAAATTGCACGCGCTGCATTACACTGGACCCATCACCATTGAACGCGAAATATCAGGCGCGCGCCAGGAAGAAGACATTCGCGCGTCTATCAAGTACCTGCAGCAGTTGATTGATTCTTCATATTCTTAAGGAGACCGCATTGCCGAGTTCCATCTCTGTCCGGCTCGCTATCATGATGTTCTTCAACTTCGTGATTTGGGGCTGCTGGTATTCCACCATCAGTACCTACCTCACGACACAGTTGAGTTTTTCGGGAACGGAGGCGGGTTCGGTCTTCGGCACCGCTGCTTTAGCCTGCATTCTTTCGCCCTTCTTTGTCGGGATGGTGGCCGACCGATACTTTAGCACTGAGCGGGTCTTGTGCGCACTGCATCTGATTGGTGCGTGCTTGCTCTACACGGTTTCCCAAGCTCACAGTTTTAGAACCATCTATCCGTTGATGTTGATCTATTGCCTTTGCTACTTCCCCACTCTGGCGCTTACCACTTCCATCACCCTTAAGAATTGTCCCGACCCGCGCCGTTTCCCCTTGTTTCGTGTGTTCGGTACGCTCGGCTGGATCGCTATTAGCCAAGTGCTCAGTTATTTCACGCTGGAGCGGTCGGCCAATCAGTTTGTCCTGGCTGCCGGTGTCTCTGTGGTGATGGGTCTTTACTGCCTGACTCTGCCCCACACACCGCCTAGCGGTCACGGCAAATCCATTACGGTTCGCGAAGTGCTGGGCCTTGATTGTCTGGTGATGCTCAAGAAACGGTCGTACTTGACTTTTGCGATCTGCTCGATCCTGGCCTGTATTCCGCTAACGTTCTACTTTTCGTTTGTCAATACGTATCTCAACGATGTAGGCGTGACGAAAGCGGCCAGCAAGATGTCCCTCGGCCAAGCTTCGGAAGTCCTGGTTATGTTGGCCATGCCGTTGATCTTCCGGCGTCTGAGCGTGAAAGGGATTCTACTAGTGGGCTTGGCGGCTTGGACTCTGCGCTACGCGCTGCTGGCCTATGGAAACAACGGTGCGTTGGTATGGATGTTCTACATTGCCATCATCGTTCACGGTGTCTGTTTTGATTTCTTTTTTGTCACCGGTATGCTTTATACAGATCAGGAAGCGCCTTCGGCTCTGCGCAACACGGCGCAAGGCTTTTACACATTCCTCACTTACGGGATCGGCATGTTTATTGGTTCAGAACTCTCGGGCGCCATGCTCGACTTCTACACCACGGGGACTGCAGATCATCCCATGCACCACTGGCTGAGTTTTTGGCAGAGTTCCAGTCTTGGATCACTCGTGTTGTTCGTTGCCATCGCGCTGTTCTTCGCCGATCGAACTTTGATCCACAGCAAGCAGCCTGATCTTGTTGAGGAGTTGGTTTAGTGCAGCCCACCCGCCGCAGTTTACTGGCTGCGGCAATGGCTGGCGGGTTGAAAATGAGCGCAGAGCCGGACTCCCATTTTCGTGGCCAGATAGCAGCATCCACTGTCGCGGCTCTTATGAGGGACGAGAAATTGAGTCGCGACGCGTTGATGGTTAAGCTGATCGCGCGCGCAAAGAGCCATGCGCATCCTCCCATCTCGAACTACTTTGTAGGTGCTGTTGCTTCGGGGACGAGCGGCAGTTTGTATTTGGGACAAAATATCGAGATTCCCGGCAACCCTTTGGGTCTGGCCGTGCATGGCGAGCAATCCGCGATAGCGAATGCCTACATGTGCGGTGAAGAAGGCATTGATGCGGTGGCAGTAAACGGTTCGCCATGCGGACACTGCCGGCAGTTCTTGAGTGAGGTATCCGTCAATATCAGCATGCGGGTGCTGATGGGAGATTCTCTTGAGATGAAGTTGGCCGATTTGCTGCCACACGCGTTTGGACCAAAGAATCTCGGCTTCAAACAAGGTGCATTTCCGATTACGCACACGCGCTTTTCGCTTTCGACTGGGTCCAATGACGTCTTGGCGCATGAGGCACTGAACGCTGCTGAGCAAGCGTACTCTCCCTACAGTCGCTCACCGTCGGGTGCTGCCATTCTCACCTCGACGGGGCGCGTTTTTGCGGGTGCCTATATCGAGAACGCCGCTTTCAATCCCAGCCTGCCGCCTTTGCAAGCGGCACTGGCCGGATACTTCGCCGCTGGGCCATCTGCTGGCGACATTGAGCGATCAGTTTTGGTGGAAGGCGAGAAGACCGCGATTAGCCAATACGCGACCACGAAATCGACATTGTCGGCGTTTGCACCAGCCGCGCGACTCGATCGATTTACGTTCTAGAATAGTGGCGTGTCCGCAGCCGAACTCATCGAAGATGCCTTGACGCAACTGAAGTGGTTCTCGCCGGATGTGCAGAAGGCCGCGTTGCTGCGGATTGCGCGAGTGCAAACGGTTACGTCGCCAGCAGAGGCGCGGGAAACGCTTGAAAAGGGTTTGGCAATGCCTCCCGGTATGGATGCGCACAAGGGCTTTGCGCATCTGAGCCGGGTTATGATTGCGGCGGTTCATCCAGAATTATTAGCGACCGTGCCTCCCCCAGCGCACCAAGGGGCTGGCTTCAGTCATCTGGGCCACGAGTTGGCGCGTGTGATGAAAGATCACGGGCATCTGTCGTACTTGCGCAAATACGTTCTGCAAGGTGCGCCTCTATCAGAGGTTCCCATGAGTGGGATTCAGTCGTCGATTAGGGACACTGGCGACCCGGAAGAGCAGGGCTTACTCTTAAGGCGCGCATTAGCGGTATGGCGTGTCAACCGCGAGCGTCCCCACAATAGGGAACACTTGGCGGTTTATGTCATGTTTCGAGATTATGGAAAGGTACTGCCGCATGCCGAGGCGCAAGCGGCCGTGTCCGAAATAGTGGATGCTTTATTAGCCCGCGCCGATTCACCAGTCAGTGGGACGGTCGGCCAGTTGGTTTTCACATCGAGCCGTTCACTGGAGTTGTTTCAGATGTGGCACCTGCTCGAGCTTGAGTCAGAACGCGCTGACAAAGTGCTTGCGGCGAATCCCGAGCTTGCAAAGGCTCTGACGCGATATCCCAAGGGGATGGAAAGTCTACAGGAAGAGGTGCGAGCAAAACAAGCTAAACTGCCGCCACCAGATGCTAAGAAACGAGGCTACATCATGGCTGGCAGCAGCCAAGCGGATTTCGACTACGGACATGCTCTGCTGAACGCCGAAGAGACCACGGACTTTAGTGAGCCACTGAAGTATGCGGAAGCTAGCTATCGGGAAGACAGTGATGAGAAATTTCCGAACCGAGCGTTGAAAGAGTTTTGGCCTTCGGGAGCCAAGTATAAATCGGTTTTCCGCAGGATGGGCCGGATCTTGGGAGATTCAGCAGAACAGCACCTAGATGAGATTCCAGATTCTGACCTTCGTTTGTTGGCTCAAATTGAATTGGCTGCCGGGCTTTGCGGATTACCTGAGTTGGGCTCAATGACTCAAAGTATGAGGCCTAGACGACCCTCTATGCTTTAGGCAGCGACTTCTGCCTCTCGTAAAACGTTGCGGTGAACTCGGTCATCGTTGGTTCATGCCAAGCGGTCGGCAGATGCTTCACAATACTCTGCCTGTCTTCCTCACTACGGTCCTGCCCTAGTTTGCATTTACCTTCAATCCCCTCAATCTGCATTTCAAAACCGATAATTCCGCGGATCATCGGATACACGTAATTATCAGGCAGCTTTGAAAAGTCGTAGGTCGATTGTGGATAGCGTCCTTCAAACTTGTGAATCAGATTTGCCAACAGATTGTGCAGTTCCGTCTTGTCGGTAATCGGCTTCAGCTTGCCGCTGGCATGGACCACTGCGAAGTTCCAAGTGGGCACTGCTTCCGCCTTGGCGTACCAAGTCGGCGAAATGTACGACTCCGGTCCGTGAAAGACAATCACCGCCGGCGCGGTTTCATCGAACGCCTGTTGCTGAGGATTGTTCTTCGAGATGTGCCCGAAAATTGTGCCGTAGGGACCATTCGTCCGATCGAGCACCACCGGGATGTGAGTAATCCGAATGGTCGGCGCGGCGGTGATCAGATCTACGAACGAGAAATTTTCCATGAAATCGTGCAGAAACTTTCGATCCTCCACGCGTTGCACCTTTGGAATATAGACCGTTTCGGGGCCCGGTTGCTGCGCCTCCATGGTGGTAGCGGCCAATGCCAGTCCTGCGAGTAAATCGCGTCGTTTCATCCTATAACCTTACAACCTTCGCTACACTGAGAGAGTACCCCCATGCTTTCGATCGTCATTCCTATTCACAACGAAGAGCCTGCTATCCTGCCTCTCTACGATCGGCTTTGCACTGTTTTAGAGAAGCTCGCCAAGCCGTACGAAATTATCTTCATTGATGATGCTTCGACTGATCGGAGTTTCGACCTTCTCGCCAACTTAGTTGAGACTGATGCGCACCTGAAAGTTCTCCGCTTGCGTCGCAACTTTGGTCAAACGGCGGCACTGGCTGCGGGCTTCGATGAAGCGCAAGGCGAAGTAATTGTTTCTCTCGACGGCGATTTGCAGCACGATCCCGAAGATATTCCGTTGCTGCTCGAGAAGATTGAGGCCGGCTACGACATCGCCAGCGGTTGGCGAAAGAATCGAGTCGATAACGCCATCACGCGCAAGATTCCGTCGAAGATTGCCAATTGGATGATGAAGCGCGCGTCAGGCGTGGACATACACGATTTCGGCACCACTTTTAAGGCCTACCGCGCCGAGGTATTGAAAGAGGTCAATCTTTACGGCGAGTTGCATCGCTTCATCCCCGCGCTGGCTAGTTTTTACGGCGCGCGGGTGGTGGAAGTGCCCATCAAGAATATTGAACGGCCAAATGGCGCGTCGCACTATGGCTTGAGCCGCACGTTCCGGGTCTTCTTCGACATCATCACAATCAACTTTTTGCTGCGCTATCTCACGCGCCCGATGCACTTTTTTGGCAAGTGGGGTTTGGGTGGACTGGGGCTGGGGGGCATCGTTTTGCTGGTGCTGCTGGTAGAGAAGATCATGGGTCACGACATCATTGCGGAACACGGCCCGTTACTCATGGCAGCTGCCATGTTATGGTTTGGCGGACTGATGCTGTTCTGCGTTGGGCTGATTGGCGAAGTCTTGATGCGCACNNGATGGCGCCCGTTAAAGACTTCGACGGTTACATTTTTGATTACGGCGGCGTGCTGGTTCACCATCAAGCGGAAGCAGCACAGGCGCGCATGGCAGAGGTTGCCGGCATTCCAGCCGAACCGTTTTCAGAACTCTACTGGGGCACGCGCCTCGATTACGATAAAGGTCTGATCTCTGGCCCAGAGTATTGGGCTGGCATCGGCCGCGCCGCCGGCAAAGTATTAGTACCGAATGTTGTTGAACAACTCACCGAAATCGATAGCACTACGTGGATGAATTTTGATGAACCCATGTGGACGTGGATTGAGGAACTGCGCGGGGCAGGGAAGCGCATTGCCATTCTTTCGAACATGCCTTCCGATTTGGGCGAAACGATCAAGGCGCGCACTGACCGTATGAAGCGTTTTGATTTTGTTACGCTCTCGTACGAAGTGAAGTCCGTGAAGCCGGAATCGCTGATATACGAGCATTGTCTGGAAGGAATTGGCACAGATCCGGCCCGCACGGTGTTTTTTGATGACCGTATCGCCAACATCCATGGCGCGGAGATGTTGGGCATCCAGGCGGTCCAGTTTTTGAATCGCGACGAAGTGATGGGCCAGTTCCGGCAATAGCGATCATTTCCCCAATTCAAGAGCAGCGCCGATCCAGCCGAAGAGCACGTTGCCTAAATCCGGAAAGTAAGTGCTGGCGAAGGCCAGCAATGGCAGACTTGCCGATTGTAAAGTTTGCAACGCAATTGGATGATCGCTCCCTTTGTTATCGGTCGCGAGGCTACGCAAAGTAGTGTCGCGTCCCATTCCCCAGAGCACGTAACCGGCCGCGGTGCTTAGAATCGAGAAGGTGATGAGGATAAACAGTTTCGACAGGCTGCGGGAAAAAAAGGGATAAGAACTGACAGCCATCACCTGCAAGATGAATCCCACCGAAAAATAGGTCAGCAGGTTTCGTAGCTGAAGAGTTGCGTAGCGGATAAAGCTGAGAAAACGAAGTGCAATGAATTCTTCGGCCAGCGCAACGTTAGGCTCTCGGGTTGCTGCAAGTTCCGGAAGTTCTGAATCTCCTTTGCACCAAACCTGTCGTTGCAAGTACGAAAGGATGAATGAATTTGCCCTTAGGAAGCTCGCGTTGGCGGTGCGCGCTTCGGTGCTCGTCTCGCGCTTATCGGCTCCTGCGCGAGCAAGTAGAGCTGTCATGGCGGTTTCCACATCTTGCGCCATGCCTTCCGGCAGGCAAGAGATCTTGCGCAGACAATCTCGTGCTCTCAAGAGATAGAGATACGATCTTTCGCGAGGCGCGACAGAAAAGAGCGCGACCGAACCGAGTTCGCGTGGGAGCTTAAAGAAAACATGCCGGATTGGCAACCCTTGTAAGGCAACCAGGAAATCGCTAAAGTTCCACCAAGCTTGCAAGAATTGACAAACGCTCAAGACAGTGAAGAACGCCGAAGAGGCCAGGACGATCACGACGGCCCGATCATAACTGCCACCCTCGATCGTTAAAGCTGAGTTGTAAAGCTGTGTAATGCCGACGACGAGTCCAGCGGCGACAACCGCTGAGATCATTGCTGGTCCGGTCGCATAGCGCGCTAGGATGTCTCGGACGCGTTCGTAGGGGCCAAGCAGAGTCCCGAAATCTGTCAGATCAAGCGGTACAAAGCGCTCCGAAGCGAAGATGAACCGCTGGAAATGATACCAGGCGCAGCAAACAAGGGAGAATCCAGTGAGCAAAAGCGGAAGAAGTGGATTTACGCCGTTTCCTAAATGTACAGCGCGATAGGCGGCAAAATGACTCCAATCGTTGTTTTGGTTGGATAATACTTTGAACGAAAGAAACCACAGCATGGCGAGAACTGCCACTACCACGGCCGTGGTCATCCACGGGGTTAGCTGGCAATCCAGGCGCGCAGTTGGTTGCTCAGATATTGGGGCTAAAGGTAGTCTACGACGTAGTGGACAACACACCCAAAGCGCCGGCGCCGCGGGCAAAACTGTTAGATAAACCGCCGGGTTCCAAGCTTCCGCCAAAGGTTGCGACAGCAGGAGCAGTATGGCCGAAAGGCCGACCACCAGGCAAAAAGCATGATAACGGCGCGCGAACACAAGCGGGGCTAAGGGATTGAAAAAGAAGTCGGCATACCATTTTCGCGGTGCCGACTGAGGCTCATTTTGTACTAGAACCTCACCTCGCGTCAGAGCTGCTGCAACAAACAACACTGCTAGACCCGCACTGAGCCACAAGGTAATGTAGGGCTTTGTGGGATTAATCAGAAAGTCGACCTTATTGTCGATAGGAGCGCATGACGATCCTGCATATTTGGCCGGATCGGTTGTGAGTTTTGCGACGGGCCAATAGCCGTCAATTCCGATGATCGACAGCCAAAGCGGATCTTGAGTAACAAGAAATTTCCTGGTAATCACGGAACGCGTCGCCCAGAATACGCCCTCGGATGCCTTCGACGGAAACACAAGCATCGGTCTTTCATCCTTTGCTAAAAGCGAGTACCGGCTGACGGCGAGTGTGCCCCGGAACGCGTTCACTTCCGGCGGGTGAGTAAACAGAATATCGGGCTCAAGCAAGTAGAACTGCAAGTCGGGATTGCGTGCGGCAAAGTACTGACGAAGGAAGACGCTATCAAGCGGGTTGGTCGCGCGCAGGCTGGCGAGCCTGAAATGTCCTTGATGCAAGCGCTGCGATATCTCCTGCATTTCCAAATCTTCGGTGGCAGCTGTGCCAACGGAAGACTGAATCGGGACTGAACCGGGCCCGTTCGTTGGAGCCTCTCCGACCAGTGCCACGGAGGGATGTGCAGTCGTAGTTTGGGCCTCTTGTTCGATCGCTTTTTGTAACTGCTGGTTCTGTTCATAAGCGCCGCGCACGGCTGAAATATCGCGAGGAAAGTGGAGGGAGGCTGTTTCACCAAGCGTCTTGGCGTCTTCGCTGCCGTAGGTGGTGTCGGTTTCATCGAGTTCGGCTCTGTAGGGGCTCACAATATTGCGCTTCGTTAAGTACTCCTGGAAGGCGGCCTTAGCGATGTCGTCAGGATCGACGGTGCGGTCGAACGTGCATCCATGACAGAAAGCATTTGTGCCATGGCTCGTCGCCGAGCCGGTAATGATTTTGACGTTTTTGCTTTTGCTTAGGGCCGTGTTCAATGAGCGGAAGCCGCCCGAAAATGCAGGACCTACGACGCCGATCAGGTTTGTGGCAGACTCTGAGAGCGCAAGTTTGATTTGGTCTTCATTCACTCCCGAGATCGGTGATTCGGCAACTAAAAATATTTTCAGCGCGCGATCGCCATCTTTTTCACGAAAGAAAAGCCAGCCAGGCTTGCTGTAGTCGGGAGATTTCAGAACCCAAGGCACCCACTGTTTCTCAAAGTTAAACCCCTCGGCAGCGGCTGCGCCTTGCAGGCTGTCTATCCAGCGGTCAAACTCCAGACCGAGGCCAGTGAGCCTCGGATTGGGCACCATGGCGATGATTTTGACTGCTGTGCTGCCGGCATTGTCGAGCTTAGGCTCGTGCTGTCGCACTTTGTCCGCTGGTTGCGGCGCTAAGACAATGGAATGCTGATCGCGCGGAATGGGAGTTTGCTTTTGCCGTAGCGCAGGCACCGTGCCAACGAATACTAGGAGGAGAGCCGCGAAAAAGTTACGCATGGCAATTCATCTGGGTAGTAGTGAAAAATCAAATCCGTTTCAACTCAAGTAAGCGGATTTCGCCGACAATAAGGGACAAAAAGAGAGGAAATAGCATCGGCCCCTCCTCGCCGGCGGATCTCTGGCGGAAAACCTCTATAATTCAGGTATGGCCACGCTTGTCTCTCTTCAATCCGACCCCGTGGTCCTGGATGCGAAGGAGCGCTTGCTGCTGCGGCTGTTGCGGGAGATGGAGCGCGTNNTGTGGCTTCCGGCACGAATACATTGAAACGCACGAGTTCGAAAATCCTGACTATGTCAAGAACGACCAGAACCGCTGCTTTCATTGCAAAGATGAGTTGTTCAACCAACTGGAAGCTTTTGCGAAGAACAGGGGCCTTGCGCACATTGTTTACGGCGTGAATAAAGACGACTTGGGTGATTACCGCCCGGGCCAGCGCGCGGCCAAAATTCACGAAGTGAAAGCGCCGTTGGTGGATGCTGGTTTGAGTAAGTCGGAAATTCGCGAATTGTCGAAGCGCGCAGGTTTATCTACTTGGAACCGGCCGGCGGCGGCTTGTCTCAGCTCGCGTGTCCCGTATGGCACGCCAGTGACGACTGAGACTATCAACACCATTGAGCGAGGCGAAGAGGCGATTCGCGCGCTGGGGTTCCGGCAGTTTCGCGTGCGCTTCCACGGCGATCTGGTGCGTATCGAAATCGCGAAAGAAGAATTGCCCAAAGCGATGACGGCGGAGAACGCCTCCGCCTTCTCCGCCATCTTCAAGCAACTTGGTTTTCTATACGTAACGCTCGACCTGGAGGGTTACCGTCAAGGTTCGCTCAATGCCGTACTGGGAACGACTAGTTCGATCCAGCCGCAGCCGCAGACGCCGCGGCAGCAGCGGACATCTGCTTGATGCCGTAGACGGGCAGCGGGGCGGGGAACGGGTCGGCGCAGAGCGTGTCGCGAATCGCCATATTGGTATCGAAATATACCTGCCAATAATGATCGTTTGAACAAGAGGGCCGAACCGCGAGAACCGGACCCACTGGCGTGAACGAGAGGATGCTAACTTCGGGCGCAGGCGTTTGCAGGACGTTCGGAATAGTGGCGATGCGCCTTTCAATAGCGGCGATGGCTTGATGCGGATCGGCATCGCCCGAAATCTGCGCCGTTAACTCTACACGCCGGTAAGGGCTGGCGGAAAAATTTTGTACGTTATCGGAAAGGATCTTGTTGTTGCCAACAAACGTGTGGATATTGTCGGGCGTTTGAATGGTGGTGACGAACAAGCCGATCTCGTGCACGGTGCCCGTGACGCCGCCGCCGTTAATAAAGTCACCCACCTTAAACGGTCGCAGCACAATCAAGAAAATGCCAGCCGCAAAATTGGCAAGCAAACCGCTCCAGGCCGCGCCGATGGCCAATCCAGCGCCCGCGAGCAGGGCCGCAAAGCTGGTAGTCTGCACGCCGAATTGACCGAGGATGGCCACCACCAGAAAAATGTTGAGAGTGACGCCCAGCGCGCTGACCAAGAAGCGCGATAGCGTTGGATCGAAATGTTGTCTATTGAGTGCTTTCTGTAGCAAGCGCACCACAAAGCCGATGATCCATCGGCCGACAACGTAGATTACGATTGCCCCAAGCACCTGCAGGCCAACCGTCATGAGAAGCGCTTGAGCTGTGGCCCAAGCCGCGTTGAGATTTAGGTTCATGCTAGTGAGTCTCCATTATTCAGGCTCACAAGCTATGACTGCAAAACAGTGCTGAAGGTCACATGATGCTAGGTGCTTTTTGCTAATTTCCGGCAGCCGCTGACATCTGTTTTACGCCGTAAACTTGCACGGGCGAGGGGAACGGCGCGCAACAAAGAGTGTCGCGAATGGCCATGTTCGTGTCGAAATAAACCTGCCAATAGTGTTCGTTCGAACAATAAGGGCGCACTGCTAAGGTCGGGCCCGTGGGACTGAACGACAGGATGTCCACCTCAGGCGCAGGCGATTTCAAAACGTTTGGAATGTTGAGGATGCGCGAGCGAATCGCGGCGATTGCCTGATGAGGGTCCGTTTCTTCGGCGATTTGCGCCGTGAGTTCTACGCGTCGGTATGGGGTGGATGAGAAATTCTGAATGTTGTCGGAAAAGAGTTTGTTGTTGCCGACAAACGTGTGTATGTTGTCCGGAGTGAGAATGGTGGTGACAAAGAGGCCGACCTCCTGCACCGTGCCGGTGGTGCCGCCGGCGGTGATGAAGTCGCCCACTTTGAAAGGGCGAAGAACAATCAAAAACACGCCCGCCGCGAAGTTCGCCAGCAAACCGCTCCAAGCCGCTCCGATGGCCAAACCTGCGCCCGCCAGCAACGCGGCGAAGCTGGTGGTTTGCACTCCGAAGTTGCCGAGGATGACCAGAACGAGAATTAGATTGAGAACCACCGCGAGCGTGTTTCCCAGGAAGCGTGAAAGCGTTGGATCAAATTTCTCGCGCAGCAATAGCCTCTGCAAGCCGCGCAGGACAAAACCAATTACCCAGCGGCCCACTACATAAATGACGATGGCCCCCAGCACGTTTAGGCCTACCGTAGTCAAAAGCGTTTGCGCGGTAGCCCAAGCGGCTGCGAAATTGATGTTCATTCTTACTTAGGCTCCTGACTTCCCGATGTGACGAGCATCTGCTCCGGGTCCCAAAGCATGATCTTCCCTTGGAACAAACTTTCATTGGTCAACAAAGCGGGCCCGGCGGCGCGCAAGCCAAAGGTGGCGTCTTCTACGGACGGCCGCCCTTCGCGGATCGAGCGGTAAAAATTCCGGTGATGTTCCAACTGCGCGTTAATCGAGCCGGTATCATATTGCTCGCTCGTCTGCCCGAACGTACGTGAATCCATGGTGGTGTGGCGGGCATCCCAATCGGCGCGCAATTGCTTTTGCACTTCGTCGGCAAAGCTTCCGGTGGAACCATCGAACTGGTCGGGTTGCGGCGACTTATCAACCTACACGCCGGTGTAGCCGGTGGTCATCACGCCATCGCTGCCGATGAACTTCACGCCAAACGATTCCTGCGGCAGTCCGCTTTTGAAATTGACGCGCAGCAGCACGTTGAAGGCGGAGTGCTCAGGTGTTTCCGGATAATCGAGAACAGCCAGCATGACGTCGGGCACATCGCGGTCTTTCCAGTAGCGCATGCCGCCGGTAGCGTAGATGCGGTTTGGCCCCTTCGAACCCGTTACGGTATGCAGGCCGGTTAGCAGATGTACAAATAGATCACCGGCTACCCCCGTGCCGTAGTCGCGGAAATTGCGCCAGCGGAAGAAACGGGCGGCGTCCCACTCGCGCTTCGGAGCATTGCCCAGGAATTGCGGCCAATCGCAGGTGGACAAGCTGGCGTCGGTGGGAATCGAATATTCCCAGGCGCCGATGGCCGTGTTGCGGTCGAGCCATGCTTCTACCGAATTCAGCTTGCCTATCGCGTTCGCCTGGTAGAGATCGCGCGCCTTCAAGTATGTGGCGGAACTGCGATACTGGCTTCCTACCTGGAACACGTTGCCCGCCTTGGCCTGAGCCGCGATCACATCGTGCCCCTCGCTCACGTTATGCACCATGGGCTTTTCGCAGTAGACGTGTTTGTCGGAGTTCAAGCAATCGATGGAGATGGGCGCATGCCAGTGATCGGGTGTCGCGATGATGACTGCGTCGATATCGCGGCGGCGCACGATTTCGCGATAGTCGCGAGTGATGAACGTCTCAGGCCCATAGACCTCCTTCATGTGCTGTAGACGGCCGTCATAGCAGTCGCATGCGGCTACCAGTTTCACACCGGGCAACGACGTGGCGAGGTGTGCATCGCCTTGGCCCATGCCGCCCGCGCCGATTAACGCAATTTGAATGTTTTCGTTGGGTGATTTCATGACGTGTCGTCTCCTTAGCCTTTGATCTTCATGGCGGCGGGGTCCCACTCGACGACGCGGTTCTCAAAATAGCTCATGTTTGAAAGCAATGCGGGACCGGCAGCGCGAAATCCAAAGGTTGGATCTTCCACCACCGGTTTGCGCGAACGCACCGCCATGGCGAAATTTCTGTGATGATCGATGTGATCGCTGTACTTCGGCGGTGCCTGATACGTCATTTCTTTGGCGGCCTTCAGGTTCTCGGGCGATGCTTTGGTTTCCGGATACTTGGCGTGATACGCCTTTAGAAACGCTTCCTGTTCGGCAGCGGAGAACGTGCCAATGGTGTAGCCGGGTTCGGTCTCGGGAGGAGCGCCAGTGACGGTTACTTTATCGCTCACCGTCATGATGCCATCGCTGCCCGTAAAGCGAAAGCCCGAGCTTTCCTGCGCGCCGCTTTCGAAATTCACGCGCAGCACCAAATTGAACGCGGGATGTTCGGCGGTTTGCGGATAGTCATAGAGGCCGATCAATAGATCAGGCACGTCGCGGCCATCGTTCCAAAAGCGCAGGCCGCCGGTGGCAAACACGCGTGTTGGGCCAATCGCGCCGGTAATGAAATGCAAGCCGGAAAAGAGATGGACGAAGAGATCGCCCGCCACGCCCGTTCCGTAATCGCGATAGCAGCGCCAGCGGAAGAAGCGGTTCGCGTCCCAATCGGTCTTCGCCGCACGGCCTTGAAACGTGTTCCAGTCGCAGGTGTCGGTGTTCGCATCTGGGGGCACCGTATATTCCCACGCGCCCGTGGCGGAGTTGCGGTCCCACCACGCTTCCACCATGTTGAGTTTGCCGATGGCGCCGGATTGATATAGTTCGCGCGCTTTCTTATAGATCACCGAACTGACGCGCTGGCTGCCCACTTGCATGATGCGGTTCGTAGCGCGCTGCGCTGCTACAACAGGTGCGCCATCGTCTACGTGCTGCACCATCGGCTTTTCGCAATAGACATCTTTGCCTGCCTTCATGGCATCGATAGAGATCTTGCTGTGCCAGTGATCGGGCGTGCCGATGATGACGGCGTCAATATCTTTTCGCGCCAGAATCTCTTCGTAGTTCTTCGTAGTGAAGAGCAGCGGCCCATAGGTTTCCTTCATGTGCTGAAGGCGGCCGTCGTAACAATCGCAAGCAGCCACAATCTTGGTGAGGCCAGTCGCCGTCGAAGAGCGCGCGTCGCCTTGCCCCATACCGCCGCAGCCAATCAGCGCAATTTGCACCTTGTCATTGGCAGATGTTTTAGCCGGCTTGCTTTGGCTAGCTTGTAGAGACACACTAAGCCCGGCACCGGCAGCCGCGGTGGTTAAGAATTCCCGTCGTGAGGTCACCCTCTATTTTTTATCAGATGAAGTCGACGGAGTTGTAGATGCGGGGGTGGAAGTCGAACTCGAACTGTCGGAAGATGAGCTGCTGCCGCTGCCTGAATCCTTCGAAGAATTAGCCGATTCCTTCTTCTCGGACTTTTCAGAAGAGCCTTTTTCAGAAGAACTCTCGCCGTCTTTCTTGCCGCTGCCGCCATTGCCAGGGCTGGTGCTGCCGCTCTTGGCATAGTCGGTTACATACCAGCCGCTGCCTTTAAACTGAAGGGCTGGGGCGGAAATCAGACGGTGCACTTTGCCGCCGCATTTTTCATGGATGGTCAAAGGTTCAGCACTGAACTTCTCTATCAATTCGAAGACATCACCGCATTTTTCGCATTGATATTCGTAAAGAGGCATATTCGCTAACTATTTGGGTTGTTCGGGCTGGGCGACCTTGGAAGGATTTTTTTCCATGATCGGGTGACTGTTCTCGCCCGTATTCAGCGGCCCACCGTCGCCCGTCAACTGGGCGATCGTGGTTTTGCCGGTCACCAACTCAATCGATTGTTTCAGCAGGTTGTCTTCGGTCGGCTTCACGGGCGCGCCGGGCAGCGGGTTGCCGTCCTGGTCGAGGTCAGGCGTGCTGTCATTTTCCGCTAACGGTACGGAAGGCGTAATGCCGCCATCCTGGATCGCTTTGCCGGAAGGAGAATAGTATTTCGCCACCGAGAGAATCACTGCGCCGCCGTCGTCCATCTGAATGGTCTTGCGGAGGCTCGCGTCACCGTAGCTGCGTTCGCCGACGATCTGCGCGCGTTTGTCATCGAGCAGAGCACCCGCCGCGATTTCCGCGCCACCGGCGGTAGCCCGATTGGTGATCACCACCAGCGGCCCCTGCCAAACATCATCGGACGCCTTAGCCGTGAAATCCTGTTTCTCGGTCTTCTGCCCCTGCAGATAGGTGATTTCGCCTTTATCCAGGAAGAGGTTGGCCAGTTCCACGCCTTTTTCCTGCTCGCCGGTAGAACAATGGCGAACATCTAGAACAATGTATTTCGCGCCCTGCTTCTTGAGTTCCGCCAGTTTGCTCTTCACTTCTTCCACGCGATTGCCGGCCAAGCTGGTGACGTGAATGTAACCAACTTCATTCGGCATCATTTTGCTGACGATGGCAGGATACGCCACGTTCGCGCGAGTCAAGGTGATTTTTTCGGGCTCGGGGTTCTTGAGACGCAGCACCGTGATGTTGATGGTGGAACCCGTGTCGCCACGCAGTAACTGCTCGGCATAAGCGAGCGGCATGTCGCGAGTGGCAACATTGTTAATACTCTCGATCAGATCACCTGTGTTGATATTCGCTTTATCAGCAGGCGAACCGGGCAGAGCGTCCACAACGGCCACGTAGCCATACCGCTTTGCCAAGATCAGCCCGACGCTGGCCTTGCCGGAATCCGCGCTTTTCTCATATTGGCGATACTGATCGGCATTCAAATAGCTGGCAAACGGGTCAACCGATTCGAGCAAGCCGTTGATGGCGCCAAGCGTGACGCTCTTCATATCGGGCTCTTCTACGTATTCCAGCTTGATACGTTCCAGTACTTCGGTGTACACCTTAAGATGCCCATAGACATCGTCATGCGCCACGGCGCGACCACTGCGCGCACCAAGCAAAAGCAGCACCACAATACAGGTGGAACTGCCGACTATCATCCATCTTAAGTTGCTGTTCATGAAGGAAATACCGAAGGCTATTCTGAGTATAGCGAAGATTACAGACGGGCTAGTGACGAGCGGCTGATTAATTTTCTAAAGACGGTACATTTGGGCCCGATAAGCGGAACAGAGAGGATTCATGTCAACTGCATCCACCGGAGTGTTGGCTTCAGGCGTTCAGCAGCTTTACAACGATGGCTTACTGCCGGCTAGTCTAAACGCGAGCACCCTAAATAAAGCTTCTGCCAGTCAGCTCAATAAAATCGTGAGTTCGACTCTATCTCTTCAGCAAGTGAGCACCCTCCTAGGGACTGGGATTGCGCCTTCCGATAGTGCTTCACTTAGTTCCACTGCTACGAATGCGCTATTGCAGGAGATCAACCCTTCGTCAACCACTAGTTCTACAACGGACCCACTCACCGCAGCGGTGGACAACGCATTAACGTCCAGTCTCAACGCTGCGGTGAATAAGTTCGAGCCCGCGAGTTCAAACACGACGGGANNATGTAGTAGGTTAGCGACGCCCGCCACCGCCGTGAAAACCACCGCCTACACTATGGATTCCTGGGCTAGCGCGGAAGCCCCCTACCCGTGCATTAAAACCGCCAACGCGTCCGTAGCGGCCATAGTAGTGTCCGTAGTAACCAAACGGAACTCCGTAATAGCCGATGAACGCCGGTGAATAAAAGCCCCAGCCGAACGGACTATACAGCAACCCGGCTCCCGGTAGGAAAGCGTAGGAACTCCAGAACGGATCCCAATACCAGCCGGCTCCATACCAGCCACCGTACGCCGCCACATTCTGCGCCACAGCTACGTTAGCCTGAGATTCTACTTGGCTTCTTGCTTCACTCCATACATAAAGAGGTTCCGCTTTCTCAGCTTTCATGTCAAAGCCACGCGCCTTGAGTGGGTTTGCACTGGCCAACATTAGCTCGTCGCCCTTGCCGATGTTTTTCGATCCGCCAGCCGCTTCGACGTTTGCCTTTCCATCAAGCACGCGGACTGTTTGTTGGTCTGCACTAAAATTGTACAGACCGGTCTTTTCCAAATGAGCCGTGGCGCCGTTCATCGCTACCGCGAGGTTGGTTCCACGAATCAATTGGTCTGCTTCTACGCTAGCCCTCCCGCGGTCTAGCTGAATCTGTGTACTTGCCAGTCCAGCAGCGGTGAGCCGTACTTCACTATCGTGGCCGATTCTCAAGTAAGCACCAGGTGTGAGCAGCACTTCCGCGAAACCACTACCAGTGCTGATTGTTTCTCCGGGTTGCATCACCACTGCCGCGCTCGCGTTTTGCAGTGCTTGGTTGTCAAGTGAGACTTGACCTTCCGTATAGTTGATTGTCCCAGGCGAAACTGTTCGCTGTGGCGCCAGATTGGTCTGTTGATTCGTTTGCGCGAACGTTATTGCGGTTGATGCCGCGATGATGATCGAGAGTTTGGCAAGCATCTTGACTCGCTCCATTTTCATTTACTCCTAACTGTTTGACGCGCGGAATGGCCACCACGTCTCAGTGGGTTTCGGGAGTTTTCCAGTGTGTTTCATGGTGAGCAATTTTAATTAGCGTTAATGGCAGGCATTTGCAGTCTTTTATACTAGGTATCGCTTCACTTTGTCATTTCTTATGAAAATTATCCGTATGGCCGTCTCTGTTCTTTTTCTATTGCCAGGGCTTGCGCTCGCCCAGATTGAATCGTCGTCACTAGGGACCGTCAGTGGCGCAGTTGTGGACAAGACTGGGGCGGCGGTTGGCGGTGCACAGGTCAGACTCTCGTTTGATATCGGTTTGCCCCAGCAAACAGCTCTGTCAGACAGCAAGGGACAGTTCTCGTTCACGAAGATTGCACCCGGTGCTTTTCATCTCACTGTGACTGCGAAGGGTTTTGCCGAAGTGACGTCCGCCGGTACTCTGCGCGCTGGCGAAACGGTTACCTTGCCCACAACCGTTTTGGAAGTGGCGCGCGTTACCACCGACGTGCAGGTTTCCGGCAGGCAGACCGAGTTAGCGGAAGAACAAATCAAAGTCGAAGAGAAACAGCGCTTGCTAGGTTTCATTCCTAACTACCGCGTAAGTTACATCCACAATGCGGTACCGCTGGTGGCGAAGCAGAAATTTGAAATCGCCTGGAAAACTACGTTTGATCCGATTTCGTTCGGCATCACGGGCATCATAGCCGGTGTGCAGCAATGGCAGAAAGATTACAACGGGTATGGTCAAGGAGCGGAGGGCTATGCCAAACGCTACGGCGCCGCCTATGCGGATTTTTTCATCGGCAACATGATCAGCGGCGCGATTCTTCCTTCGGTGTTGCGGCAAGATCCGCGCTACTTCGTCAAAGGAAACGGCTCGACGGGGTCGCGCGCGCTTTATGCGATTGCGAACTCGGTGATTTGCAAAGGCGATAACGGGCACTGGCAGCCAAGGTATTCAGAGATCATCGGTAATCTGGCCGCGAGCGGAATTTCGAATTTGTACTATCCGGCGAAAGATCGCAATGGCGCCAGCGCGACGTTTCAGAATGCCGCGATTGGTTTGGGCTTCGGGGCAGCCGGAAACCTTTTCCAGGAGTTCGTCTCAAGGAAGATAACGCCTAAGAAGAAGTAAAGAGGTTTAGACCGATAGCCAAGTGCCTGCATGGATCACACCGGTATGATCTCCGGCTGTATCGGGCGCGACGTCCTGTAAAAGCAGATATTCAGCAACCAAGCCGTTCGGCGGCGTCGAGTCCGAGGAGAAGAGCGTGGCAATCTCCGAATCGTCTAACTTGCGGTTCCAAACGCGGACTTCGCGAATGTCTCCCTGGAAATAACTATTAAAATCACGCGTGCCGATGCGCAGCGGGGCGGTTCCATGCTGCGGTTGAATTGAGGGTGCATAGACGTCGCTATCGATTTTTGTGCCGTTGATGTAGAGGTACGTTCTCTGTGCGTCAGCCGCCCCGACCACATGAATCCAAACGCCAGCTTGCACTGGATTGTTCGGATCTTGAAAATGGCTACCGATGCCTTCGCCGCCGTTGAGATTAAACAGATAGAAGCTGATTCGGTTGGCGCGGCCTACTGTGTTATCGTCGCTATAGATGCGGAACACCCATTCCTGTTGGCCCTTCTCGCCTTTGCCCATCCAATGAACATAGCCGTTCTCGGTGTTCGAAAACGTAAGCACTTCTGGGCGCATCCAGGCTGACACGGTGAGCGCGCCTGTAGTGGGCAAGCTGAAGTCCGAGCTATCCGGCATCTCAATGTAGCTTTGCAAGCCGTCGAAATGCAGGTAGGTTGGATTACTCATAGAGATACCGCTGTATTAGTGACATATCTGCGTTGATCGTTTCATGCCTCGGCTACTTCTTCCTTGGCCGCTGTTTGGCAGAGATAGAGCGAATGATCAGCTTGCCTTTGCCACTGCTTGGCAGCGGCGTTTCACCTTGGGCGATGGCTGCCGCGACGAGCGCTTCTACTTCAGGTTGGGCCAGTGTGGCGGCAGAGACAAGCCTCACGAAACGATTCTGGCTGCCGCTGCCCTGTAGCAATTTGTGCGGATCGGGCAGCGTCGCGCCGTAGTAGAAACTCAGGACGATTCCGCTGGCTTGGGCCGCAAGAGAAACAATGCAATCAGACGGCCGCTCGCTCGGGCAATAGCCAATTACCAAGAAGTTGTAGTTGTCGTAGACCAACTCATTCGCCGTAGGCAAGCGTTTGCGCAGGGCCTCGCGGATGCAGCGGATCAGTGCCGCGTTCTTAGCGTCGAACTTGTCAATGAAGCGAGACAGTTGTTCTTCAGGCGGCAACGTGGCGGGAGCCGCTTTACTCGCGGGAGACATAGGAAGTATTTTGTCAGAGACTGCGTGACTCTCTGTGATAGGATCGCAAAATCTATGAAGCTTCTGGCATTTTTCGGGAGTGTTGGCTTGATCTTTGCGCAAGCAAATCAGAGTGAGTTGCAAGCACTGATTGACAACCGCGTGAATACGGCGAAGAAGGCCGTGGGCCTGGTTGCGGGGACGGTGGATGCGGCGGGCGTCCGTATTTATTCCGCCGGTAGGAAGACGGTCGGAGGTACAGAGAAGCCTGATGGGCAAACGCTCTTCGAGATCGGCTCCATCACCAAAGTTTTCACTTCCTTGCTGCTGGCCGACATGATTGAGCGTGGCGAAGTAAAGGCGGATGACCCGGTTTCAAAATATCTACCGGGCCGCGCGGAAGTGCCGAGCCGCAATGGCAAGCAGATCACGCTGCTGAGTCTTTCGATGCAGAATTCGGGGCTGCCGAGATTGCCCGACAATATGAAGCCTGCCGATCCCGAGAACCCTTACGCGGATTACGACGCGCCGAAACTGATGGCCTTCCTGGCCGGTTACAAACTCACTCGCGATCCCGGCGAGAAGTATGAGTACTCGAATCTCGCTGTGGGATTGCTTGGCTATGCACTCGCGCAGCGAGCGCACATGAGTTATGGGGAACTTGTGCGCCAGCGTATTTTCAAGCCGCTGCATATGGATCATTCGACCATCACGCTTACACCAGATGACAAGCAACGGATGGCCCAGGGACACGATGCCGGGTTGAATCCGGTTAAGAATTGGGATCTAGACGCGCTAGCGGGGGCGGGCGCGATCCGTTCTTCCGCGGACGACATGCTGAAGTTCCTGGCGGCGAATCTGGGTTTGGTGGATACGCCTTTGAAGGCAGCAATGGAGCGCATGCGATCAGTGCGCGGAGAAACCGGCATGCCGCACGTGGAGATTGCGATGGCTTGGCATATCTTTTCGGAGTATCCGCCGGACATCTACTGGCATAACGGTGGGACAGCGGGATTCCGGTCGTTCGCGGGCATGGATTTAGCGGCCAAGAAGGGAGTCGTGGTGCTTTGCAATACCTCTTTCGACATAGACGATATCGGCCGGCACATCCTGAACATTAAATACTCGGCGCCCATGCTGGAGGAGATGCGCGAGATCAAACTTGATCCCAAGATCTTAAGTGAGTACGGAGGGAGTTACCCACTCGCCCCGACCTTTGTTCTCAAGTTCACGGCACGCGATGGCCGGCTATTTACCCAAGCTACGGGGCAGCCCGAATTCGAGGTATACGCCAGTAAAAAGGATGAGTTCTTTTTGAAGGTCGTGGAGGCACGCGTGAGCTTTACTCGCGACGGAGATGGCAAAGTGGCAGGTATGGTCTTGCATCAGAATGGGCGGGACGCGTCCGCGCCTAAGGCTAAGTAATGGCGACGAAAGTTGATGCTCGACTCAAACGCGTGACTGAGATTTGCGCCAAACTGGCTGAGAGCACGATGACCCGCCACGGCAGCCATGCTGGCTTCGTAGTTGGCAAGAAGACATTCGCCTGGTATCTGGACAACCACCACGGCGATGGGATTGTGGCGATCACTTGTAAGGTCGCGCCCGGGGACAATGAACTGTTGGCCAAGGCACAGCCAGAACGTTTTTATTTACCGGCTTATATAGGGTCGCGCGGCTGGGTGGCGTTGCGACTGGATGCCGGCGAGATTGATTGGGAAGAGGTGCGGGAATTGCTCTACGAAAGCTACCGCCGGTTGGCGCCGAAGAAACTCGCGGCCTTGTATCCTCAAGCTGTATGACTTACGAACTCCCCACGATCCGCAGCGCTACATACGGCACCAGGTTCAGCAGAATGATGCCTATTTTGTAAAGCGCAAGGCCGCCGAAGTTTACGGCGTTGAATTGCTCCACCGATACGCCGAAACACTTGTTTGAAAGCCGGTAGAACCATTCATGAGGAAATGTTAAAAGCATGACCCAGACTATGAGGATGGCGTAGTTGATGGCCGCACACCATAGAAGCGCCTTACTTGCGATTTCGATGCTCACGATACCGAGGTTATCTCATTCACGACTGATCCGTGCGTGCAGTTCCTCGATCGTGCGGAGGAACCAGACTGATTCGCCTTTGATTCGCTTCATGAATGAAATCGCGGAGAGACGTACTTTCGGTCGTGAGTTGGAGAAATCGCCAACGATGGCGAGCCGCGGCCATAGATTCAGCTTATCGAGGGGTCGCCGAGCGAGCGTTGAAAATGCGAAAGGCGATGACGCCAACCACGACCAACGCAAGGGCGCTCACCATATACTTCCAACCGCTCATGACGAAAATGAAGATCCAACCGGCCAGCGCCACGATTACCGGCAACGGAAACAGCGGCATGGAAAACGGCCTGGTCTTGTGAACCCGGCGCAACAGCACGACGCCCACGCATTGTGCGGCAAACCAAGTGACAATCTGAATCATTAGCAGGCCTTGAATGAGAACGTCCAGCGGAAAAATGCAAAGTGCGGCTGACACCACTCCGAAGAAGAGAACCGAGAACGAAGGGAAATTGCGCGTGGGATGCAACTTTGCGAATTTCGAGAAGAAATGTCCTTCCACGGCCGCCGCATAGGGCACTCGCGTGTAGCCCAGCAACACGCAAAACACCGAAGCAAACGCAACCCACAAAATGAGTATGGTCATGAGTGCTGCCGCCTGTGGTCCGTAGAGGTGTTCAATATAGTCAGACACAATGGCGTTCGAATGCATGGCTTTTTGCCAGGGCACAACGCCAATAATGGAAAGACTCATCGCAAGATAAAGCACCGCTAGAATCGAAATGGAAAGAATCACCACGCGCGGAATATTGCGCGCCGGTTCTTTGATCTCACCGCCAATCAGGCAGACGTTGAAATAGCCGCTGTAGTCATACATCGCCAGCAGAGCGGCGCCACCCAGCCCAGTGAAGAACGTAGGCGTCAGCTTGAAAGCATTCGCTGGGAAACTGAAGGCGACGCTTGGATTGAAGTGCCACGCGCCGCCCCACAGAATGATCCCTATCGCCAAAATTAGACCGCCCCAGAGAATATTCGAAATCGTACTGATGGACTTGATGTCGCGATACAGCAGAAACGTAGCCGCAGCGCACACACTCATAGCGACCAAGATGGCCTGCTTGTCGGTGAGTGACGGAATCAAGTAATGCGCATAGTTAGCGAACCCCACACCGCCCGAAGCTGCCGTGAGTGGTGCGCCCAGCATCACCTGCCATAAAAACAAAAAGCCCATCAGGCGGCCCAGTCCCAGCGGTGCAAAGGCCTTTTGCAAGTATTCGTAGGAACCGCCGGTATCGGGCATCGCCGCGCCGAGTTCAGCCCACACCAAACCGTCGGCTAACGCAATCACCGCGCCGCAAATCCAACCGAGGAGCGCTTGCGGCCCGCCCATTGCTACCAAGATCAATGGAATTGTGGTGAACGGCCCAACTCCCACCATGTTCAACATGTTGGAGGTTAGGGCGGGGAAGAACCCCATGCCGCGCTTCAGTCCCGCACTCGATGAAGGAACCGCTGAGGGTGCGTTCACTTGGTGCTGGAAGATTTCAGTGGCTTCACCGCAACTTCTTTGAAGAAGACGATGTCGTTATCGCTGTGGTTCTGCAATCCAATGTAGCCATACGTGGGACGCGGCCCGCGCTGCGGCTCGAAATCGAACTTCTTGTCCGGCACCGGTTCGCCTTCGGTGTAGTCGGTGACTTTTTCGTCATTCACTTTGACGATGGTGCGGGGTCCATCGAGCGTAATCTCCATGGTGTTCCACTCCGGTCCAGGCTTGCCGGGTTTGGCCAGCGGTTTCGTCAACGAGTAGAGCGTGCCAGTGACGTGATATTCGTCTTCGTTGCTGGTTTCGGGATGATTGTCAATTTGTACTTCGTAACCGTAGTTCACTGGCATCCAAGGCTCAGTGGGCGCAATCGGTATGCGCACGAAGACTCCGGAGTTGTCGTTCTCGTCGCGCATTTTGTAAACCACGCGAATCACGCAATCACCAAGTTTGCTGTCTGCCCAATAGAGAAGCCCCATGCCACCGTGCGTTTGGATCAGTCCGTTTTCCACCGTCATGCTGCCCGGCCCAACATGCTTCCAGCCGTTCAGATTTTTTCCGTTGAAAAGCTGCTTCCATTCTGAGGCGCTGTGCGCGGCTGGGACCAAAACTGTAGAGAGGACAAAGAAAGCGAATGCTTTCGTCATATCTGTAAGGTACAACAGGGGCGATGGGCCGCCCCTTATTGCTCAGAATGCAAAGCGGAGTTGCAGATCAATGCGTCGCTGATTACTCGATGTGCCCTCGGCGCCATAGCCGCCCTGGATGCCTGTGGCTTCCATGAAGTATGGCGAGGTCATGGCACCAATCGGCGGACTCACGTTCTCGTGGTTGAGAATGTTACGCGCGTTGAGAGATACGGTCAGGTTGTAACGGTGCTCGGTCGTACCCTCACCACCGCCACCACCACGAGGACCACCGCCACCACCCATGCCTCCGCCGAAGCCACCACCGCCGCCGC
>PMQB01000547.1:0-5957 GCA_003169195.1 Bryobacterales bacterium
CCGCCGCGGCCGAAGCCCTGCTGACGACGCCAGAGTTGCCGATCCAAATATTCGACGGATACGGGCACGCCGGCGGGCAGGCCGGTGAGTGTGGCTATAAGGCACTCGCCATGGGATTCTCCAGCGGTTTCAAAACGAAGCATGAATCGACCTTTATCGTAGCAATCGAGTAACATTGCAGCATGCCGGACTGGTTCGGGATTTTCACGGATTTTTGGCACCTTTCGGTGGCTTTTATATTGGCCAGTGTGATTGGCTGGAATCGCGAAGAAGAGGAACACAACACGGGCATTCGTGCGTTCCCAATTGTGGCGATGGCCAGTTGTGCGTTCGTGATGATCGCGACGTTTCATGGCGATCAGGCGGCGCAGTCGCGAGTGCTGCAAGGGTTGGTGGCCGGCATCGGCTTTGTGGGCGGCGGGGCGATTATGAAAGACGGGTTGACGATCAAAGGCACGGCGACAGCAGCGAGTGTGCTGGCGGCGGCCGCGATGGGCGCGAGTGTGGCACTGGACCGGTTTGGGATGGCAGTGAGTTTGATGGTGTTGAATTTGATTGCGCTGCGCGGGTTGCTGCCGATTAAGAACAAGCTGGATGGCGTGAAGTAACGAGAGGGAAAAATTCGATGAAGAGACGGCGAAAGTGAAGGAATATTTGGAGTCTATAAATATAAGTGAAATGGAGTGGTAGTTATTCGACGGTTTTGGGGCAAGTGACGGCGAATTTTTCCCTTTTTGCGCACGGAGATTTGGCGTGGGCGTGATGATGTTTGTTTTGCGAGTGCGCGAGGGTTGCATTGCGAGTCCAAGATAGAACGGCGGGGTTCGGGAGTTAGAGAGCTTGCGGGGGTGGATGAGCGGCTAAGTGGTTGGTGGAGATTGGGTTGCGGCGTTTTGGAAATATTTTGAAAACTTGTGACCGCTCCACGAACGGATGAAACAAACACGACCGTTTCCCCACAATCGATTGTAGAGGCTGGCAGGAGATTGAAAGGGCTAAGTTTTCGACGCGACAACCATGGGTCGCAGATGAAAAATCCGGGATCGCGTCCCGGACTTTCAAATTCAACCCTGCGGCTGAAAGGTGGTCTTGATGATCATCGAACTACGGATCGTGATTCGCACGGTTGTGTTCACTATTCGCTTAAAGCTGTAGTGAAGCAGGGGGTAGAGATTAGCCGTCTCTGCCCTCACGTAGTTATTATACATCGGGAACGAACCGCCGGATTTTGATTCAGCTTTTGGACGTTGAGAAATACTGGCTTTCACTTCCTCATGCTCTATGAGTTCGCCTCGATTGACTGGGATTCGGGAAATTGATCGAGGAGGGATTGCGCTTCTTTGGCTAGGTCGGATAGCCCTAGCTGAAGGAAGCCATCGCGTACGCGGGTGAGAATTGGGCGGCCTTGATCGATGTGGCCGGCCCTGAAGAGTAATTCACCGAAGGGGAGGCCGCAATGACAAATGCCAAGGAGATCCTTGATTTGGAGCAAGATCTGGTACGCCCTCAGCAGATTTTCGCTTTGCTTGCCTTCGTCGGGTTCGAATTGGGCGATGGACCAGAGGGAATGGGCGATCTGCCCCTGTTCTCCTAAGCTTTCCGCGACGGCCAGTCTTTTTTAATGCAACTCCAGTGCTGTTTTCGTTTCGCCACTTTGCTGCAGCAGTCGCGCTTTGTCGCCTAGCGTAATTACCCACTCCCGTCTCTCCCCAACTCCTTCGAGGATGACTAGTACATCGTCGTAGAAGCCCATCGCAAGTTTAACTTCGCCCCTCTCGGCATGAAGGCGCGCGACGTCACGCAGAGCAATCGCCTGCGAACGTCTATCGCCGAGACCCTTCATGATTTCGACCCTTTGACGATGCAACTGTATCGCGGTATCAGCATCCAGGTCTCCGCGAGCTCTCCTAAGCCGCGCAATCTCTCCGAGTACGACAACGCGGTCACGCTCAGTGGGAGAGGCAGCGTGCTTGCTCTAGAACGGGTATCGCTTCGTCGAGGTCACCCTGGCGAATCAGTGCTCGCGCATGCGTAAGGAAGGTGGCGCCATGATCAGCTATCGCAGCGGCGTCCTGTGGCGAGCGTCGGATTTCAGCAAGAGCTCGTTGAAGAAACCTATCTGCTTCCTGCGCTTCGCCCACTTGTGCGCAACGTTCGCTCGCAATTCGGAGTAAACGAACGGGTGCTGCCGTCCCCGAGGCATCGAGCACACTCATGATCTGTTTCGCGGCCACCGCTGCCGTCTGATATCCGAAACGCGCCTCTAGACCGCGAAGTGTATTGGCTCCCGTACAAGCGAGCACTTGGGGATCAGAGGCGAGCAATGCCAAGCGCGTCATCTCGAAATCGAGAAGGTAGCTAAGGTAGCTACGGTGGGCGCTCCCGGATTCGACACCCCACAGATCGAACAAACTCGACACAACGCGGCTGGAGACAGCTTTCTGTTCGTCGTCGTTCAAAGAACCGGCGTAGGGGCGGACGATGTTATTGATGGCAAGCGCTTCTTCTTCAGGGTTGTACAAGTCTTCGTAAACTTCGCAGAGACCTAGTGCGACGAGGCGCTCGATGTCCTTTTGAGTTGCCGCAGCGGTGAGCTTTTGGAAAACAGGGACGGGTACTGGCAAATTAAAGAGAGTTGCGGCGCGCAGCAGGTCGCGCTGGTTTGGTGTGAGGAGCGCCAAGAGAGACTGAATGGCGAGGTTTTCGAGAAACTTCGCAACTTTTTCGTCGGATGGTAGAGTACCGCTCTTTTGAAATGTCTCCATCTCAGCGAGGAGTTGGCAGCGGGCGGGATCTTCAAGGCACAAGGAGAAGAGAAGATCTTGCAGACCAGGGTTACCTTGGAGGCAGCAATGATGGGGTCGAGATCTGCTTGCAGGATGCGAAGGTTTGTTTCGTGACGCTTGGTCGCGGCTTCGAGGCGGAAGCGTGCACCGGCTTGCTTGCGGGCCTCATGGGCGGCCATGCCGTGCAGGGGGACGTCGAGGAGGAGATCGGCGAGGTCTTTCGCCCCGGAAGGCAGAGTAAATTGATAGCGGCTGGTGAATAGTAGTCGAGACTCGGTAGACGCATTGTTGAAGGCGCTAACGACGGCGGAGATGGAGGCGACGAAATCGGGCTTGAGCGTGTGGTGCCCCGAGGGATTTTCGTCGAGGGCTTGTTCGAAATCGTCGATGACTAGGAGGACGGGCCGAGTTCCGTCGTTGGTTTGCTGGGCACATGGGCCTTCTAAGAGTTCAGTTAGAGCGATGAGGAGGTTGCTCGGATCGGCTTGCACATATGGGAGGTGGCGGTTCACGATATCAGCTACAGCGGAGGTAGCGAGGCTGTCGCGGAAGGCGCCGAGGACGGCTTGGGCGTCGTAACGGCCGAACATGAGGATGAGTTCGTGAGTAGGTTCGAGGCGGCGGGCGATACGGGCGGCGAGGCTGGATTTGCCTTGGTGGCCGAGGCCGTGGATGAGAACGCCGGCGTGGCGATCGGCGCCCTGGGAGCGGAACTCGCGGAGGATGGTTTGGATTTCGCGGCGGCGGCCGACGAATTCGAGATCACCGGCGACGGGGACTTGCTTGCCTTTGGCATCGAGAAAGGCTTTGAGGCTTTGCCGAGGCCAAGGTGACGGCGTGCGCCGGCGGCCGTGGCGAGTGCGCCGGCCCCTTGCGGGCTGAGATAGAGACGGGCGAGGTGCCAATCCTTTGAGCCTTGCGTTGGGAACGTTTGATTGAGATCGAAGCGGGCGTAGGCGAGAGCGTGGCATAACTCTTCGCCAGCAGTCAGGCGGCCGTAAAGATGCGCGGCGAAGAGAGTGGCTTCGTTATCGAGAACGGGGGCTGCCCAACCGAGGACAGCGGGCGCACCGGCGCGAACGAGGCTCCGCGCGAGGGAATCGAGGACGGGGTTGGCTTCGGCAGTTTGGCAGGCGGAGAGAAAGAGAAGGCGCGCGTGATGGGCGGCGAGTTTGCCGATGAGCTGAGACGTTTTAGCAGAGGCGATTGCGCCGGTTTCGTCTTCGAGGAGAAGGCAAGGTTCGGGAGTGAGAGTGCCGTGGCAGGAGATTTGAATGGCGTCGGGCTTTTCGCGGGCGACGCAGGCGGAGAGGAGGTTGAGTTCGCCGCTTTCTTCGACGACGAGGTCGAGGCCGAGATCTTTGGTGGCGTTGAGGACGGAGGCTTCTTCGGATTCGTAGTGAGGCGGTTCAGGAACTTCGTAGGGCCGTTAAAGCCAAGCGAAGAGTTCTTGGCCGAGCGCGAGGAGGTCAAGCGGGGCGGTGAGGTTGCGGTCGCGGGCGATTTTTTGGTAGCGGATGGAGAAGTCGGCGAGGGGGTCGGGGGTGAAGGGGCGGTCCTCGGAAAGGTTGGCGGAGGGGCAGCGGAGTTCGAGACCGTGATAGGCGAGGGTGATGGTGGCGTGAGGGGTGAAGGCGGGAGTTAGTTGAGTTTGAGGACGCATACAGGTGCAGCGCTTTTAGTAATGGTACTACCGAAGTGGTTGGCATCGCACTGAATGTAAGGGCTGCGCCTTAGTCCAGCGTTGGTTGTGGCCTTGTCTGGTGGGTCGTACCTAGCTCTGGCTTCACGCCAATTTGAGTAACTCAAACTCACTGGGCGCGCGTTCTTCGAAGCTAAGTGCGGGAAGTTCTGCGGCGTTGGCGCTTCGGCGTCGTCGCAGTTCGAGCCATGAGAAAGCCGTGCCAGACGCGACGATGAGATAGCGCCACCACGCGATTGTGGCCCAGTGTTCGAGCCAACTCAAGAAGGGCAGGAGAAAAAGGAGTCCGATGAGTGCGACGACAAAGCGGATGACTACTTTCCGCGAATCGGCTTGAACGCTATAGGTGAATGGGATGCGGTTGAAGGAGAGTAGCACCAGGTCAATTCCTAAGACGCTAAAGGCGAGGTTGAGAGGGACGGCGGAGAGGGTGGTGGTGGGTAGAAGCTGCCAAGGGAGGACCAGTATCATCATCAAGCGCCGCGCGACCGAGTTTGGAGTGGGTGTGAGATTGTTCGCTACAAAACGAAACGCCCAATTGGCTGAGGCGACGGCGGGGATATCGAAGGAGAGGCGTAGGCCGATGATGAGAAAAAGCGCAAGCAGCAAAGGGATTTCCGCGGGGTTACTGGCAGCGGATTGAGCCACTACAACGAGTCCCACTCCCAAAAAGCCACCGAGGAACATGACGTGGCGTTCGCTGCGAGTGAGAACTCGGAGTGCGAATAAGATGACAGCCGCTTCAAAGGGAGCGCGGAAGAGAAAACGTGCGAGCCCTTCGGGGAGCTTAAACCAAGCGCCATGGCTGTTGCCAGCTAAGGTGTCGAACGATTCGGCGAGCCGCAAGAAATGACGGCGATAACACAGAGCATAACTGCCGAACATGATGATGACGGAAGCTCCGAGAGCGACGAGCGCGTGGTGTCCCATCTGCTGCATGGCGGGTTTGGCGATGCCGATGATCGTTTCATAAATGCCAAGGAACCAAAAGGAGGGCAGAGAGTGGAGATAGGCCCCGCCTAAGTGTCCGGAGAATAACTGCAGGAAGAAGTTAGAAAAGAATTCGACCATCAGGATAACTGCCAGCAAAATGCGAACCATCACAGAGACAGGGCGCAAGGCGCGCGCGGGTAGCAACAGCGTAAGTAATCCGACAAGTGCGAAGAGGCTGAAAAAACTGAAGAGCGTGGCGCTGAACACCGTGATTATATGCCCGACGCCCACTCTGGCTAAGGCATTCCAGCGCCCATCGGCACCAGTGACGAACGCAGGGAAGAAGAAACAGGAGATGAGGTTAACGTCTACGGCGAAGACCAGAGCCAAGCCACCGAGTGCGGCGAGGTTGGCTAAGAAGATGTGGTGAATGGGAATGGGGAGGCCGGCGAGGTTGGCGAAATCGCGACGGTCGGGGAAGAGGCGGTTCCAGCGCATGAGCATGACAAGGCCGGTGATAGTCATGGAGAGGACGA
>PMQB01000547.1:6026-7387 GCA_003169195.1 Bryobacterales bacterium
GACTTGAGGTTGTCGTTCAACGGCTGACAGCCTCCACCAGGGCGGCTGCAGAGGCGGGTGCGTCGCGTTCTTGTACGAGGTGCGCGAAGGCGGCTTCGAGCGAGGGCATTTGTTGGAAGGTCTTGAGATCCTCGACGGTGCCGTATGCGAGTTGTTTCCCGTTCTGCAAGATGATGATGTGGGAGCAGACGCGCTCGACGACTTCGAGAACGTGTGAGCAGTAGAAGATGGACTTGCCGGCGCGGCTGAGTGCCTTGACGAGTTCGCGAAAAATGAGGGCGGAGGTAACGTCGAGGCCGGAGAGGGGTTCGTCGAAGATGATGAGGTCGGGGTTGTGCATGAGCGCGGCGATTAAGAGAATTCGCTGGCGCATGCCTTTGGAGTAGGTGCCAATGGTGGAATGGCGGTGGGGCGTCATGGAGAAGATCTCGAGCATTTCGCCGGTGCGGCGGGCGATGATGCTGCCTTTCATGCCGCGGAGGCGGCCGATGAGTTCGAGATATTCGAGGCCGGTGAGGAACGGGTAGAGGTTGGCTTCTTCGGGGACGTAGCCGACGATGCGCTTGTAGGAGGCGAGGTCGTGCTTGATGTTGGCACCGTTGAAGAAGACACTGCCGGCGGAGGGTTCGAGGAGGCCGGTGATGATTTTGACGGTGGTGCTTTTGCCGGAGCCGTTGGGACCGAGGAGTCCGTAGACTTCACCGGGTTTGATTTGCAAATCGAGATGGTCGAGGGCGACAAGGATCTTGCGCTTCCAAGCCATCGGATAACGTTTGGTGAGACCCACCGTCTCGACAGCGAAAGTCGAGCCGGCCACGGCAGAAGATTCCATCAGCCTAATTCACATCATGGCGACGCTCTTGCCAATGTGAAAATAGGGGTTGGGCTGTCTATTACACTCTTTTCATGAATGGGCGGAGGCGGGATTGAGAGAACTCCCACGCAGGATCGGACCGGCCTTACTACGCCGGTTCGTTTGCCCCGATGCGGTAGCCGACGCCGCGAATCGTTTCGATGTAGTTGGCGAGCGGGCCGAGTTTTTCGCGCAGGCGCCGGACATGCGTGTCGACGGTACGTGTGTCGATCACGCTCTCGTAGCCCCAGACATCGTTGAGGAGGCGGTCGCGACCCTGGACGCGTCCGCGGCGTTCCATGAGGAGGGCGAGGAGGCGGAATTCGGTCGCGGTCAATTCGATGGGGTTGTTTTTGACGAGGACTTCGTGACGGACATGATCGAGCCTGAGTTCGCCGATGGAGATTTTTTCCACCTCGGGCGCCTTGTCCTTGCCGCGGCGCAGGGAGCGATTGACGCGCAGGATGAGTTCGCGCGGGCTGAAGGGTTTGGTGACGTAGTCGTCGGC
>PMQB01000435.1 GCA_003169195.1 Bryobacterales bacterium
CTGCGCCTCGTCGTCGTCAAGATCCTCACAGATCAAGACGGCCTCTACGGCTATGGCTGCGGCACCTTCACCCAGCGCGCCGATCTTGTCGTCGAAGCCGTCAACCGCTATCTACGGCCCTTCCTAATCGGTCGCCNNTCAGCGGCGTCGATCAGGCGCTCTGGGACATCAAAGGCCGCCAAGCCAACATGCCCGTGTACGAACTCCTCGGCGGCAAGCAACGCCAAGGCGCCATGATCTACTCGCACGCCAGCGGCGCCGAAATCACCGACACCATCGATTCCGCCCGCAAAATCATGGCCCGCGGCATCAAAGCCGTTCGCTTGCAAGTCTCCGTTCCCGGTTATGCCGCCTATGGTTCCGCCGGCCCACGCCGCCCCGATGCCGGCGACCCCATCTTCGATCCCTACGCTTACGTCCGCCGCACTCTGCAACTCTTTGAAACCGCCCGCAAAGAACTCGGCCCCGAAGTGCACCTAATCCACGACGTCCACGAACGCGTCCCACCCCGCCTTGCCGTCGAATTCGCCAAGGCTCTCGAACCCTACCATCTTTTCTATATGGAAGACGCCCTCTCGCCGGAAGACATCGACTACTTCCGCGAGATCCGCCGCAACTGCACCACCCCCATCGCCATGGGCGAACTCTTCAACAGCCCGCACGAATGGAACATGCTGATTAAGGAAAGGCTCATCGATTACATCCGCGTCCACGTCACGCAAGCCGGCGGCCTCACGCCGGCTTGGAAGTTAGCGACCATGGCCGAAGCTTTCCAAGTGCGCACCGCCTGGCATGGCCCCGGCGACGTTTCGCCCATCGGCCATTGCGCCAACGTGACGCTTGACCTTGTCTGCCGCAACTTTGGGATACAGGAATGGAGTCCTTCCAACGAACGCCTCGATGAAGTGTTCGATGGCTATCCGCAGATGAAAGACGGGTATCTGTACGCCAACGAAAAGCCTGGCTGGGGCGTCGAAATCAACGAAAAGGCGGCGGCGAAATATCCCTTCGGCTCGTTCGAAAAAGGTGAACACAAAGACCTAAACGGCGGCTGGGGGGTTGTCCGGACGCCTGACGGTACGGTGATCAACCAGTAAAAGGACAGACGGCGCGACGTCAGATTTGTTCATTGCTTGGTTCCGGTGATATCATAACTACGTGGGCGGGGAGAGTGCTAGTCTCCCCGTCCTGCTTCACTACAGCTTTAAGCGAATAGTGAACACAACCGTCCGTACGACGATCCGTAGTTCGATGATCATTAAGACCACCTTTCAGCCGCAGGGTTGAATTTGAAAGTCCGGGCCCCTAGCCCGGATTTTTCATCTGCGACCCATGGTTGTCGCTTCGAAAACGCAGCCCTTTCAATCTCTGCCGGCCTCCCGGCAAGCCGCCAGCACTTCACCCGCCATCTTGTCCACCGACGCCCGCGCAATCATCACCGCCCCCGCCAGCATCGCAATTTTCCGAATCGCCGCCGCGCGCCTGTCTTCCGCCGTCCCGTCCTCGGCTTTCGCCAAATCATCCACCACCCGCGCAAACCCCTCCGCGAACGCCCCCTTCACTGAAACCGTCGAACGAGCCACGTCCATACTCAGCGCCGCAATAGGGCACCCTAACTCCGGATGCTTTACGTGACCCTCCGAAAGATAGTGTTCGTAATACTTCTCCGAACCGTCCTTCGCCCCTAACGTCCGATAAGACTCCTCAATCGTGCTCACAACTTCATCGAACGCATCTTCCACCGCCGCACCCACCAGCGATTCCTTCGAATCAAAATGCCGGTAAAATCCGCCATGCGTCAGCTTTGCCTTTTTCATAACATCCTGCACGCTCGTTGTCTCAATCCCCTGTTTCCGCATCAAGCGTGACGCACCCTCCACTATCCGCTTGTGATTCTTATCCATCTCCGTTTGAGAAACACGCATTTTTTGCTCCCAACAATCTTTTTCTTGACTCTTTAGATGATATCTGTCATCAATAAAGATGTCAACCGTCATCTAAAATGACAAAGGAGCAACCCATGACCAAACCCAAGATTCTCGTTACCGGCGCCACTGGTAAAACCGGCACCGCTCTTGTCTCCGAACTTCGTCAGCACGCATGGCCAGTTCGCGCCATCGTCAGCCGTGAAGACGCCCGCAGCGCCCACCTGCAAAAGTTAGGCGCGGAAATCGTCGTCGCCGATATGTACGACCCCGAACAACTCTTAGCCGCCGCCAAAGGCACCCAACGGGCCTATTACCTGCCGCTTATGCGCCCCTATATGATCCAAGCCGCCGCCGCATTCGCGGTTGCCGCTCGCGAGGCCAAGCTGGAATCCATTGTCCAGATGAGCCAGTGGACTTCTAGCGCTTCGCACCCTACTGCGCTCACTCGCCAGACCTGGCTCATTGACCGCATCTTCTCTATGATCCCCGGCGTCGCGCATATCATCTTTAACCCCGGCATGTTTGCCGACAACTTCCTACGCGTAATTGATTTTGCGGCGCTCCTGGGCATCTTCCCTGTCCTCATGGGCGAAAGCAAAAGCGCCCCTATCTCGAATGAGGATATGGCCCGCGCTGCCGCTGCCCTGCTCATGGATGATCCCGCTCACCATGCCGGAAAAAGTTATCACGCCACCGGCACCGAACTTCTCGCCGGCAAAGACATGGCCAACATCATCGCCAAAGTCGTTGGCCATGCCGTCATCCCGGTGAACCTGCCGCAATGGATCTTTCGCAAAGTAGCCCGCATGCAAAAGGTCGACCCCTACCAGATCGCCGTCCTCCTTCAATACATTGAGGACAACAAACAAGGCGCCTTCTCTTTCCAAGGCGGCGTTACGCCAGTGATGCAGCAACTCACCGGCCGTCCCGCCGAGAGTTTCGAAATCACCGCGCGTCGCTACGCCGCCCTGCCTTTCGCCCGCCAGACTTTCGCCAACCGCCTCAAGGCCTTCGTCAAATTCAACATCACTCCGTTCTATCCCAGCTATAACATCGAAGCCTACGAGCGATCACTCGAACTTCCAATTCCCGCGAATCCTCTGTACTGTATGCAGGACACTCGTTGGACCAAGTCGCGTGCCGCGCAAATGGCTTTCGAAACCAATGATGCGCTAACCGCCGCCATCGCCAGCTAACCTATTCATAAAAATAATGCCGAACTCCATCTCACAACAAATTCAAGAGAACTACCGCGTCGATGCGCTCGTTGACCGCGTTCAACAGGTACTGGAACAGGCCGGCCTGGGAAGTGGTCGGCTGCCATGGAGCGATCTAGCGCCGCTCGACCAGTTCCACGTACGCGGCCTCGAGGCATCCAAGGAATTGGCGGATGCCCTTAATGTCAAAGAAGGCCAGTCGTTGCTCGACGTTGGCAGCGGTTTGGGTGGCCCCGCGCGCTATCTCGCAGCTGTCCACCGAATCCACGTAACCGGTATCGACCTCACGCCGGCTTTCATCGAAGTGTCAAACTATCTTTCCCACCGCGCCGGCCTCGGCCATAAACTCACCTTCCGGCAAGGTGATGCTACCGACTTGCCCTTTGCCGACGAGACCTTTGACCTCGCGTGGACGCAGCACGTCGCCATGAATATCCAGGACAAAGCAAAGCTCTACCAGGGCGTCCATCGCGTTTTGAAAACAAACGGCCGGTTCGCCATCTATGACCCAATCAAGGGAAATAATCAGCCCATCCTCTATCCCACGCCCTGGGCCCCAGACGAATCAATCAGCTTTGTTTCAACCGAAGAGGACATGAAAGAAGCGCTGGCCGCCGCCGGATTCAAGACAATTTCCCTAGTCGACAAAACAGCCGTCTCCGCTGAATGGTTCCAGCACCAGCGCGCGCAACCGCCAAACCCCCTTAGCCTGCCCGCCATTCTCGGACCCGAATTAGGAGCCGCCGTTGCCAACTTTGCCCGAAACCTGATGGAGGGGCGAGTTCGTCTCGTTCAGATTATTGCCGACAAATAAGTCTAAATTTCTAGTCGTCGGCGCAACCGGGCACGTGTGCTCCCAAGGAGCCATACGGCTCGCCAAGATCGTGCGGCGCCCTACTTCAGTGTTTCCGAGGACTCTTTCAAATCACTCTGGGCCTTGATCTGCTGCAGCATTGCTTGTCTCACCAACGCCACATCGTGCTTCTCCAGACCTTGCACCAGCGTCTCCCAACCCCGCTGCCTCGCGTCCATATACTGGACAAGTATTCCGATAACTCTCTGCTGCTTGTTTGGCAAACCGTGTATGGCCCCCAGAGATTTTCGTTCCGCAACCCAGGGCCCCATCACCTCTGTCTCCACCTTATGAGCCGCATCGTTATCCTTTGCATTTTTCACCTGAAAAATCGCCCGATAAGAAGCCATCACTTTCGTTTCCACAATCCCAAACTTCGCTATCTCACCTTGAACATCAATCGGCCGCGGAAGCTGCCTGGCCACAACCAACAGCACCAAGCCACATCCAACGCAAGCTGCCGTTGCCCGCACAATCCGTCGCTTTCGAAATCCAGCATTGATCGGATTGCTCACCACTAACCCGCACACCAGACCAGCAACCAAGCCCCCGGCGTGTGCCGCTATGTCCGTTCCAGCTTTCAAAGCGCCGAACACCGCATTCACCACCAGAAAAACCACCGCGCTCGTCAAGATCGACGCCAGCACCTGCTTAGGAATCGAATCACGTCGCAAAATCAAAAAACCAATCAACGCTCCATACAGCCCAAAGATCGCCCCCGAAGCGCCGGCACTCACAAGGTAAGGATTCCACGCCAGGCTGCAAATAGAACCCGCAATGCCACACACCAGGTACACAATCACAAATCCAACATTCCCCAGTAGCCGTTCCATGAACGGTCCAATCTGCCAAAGAACATACATGTTCAATGCCACATGACTCCACCCAAGATGCACGAATGTGGCGGTCACAACCCGCCACCACTCGCCCTGCCCAATCGTAGCCGCGCCATAGTCCGCACCCCACTTCAACAGCGCGGGTGCCGTGGCCGCATCCGGCTTAAATCCCGAAAACAGCATGGCTAAAAACACCAGGATGTTGACCCCAAAGACAATCCAGCAAACAAAAATGTTGGGCGTAAACCAGTCCAGCAGTTGGCCAAAATCGTTGCGCACTGCATCCGGCAATTCATCTCTGTCAAAGTCTGGTTGGGCTGCTCTTACCTCGCCCGGAAATAATGAAGTCACAAAACCCTCCCTGGGTATCGCTGAACTAGATAGCGCAATCCGGCTAAATTATGGGACATCCCGCCGAAAAACCACCCCCTTCACAAATCGTTCACAGATCGAGAAAATATTTTACAAATTTTTTTACCCCAATCCTGCCAGTTACTTACAAGCAAAATCGCCATCATAAACATTTCTTAATGGTTCGTTTTGAGGCAGGCGTATGCTAACTTTTTGTCAGGTCCGCCTGGGAGTTTCCGAAAACTCCCAGCGGGCCTTTTTTATTTCCAAATCAAGGAGTCAACACAATGAACCGTGCCCAACGCCGCGCCGCCGAGCGCCTCGCCCACCCGACCGCCAAAGTCGCCGCCACTCCCGCCCCCACCCAGCCGACTCACCCTTCGTCGACTCACGAGCCCGAACCCTCCGCCGCCCGTCTCGCGGCCAATCAGGCCAATTCCCAACTATCTACCGGTCCACGCACAATGGAAGGGAAGGCAATCTCATCTCTGAACGCCGTCAAAACCGCCCTCACCGGCCGCACCGTTGTCCTGCCCTCCGACGACGCCGCTCTCTACCAATCCCTCATCCTGTCCTACGAAAAACTCTTCCAACCCGTCGGCCCCGAAGAAAGCGCACTCGTCCAATCCATCGCCGATATCCGTT
>PMQB01000449.1 GCA_003169195.1 Bryobacterales bacterium
AAGATTCAACTCCGGATCGAACGAGCCGGTCAGCCAAGTAGCGCCGCCGCCGTTTTTCCAACTCCCGGATTGCCAGGTCTCGTTCCCGCTTTCGTGGGACCGGGAATGGTCCAGAAGCGCCATGCGCGCCTGCCGCTGTTCACGTAAAACGCGTTGATATATCCGCGGTGCGCGGAATCTCCGCCGGTGACACCCACTAGAACTTTATCTTTCACCACCAGTGGAGCACCCGTAATGTTGCAGCCGCACTGCTTCATATCTTCGATATCCACGTTCCATACCTCTTTGCCAGTGCCGCTATTGAGGGCAACCAGATGATTGTCCAGAGTCCCCATGAAAATCAGGCCTGCACCCATCGCGACACCGCGGTTCACCGGGCCATAGATCAGTCCGAGAGTTTTGGGTAGTGCGTAGTAGTAGTGCCAAATTTCCTCGCCGGTGGCAGCGTTCAAGGCAAAAACGCGGTTGCCGGGCGAAGTGATGTACATGATGCCGTCCGCCACCAGCGGTGTGCAGGAAAAGCCCCCTTCTGATTTCCCGGTTTGAAATGCCCAAACCGGCGCCAGTTTGCGCACATTGTCGCGGTTAATCCGGTTGAGCGCGCTATAGCGCCAAGCGTTATAGCTACCGCCATAGGTGAGCCAGTTCTGAGACTCAGCGGCGGCATGAATCAACCGTTCCGGGGTCATGTCCGCCGCTGTGCAGATTGCGGCTACAGCCAGCAGGAAGACAGATGTATGGCGTGCGAGTTTCATAATCATTGCATTAACAACGCAATGATATCTTTCGTTAGAATCGGAAGATGGTCACGAACGTTCCTACCGCTCCCATTAAACTCACCAAGACGCCCGAACCGCCAGTCTTCAAAACAGTGTCAGAAGAGCGTTTGCACATAAAACAGCGCCTTGCGTCAGCGTTCCGGATCTTTGGCAAATTTGGCTTCAGCGAAGGTGTAGCGGGGCACATTACAGCGCGTGATCCCGAGTGGCGAGACCACTTTTGGGTGAACCCGTTCGGGATGCACTTTTCGCACGTAAGGGTTTCGGACCTGGTTCTGGTAAACGAAGACGGCAAGGTGGTTGAAGGAAATAGTCCGATTAACGAGGCTGCCTTTGCCATTCACTCGCGAATACATATGGCGCGGCCCGATGTTGTAGCCGCCGCGCACGCGCATTCGATTTACGGCAAGACATGGTCGTCACTGGGGCGCCTGCTGGATCCGCTCACACAGGAAGCCTGCGCGTTTTACGGTGATCACGGGTTGTTCGACGACTACACAGGCGTTGTTTATGATGTTTCCGAGGGTGACCGGATAGGCGCGGCGCTCGCGAATCACAAGGCTGTGATCCTTCAAAATCATGGCTTGCTTACAGTGGGACAGACGGTGGACGAGGCGGCGTGGTTCTTCATTTCTATGGAGCGCTGCTGTCAGTCGCAGCTTATGGCGGAAGCGGTGGGAAAGCCCAAGCTGATATCACCGGAAAGCGCGCTGACGGCCCAGAAACAGGTGGGCGCTCCGAACGTGGGTTGGTTTCAATATCAGCCGCTTTGGGATGTGATCACGCGGGAACAGCCGGATTTGTTTGATTAAACCACTTTTACGTAGGTCGTATACGGCCGCTCTTCCAAAGAGGTAAACGGCAGCATGGTTACGCTTCCGCTCGACGAACGTGCCTGCCATTCCGACTGCCCAACGCGCTTCGCAGCAAGCAGTTGTTCCCGTGTGAAGTTCGGCACCGGAGCGCCATCAGCACGAGAAGGCCTCTAAGCAGTGCGACCGTGTCGGTGTGCCGAACGTCGATCGGTTCCAGCCTCATCTTTAGCTCTAGCGGGAGCTCGAATTCGACGTGATCGCCGGTCTTCCATTCTCGCCGTATGGCTTCGAAGTTTCCCGGCGGTACGGCCCAGCCTGGCGCACCCGTTCACGAAAATGGACGACCCTTCGGACCGGGCCGGAATGCGGAAGTTGAGGGCGCCAACACTGCAGCAGCATTGTGAACGGGTAAGTTGTATCGATTGCGATGTCCCTTCGACACGTTGTATTCAGTAAACATCTCCTTCATCAAGTCAGAGTTGACGTAGCGGCCTTGAAACGACCGCGAATCCAGACGATAGGCGGCAAGGGAACGCTGTGGATCGGCTTCTTTAGTTTGGCACACACGCTCTTGAACGGCAGCTCGATCCAGTTGCGAGAATTTGCGTCTGATGATTGGTTCGATGTCTGGCATCCAAGTCTATGCGGCTACTTTCTTCGTGGGACGAACTTGACGCTTGCGGAGCTTGTGCAACTCGGCGAGCGCCTCGGTAACAGCGCTCATTGTCTCAGAGACGGGTCCGATCCGCAAAACTCCACCTTCGTGCCGCACCACCCGGCCTGCCTTCGTTTCAGCAGCAAGGCGGTTCGTCCACAACAGTCGGTAACAACGAGATCGTCTTCTTTTTCGGTCGCTGTAATATTCAAGATCCAATGCGAACAAGCCTACTTCCGCTTGGACGAAATCGAATGACTCGCGGAGCACTTCGCACCAGGGCTTTTCAGGGTCGGCCCGTTGCTTCTTCATCAGAAAGCCTTCCTCGCCGCAGCTGTGCGGATTTCGGCGGTCATGTCGAACCGTTCTCGCGG
>PMQB01000583.1 GCA_003169195.1 Bryobacterales bacterium
GGGCAACGGTTGAAGGTCGTTTTCTACTCCGAACGGTGTAAATAAGGGCATCACCCCTCCTCGTTTCGAGACCGAGCAAAAGGCCAATCGAATTAGCGTTTGCAGTGTCGTCTATGTTAATCCCAGAATCCGCAAAATCTCGTTGTGCTGGCCGGAGGTTGCCGGAGGCCGTCGAAGCGCTCTGCCGAAATCGATCAACGAGTTGACGCTCTACTCGGTGAGCTGCGATTCGCGTGCGGAGAAGTACTTCAGAAGCGATCAAACTCTTCTGGTTCGACGTCCGGCACTCGATCTAAAACGGCAAGGAACTTCTCGCGGCTTCCTTGCTGAGCCCTGGCGTTCAAACGTTCCCAGAGTGCGAGCTGTTCGCTGAAAGCCGTGGCCAATACTTCATCCACGGAGACCTTCTGTGCAGCCGCAATGGCAGTCGCTTTGTCGTACAAATCTTCCGGAACGCTAATGTTTACGCTCATGGGTCTTGCCTCAACATTTTCAAGAGCGTCTCAATATCAACCCCAAACCGCGAGGGCTTCCGAAAGGTGCTTCGTGTTGTGAGTGATGATCATTGCACCAGACATGATTGCTAGTTCCAGGATACGCTCATCGTCGGGGTCTCGTAAGTTGGTCTCCGGCGGAGAACTGAGGGAACGAGTCTAGCTTCTCGGAATAGATAGTCTAGGAAATCGCCAATTGCAATCTCATCAAGGGCCTCGATGAGACCACTACGTTTGAGAACATCCTCGTATTCAAGCGCGAGCGCCACAGAAATGATGGGCTGTCATTGGCCTTGGCTGAGTGAACCAATCGGCTAGTGCGACGCACCTCTTTTTGAGCGGAGCGCGGAAACAACAACGTTCGTATCGATAACGACTTCGTATGTTTAGCTTTTGACCAAAAAAAAACGGGGCACCTTGTTCAGGCGCCCGCTTTCTTTCTAACCGTCTTTCGCTGCTATTACCGAGCCGCCGCCTTTGCCTTCGGCGCTACGCGGGCCCGAGTCACCTTAGCAGGCCGTCCCGCCTTCACCTTATGGGCCACACCATTCATCGCCGTTGTCCCATTCGATGAACCATTACTGCCCCCATTCGGTGTCAGCTTGCCGAGCACCACAGATCGTCGAGCACCAGTCGCCATAGGCACATTCGAGGGCCGTTGATGCGCCGTCTCGTACGCCATCACCGCAAACGCGATGGCTTCCTTAGCGTCCACGTCCAAACCCACTTCCGAGCTTTCCTTCACAGGAATCGGGTTCATGGCTTTGGCCAGCATCCGCATCAGCGTTGGGTTGTGCGTGCCGCCGCCGGAGACGAATACTTCATCCACCCGCATTTCGGGCGTAATGAAGTTCCGCACACCAAGAGCGATGCTTTCCGCCGTCAAAGCAGTGGCCGTGGCAATCAGGTCCTCACTACTCAGTTCGGTATCCAGCAACTTGGTCACGAATTCCGCGCCGTATTGTTCACGGCCGGCGGTCTTCGGAGGTTTGGCACGGAAGTATTTGTCGCGTAGCAGTTTGGCCAGTAGCTTCGGATCGACCTGCCCCGACGCGGCAATGGCGCCGTCGCGGTCGTACGTCTGCCCGCCCTGCGTAATACGGCTTACCAGTTGGTCAATCACCATGTTGCCTGGACCCGTATCGAACGCGATCACCCGATCCGTACTGGTGTTCGGCGGAATAGCGGTTAAATTGGCAATACCGCCAATGTTCACAGCCACCCGTCCGCGACCCCGATGACGGATCAACAAGTAATCAAGATAAGGCACTAGCGGCGCACCTTTTCCGCCTGCGGCAACATCCCGCTCACGGAAATTGGATATCACATCGATGCCGGTCCGTTCGGAAATGACACTGGACTCACCGATCTGAAAGGTGCTCGCCACCTTCTTACCGAGGTACTGCGCGCCTTGACCCTCATGAAAAATCGTCTGCCCGTGACAACCGATCAGCTTAATGGTGTTAAGCGGTATCTGCGCCCGTTCAGCCGTCTCTTCTAAGGCCTCAACGTAGAGTTCCCCCAGCAGAAAGTTCAGCCTGGAAATATCTCCCGTTTGCGTGCTCGTGTTGGACACCGCCAGCAACGCTTCACGGATCTGTCTTGGATAGGGGACCGAATGGCTCGTCAAGACGTTTATCTTCGCCTTGAAGCCCGAACCGGTGATATCGATGATTGCCACATCGATCCCGTCGAGCGAAGTCCCGCTCATGATGCCTGCTATTCTCATCTCTTTAGCAACTCTTGCTGCAATTCCTGCAGAATCTGCAATGCTTCAACCGGCCGCAGCTCATTAATGTTCAAAGCCCGAATCCGGTCTGCGAACCCCTGGTTAACGGGCTCGAATAACCTAATTTGTAGGGGAGCGTCAGCTTCATCCGGCGCCAGTTCTGCACGCACCGAATGTTCCCTTACTTCATGATGCAATAAAACGGACCTCGCGCGCTCGATTACTTGCATAGGAAGTCCTGCCAAACGGGCCACTTCAATACCATAACTTCGGTCTGCTGGTCCTGGTTCTACCTTTCGAATGAACAAGATCTGGTCGTTTGACTCCTTTACCGCGACGTGTAAATTTCTTACTCCAGAAAGTTGCTCAGCCAGCTCAGTTAGCTCGTGATAGTGGGTCGCAAATAGTGTTTTTGCTCTAATTTTGCCCTCAACGTACTCTACAACGGCCCAAGCCAGTGCTAATCCATCGTAAGTTGATGTACCTCTGCCGATCTCGTCCAGTACTATAAAGCTATTAGAAGTGGCCGTGTTTAGGATCGCCGCCGCCTCCGTCATTTCCACCATGAAGGTTGATCGGCCGCGCGCCAAGTTGTCGGCCGCACCAATTCTGGTGAATACCCGGTCTACCACCGGGAGGAGTGCCGCTTCCGCCGGAACAAACGAACCCATCTGTGCCAGAATCAAAATCAAAGCCGCTTGCCGAAGGTAGGTTGACTTACCACCCATATTAGGCCCGGTGATCACGCCGATATAGTCCCCTCCAGAATGGAGGTATAAGTCGTTCGGAATAAATCTCGTCGCATCTTTCTCGGCCAGCTTCTCAATCACTGGGTGGCGACCGGCGTCTATGCGCATTTCCCCGGTGTCGGTAAACTTGGGTCGGCGGTAGCGGTTTTCCACAGCTACATGGGCCAAGGTCGCCGCCACGTCGAGTTCAGCCACTACGGCAGCGGCTGCCTTGATGCGTTGCGCCTGGTCCGCGGCAAACGCCCGTACCTGCTGAAAGATTTCACGTTCCAGCGTGAGGATCTTCTCTTCCGCCGAAAGAACCTTGCCCTCCAGCTCTTTCAGTTCGGGGGTGGTGTAGCGTTCGGCGTTGGCCAGGGTTTGCTTGCGCTCGTAGCTGGCGGGCACCAGCGCCATATTGGCCTTTGAGATTTCGATGTAATACCCGAAAACGTTATTGAAGCGGACCTTCAGGCTCTGAATACCCGTCGCGCCGCGCTCGCGGGTTTCAATAGCGGCAATATACTGCTTACTATTCCGGCTGATATCGCGGAGTTCGTCCAAATCGGCTTGGAAGCCGTCGCGAATGGTGCCGCCGTCGGCGAGACTCACTGGCGGTTCGTCGGCGATGGCAGTCAGAATCTTTTCGCGGACATCTTCCACCAGATCGAACTCGCGGCGCAAGGTAGCCGCTTCGAGTTGGCCGGAGATTTTGGCCAAAGGCACCAGTTGCGCTAAGGATCGGCCCAGGCCCAGCATGTCGCGCGGGGATGCGGTGCCCAACGTTACCTTAGCCAGCAATCGTTCCAGATCTTGGATGCCAGCCAGCACTTTGCGAAGATCGCCGCGGACGATTACTTTGCCGGCCAGTTCGCCCACACCATCTAGACGTGCTTCAATCTCTTTTAGCTCAAACGAAGGATTCAGCAACCGGCGGCGCAACAAACGACCGCCCATGCCAGTGGCGGTTTTGTCCAACACGTGAATGAGCGTGGCTTCACGGCTCTCACCCGCGAAGAGCGGCTCTACCAGTTCGAGATTACGGACTGTGGCGCCGTCGAGCACCATGTGATCGTGCCGCTGATAATACGCCGGCAAATTCAAATGGCTCAACGCTGATTTTTGGGTTTCGCGCAGATAATGCAGCACTGCGCCCGCTGCGGCGGTGGCCAGCGGTCTATCGCTCAAGCCGCAACCATCAAGCGAAAGCAGCTTGAAGTTTTCCAGGATCTGCCGACCCGCGTAATCTCCACCGAAGACCCAACTATCCAGTGGCGTTTCCAAGCAAGAAGCACCCAGCGGCAAACCTTCCGGATGGAGCACCTCGCGCAGATTGAGCGTCTCCATAGTAGAAACCAGTTCGCTCATGGCGACTTCGGTGGTGCGAAATTCGCCGGTCGAGAGATCGGCATACGCCACGCCGCAGCGTTCGCCTTTGCTATAAACCGCGCCCAAGTAGTTGTTTTCGTGTGAACGGAGCAGATTCGAATCGGTGGCCGTGCCGGGCGTGACCACGCGGGTCACTTCGCGGCGCACCAGCTTCTTGCCCGGTCCCGCTTCCTCCATCTGCTCGCAAATAGCCACGCGGTAGCCGCGCTGAATCAAGCGTGCAATGTACCCTTCAGCCGCATGATAGGGCACGCCGCACATGGGAACGGGCTCGCCCTTTTCTTTATTGCGAGACGTGAGAGTGATTTCCAGGACACCAGCCGCAGCCACGGCATCTTCATGGAATAATTCGTAAAAATCACCCAGCCGGAAAAACAGTAGCGCGCCGGGGACTTGCTTTTTCGCGGCTTGGTATTGCCGCATCAATGGGGTTGATGGTTCTTCGCTCACGCTGCGTATAAGCCTTGGCGCATGGTTGGCTTGATTTTATCAGCGAACGGCAGTGTTTGTCACGACTCGCCATGTCAATAGAAACAGAGCCTTGCCGGAAGGTTATTCCGACACGCGATTATGACAGGCCTAAGCCACAGCAGCAAGTCCATTTTTCTTAACAAGAGAAAGCAACTTGAGCGATGCGCCGGATGGACTTTTCTCGCCCCGCTCCCATTTGCTCACCAGACTGCTGGTCACGTTCAGATAATTGGCGAAAACAGTCTGGCTTACATTTTCTTTTTGTCGCAGGTCTCTGATTTCTTTCGGCTTGAAGGGGCGGATTTCAGTAAGGCAAGCTCGGTCAAATTGACGCATGGTCTGTTTATCAATCGCGCCGATTTCGTGCAAGGCGTTCATCGTTTCGTGAATTGCCGCCATCGCCTCACTTCGATATTTTCTGCTCATTTCGTTTTCACCTCCATAAAATCGCCTCGTTGCAGAAGCTCACTCAGCTGCTTGTCCGTCAAAGCCAGTAAGCGCTTTGCCGCTTCCTTGAACTGTTGTTTGTCAGCGTTATCGATGTTGTCGATCTGGCTCTTGGCAAACCCATAGACACAAAAAGCCTTGGCACCGCGCCTGAAAAAAATGATGACCCGATAGCCTTTCGACCGACCCTGCCCGGGTCTGGCGATCCTTTGTTTGATGACCTCGCCGCCCAGGTCCGCGTCAATTTGTCCTCTCGCAGCGCGAGCAACAGCCTCACGCACCGCCTCATCCGCAATCCCCTCATCCCGGGCAAAGCGTTGGAACCACTTAGATTTGAAGATTCGCGGACTAAGCCTATTTAGATTTTATAGCACTGGGTGCCAGAGTTGCAAGAAGCGTCGAAACCGGCACCCGCGTCAAGTGCGGAGGCTGCCAAACGATGCCGGCGCATGTGTTCGCAAAGTTTCTCTCCAAGTTGAACCGTAGCCAGAGTTCGTATTACTAAGTTTTAGTGACGCTGAGATAGTAGTAGCGTCATGATCACGAGGACGTCCGTTTCGGGAAACCGCCCCGCCTTCTCCCTGCTCGCCTGCGTCGCTTTCAGCGTCGTCGCCCTGGGCCAGCACGCGTTGACGAGCTTGCTGAAAGCGTAGCGGTTCTAAACGATGCCGTTTGTTTGGGATGACCCCAAAAGCAGGGCTCTGCATAGAGGCTCGTTAGTGCGGCTCGACTGGTGTATCCATTCCTTGAGTTGGGCGTCGCTATAGCAGAGCGTGGCCATTAGGTCCCGATGAGCGCCACGACGTCCACACTGCCTCTGTCGATGAGCCTTGCCTTGTTGAAAACGCTATTTGCTAACCCGATCCCGCAATGTCTTTAACGCCAGCACACATTCCGTGGATGCGCGCCCGTATTCGCTGCTAACGGCGTCAATCGCCTTTGAGGCTTCGTCCGCCGAGAGTCCGTTGGCGTTTCGCGCCACGGTTGCGGCTACGGTATGGAATTGGGCATGCTTCAACTTCAAATCGGCAAAAGTCGGGTCGCTGGCATACTTTGCTTTCGCTTCTCCGTGAATCCATTTTCCAAGCTCGCACTGATGGTCCATGCTCAGAATCGCAAGGTCAATTTGCTCTTTACCGTTTAGGTAATTCTTCAACCTGGTCTTCCACTTAATATGAGCCAGTATTGCTTGATCGAAATCCACTTTACTCTCCTGCCGTGCTTATCGGCCGGAACAGCCATTTTATTAAACTAAGCGTACAACCCACGCAGCCGGATCGCATTCGCCACCCGATCCAGCGCCAACATATAAGCCGCCGTCCGGTTATTCACACCGTGCTTGTCTGCAAAATTCGTCACGTCCCAAAAGCTGCCAATCATGATCTCTTCCAGCCGCTCATTCACCAGCTTTTCGTTCCAGAAGTAACCTTGCCGGTCTTGCACCCATTCGAAGTAAGACACCGTCACACCGCCGGCATTAGCCAGAATGTCCGGAATCACAAACACTTTGTTCTCTGCCAAAATCGAATCCGCCGCAAACGTCGTCGGGCCATTCGCGCCTTCGCACAAAATCTTAGCCTTGATGCCAGCCGCATTAGTAGACGTAATAACGTTCTCGCGAGCGGCCGGAATCAGTACTTCGCAATCGCGCAGCAAGGCTTCATCTTTGTCGACGTGCTCCCCTTCGGAGAAGCCCCGCACCGAGCCCGTGTCGCGCCGGTGCGCCATCAGTTTCGGAATATCCAGACCCTTGTCGTTGAACACCGCGCCGTCATATTCCACAATGCCAATCACTTTAAAGCCTTTTTCCGACATCAAGCGCGCCGCCATGCCGCCTACGTTGCCAAAGCCTTGAATGATGACGCGCGTGTTGTACGGCGCCAGACCGAATTTCTTCAACGCCTGCATGGTGACAATCATGCAGCCGCGGCCGGTGGCTTCCGGCCTGCCGAGTGAACCGCCCAGCGCCAATGGCTTGCCAGTGACAACCGCTGTCACCGTGTGGCGCTTGTGCATCGAATACGTGTCCATAATCCACGCCATGGTTTGTTCATTGGTGTTCACATCAGGTGCCGGCACATCGCGCTCAGGGCCGATGAATTCGCAAATCTCCGCCGTATAGCGTCGCGTAAGGCGCTCCAGTTCGCCTTCACTCATCAAGTGCGGTTCGCAAATGACGCCGCCTTTGCCGCCGCCGAACGGGATGTTCACCACCGCGCACTTCCACGTCATCCAAGCGGCCAGCGCCCGCACTTCATCAAGCGAAACATCGGGAGCAAAGCGGATGCCGCCTTTGGCCGGGCCGCGCGCGATGGAATGTTGCACGCGATAGCCGGTGAACACTTCAATACGGCCGTCGTCAAGCATCACCGGAATGTTGACGGTGAGTTCCATGCTGGGCGTACGCAAGACCTTGCGCATGCCGTCTTCGAGCTTCAGCAACTCGGCCGCTTCGTTGAAACGATGGGCCGCCGATTGCCATGGGTTCAGTTCCTGATCAACTTGCGGCGCCGCTTCCAGAATCATTTTGCACGTCCTCCCACATTGTCTAACACGGTGGCGAAGTAGCGCCTAAGCCAAAAGAAAATGGCCTCCACACCTTTGCAGATGCGGAGACCATTTCTTGGAGAGACCAACCCCTTCAACTGAGCGAACTGACTGCGAAAAACTACTTCACAGCGCGGCGGCGGTAAAGGAGACCGAGAACCGCGAGCCATACGCTGCAAGACCCCAGTAGCTTGCGCTACTAGGGTTTCCTGAAGCAAATGAGAATTTAGCGAATCGACTACTTCGCGAAACGACGACGAGCAATGAGCCCCAAGCCAAGGAGCGAGCTGCCAAGAAGCGCGAGCGACGTCGGCTCCGGAGCAGTCGTCACAGTGGCCTGAATGCTGGTCACACCACCGTTGGTCCCAGGGGCGACCAGAGTATAGGAGCCAGCCGCACCCAAAGTGTAGGAAGCGGTGTTGGGCGCCGTGCCGAGTGTGAAAGTGGTCGGCGAAAACGTCAACTGAATCCCATTCGAACTGCTGGTAATCGTACCCGCAAGCAAACTGGTCAGCAGTTGATTTCCATTGCTGGGCGACGTCTGGGTGACCAGAATGTCAACCGTGTCCCCAACAAACGCGCCACCGGTAGCAGTGGTTGCACTTGATGTGAGGTTCCCCAAACTGATGCCTGAAGGAGCGCTAACACTACCAGCTGTGATGTCGCTGACAGTGATGCTCGCCGTTCCAGCGGTCAGGCTCGTAATCGTTGTGTCGCCATTAAAGTAAATCGCGGTCGTGTAGTTAACGGTTGATGCAAACGCAGACGCGCCGCAGAAAACTAAAGCAAGAGCTAATTTTTTCATTCGTAGATCCTCGAGAGAACTAAAATTTAGGCCGAAGTGCTGATTTGCCCCACGGCTCATACAGGCAGTTTCGTCTTAAACACCTGGCGGCCGCAAGGCCATACGAGCTTCGCGAGTACGGGCATAACCCATTATTTGTTAACGGTTTAGGGGTGGTATCTCTGGCGTATTGGCACGGAGCATAGGCTCTTCAAAATGGTGGTGGCATATCCGTAAATTGTTGCTTTTACAGGAAAGGGGTCACCGCCTTTCCGCCCCATTCCACTGGAGTATTGCCGTGTATTCCGGTACCTTACGCTCCAAACTCTTCCCCAACTGAGACTACGTCAGGAACCAAAGTCGATCTATGCTCGTCTTCTCTGTAGTCGAGGAAACTAATACCGTGACCCCTGAAGAACGCCAACTCTTAAGTGACCTAGCCGGAAAAATTGCCCAAACGCCGCCGCCCCCGCGCGATGCCGAGGCAGAAGACTTCATTCGCAAGAACATTGGGTCGCGGCCGGATGCCCTCTATCTAATGACGCAAACCGTGCTCATTCAGAACATGGCCATCCAACAGGCGCAGCAGCAGATTCGTGAATTGCAGCAGCGTGCGGCGCAACCCGGCGCGTACCAATCGGGGTACCCCGGCCAGGCCAGCGGCAGCTTTTTGGGTCAGCAGCCCCAGCAGTATCCGCCACAACCACAGTATTCGGCGCCGCCACCTGCTTATGGTCAGCCAGCGCCCGCTTCGGTTTTCGGGCAAGGATCAGCAGGGCCAGGGTTTCTGCGTGGCGCGGCGCAAACGGCTGCAGGCGTGGCAGCGGGAGCGTTGGCGTTCGAAGGAATCCGCTCGCTTTTCTCACATCC
>PMQB01000691.1 GCA_003169195.1 Bryobacterales bacterium
TAGCGTTGTATTTTTCGATATTTTCGTCCTCGAGGAAATACATCGTCGCGTTGCTGTGGAGGGAAGAAGAAGCCGCCAAACCGCGCGTGGTTCGGTTCTGGGAAGATGCTTGTTTCCCAGCGGCGGTTATGGCGCCGGCGGATTTTTGTGCGTTCAGCCGATTGGCTAGAATTTGAGCGGGTGTTGCCATATGTTTACCTTTTAACTACTTAAATTTATTCGGGATCGCTTGTGAGAGCGAGCCCTGAACAATTTCAATTTACGGAAGACGGCGAACGCTGAATGGATTTTTTGGCCCTAAGTGATTGAAAAAATTGAGACGATTTTTGAAATAAAGTTGGGACTGGAATTTTGGTAATTGCTGGAGCCCGAGTTACGGGATAGCAACGATTTCGAGGACGGCCCCGCGCACCCGCGCCAGGAGATGTCCGTTGGGGGAGATTGCCGGTGTAACCAGGTGTGGACGCGGATCCCATTCCAGTTCCACCACATTTGAGCCTGAGCTGGTGTTGATAATGCGGACTTTCTGAAAGTTCATTTGTCGGCCTTCGTCGATATCAAGGAAATTCACAATGGAATTCCACAAGGTGTAGCCATATTCGTAGACGCCGAACCGTGCCCCTTCGAAGCTTGGTATGAAGCCAGCCTGCCATGCCTTTTGGACGGCGATTCGATACAGTTCCTTTCCGTCTAACGTCTCGATGACCGCCTGAGATTCATTCCATGACAAATAGACCACACTTGATGCGTTAAGAAACCTTGCCTCAACAAATGTGCCCGTGTCGTCAAAGGGGATCCTTCTGTCGTCTTTGCCGAGAGCGCGGACAACCGCCGATTTCCCATCCTGCAAGATGACCGCGTTGTCACCAGGAATGATATGGGTAAACCGCAGATCGGGACGCCTATAAGGAAAGGTTTCCAAGGAATTCATATTCTGGAGATTGATCAGCTCGAGATCGCCCCAGCCGGTGGCGTTCGGCTGAAACCATGTGATCGCCCTGGTTCCTTTGGGCGAGACGAGGCGGAGTTTGTGAGCTGGCAGAGGCTGACCGCAATGGAACCATGCATCACATATCTGTACACCGCGCTGATTCCAAAGAGTGAACTTGCCGTCGCCTGCCAGCTGAACTGGAGTTGATTGGTGCTCAACTGGCAGGGTCGCGGCGGAGACGATCTGGCGCTTGCTGGTGTCTATGACAAAGAGAGGCGAGGGCGGCGAATCAACATCGGTGAAATTCCCTCCGCCATGGAGCTGCAACTGGACAACCGATACAAGCAGCAGATTGTCGGAAAGAAACGTTAGGCCCGAATTATCAAGGCCGCTCCAGTTATCTTCTGCATGAAATCCATGCAGTCGCAGATCCAAGGTGTAGATGACGGACGGCATGGTGTTGCCTGGAGCTGTGCAGATAAGCAAGGCGAGCGTTAGCAGAAGAGCCCGGGCGGAGCAATTCCGCCTGTTACGCGCTTGACCAAGGGCCGGGTGCTTTTTTTCTTTTTCCGATCGTCGTTTGGCGGGCATTTTGCGAGTGATGTTTTCGGGTCGTATTTTCAGGAATTTTTTCGCCCGGCCTTTAGTTCCAAGAATTTCCTTGCGCAAGTTGATCGAGGAGGTTATCTGTTTCCTTGTCGGAATCAAGAGCGATGAACTGACCGTTATCGATTTCATCGATTCACCTTTTAACGGCAGCACGCAACCACCGGAGCTTTGCCTTGTCTTCCGATTCGCGCTGCTCCAGCAAGGGAAGCCCATCGCGGACGGCCTCGCTCGCGTTGCCGAATCGGCCTGATGTGATGCCAGCTTCGATGAAGCGATCAAAGTGATCGGTGAGATTGACATTTCGCGTGGGCATAGCTGCATTTATAACATCATTTGGCAATCATTGCTGCGGCGAGTTAGAGCAAGTCATTCAGCGCTCCATCCGCAAGAATAATTTTGGTCTTCTTCTTGAACGGGGCGATTTTGGGGTTGAAGTTTGCGACGATGTCTTGGTGCTGGTTGTCTAAGAATTCCGCTAAGTTAGCCCGTTCGCGATTGATGTGGATTTCCAGGTCGGCGACGTCTGCTTGGAGGCGGCGACAGTCGCGCAGGAACGATCGAAATTTCACTTCCGGTAAGACGCTCTTGTCGCTAAATATGAAATCGATTTGTGGGTCATAGCCCTCGCTGCGGTCGATCAGCCAAATCGAATGACGGGCTTCTTGATCGAAGTGAGCAGCGAGCGAATCAAACAGCGCAGAGAGATACGCCCAGAAGCGGCGCTGCAATTCGTCGAGCTGCGGCTCCATGCCGTTTGCGTCGGCACGTTGACTGAAGATGGTGCCGGTGCTTTCCCGCTTGCCGTGATCCTTGCGCGGAACATAACGGTGGGGAATCAGGGCATCGATCTTTTCATAACCGGTTTCTTCGACCTTGCTGTAGACATAGCCGGCCGCCATGCACAAGGAAGCGTAATGGAACTCTCCGTTGACGGATAAGCGAGCCCAGGTGTGGAAGAGGGAACCGCGATACGGCTGGCTTGCGTAGTCCGAAATCTGCTCTTGTTTGGAGCGCTGTTGAAAACAGTGGTCATCGTAATCGTAGTTGTGGAGCGTTCCGAAATCGAGAAGGGTCTTACCTTCATCGAGATACTCGTTGAGAAAGAAATAGTCTTCGCCGATGCCTTTGATGGGGAGCCATGTTTTGTTGAGAGTGAGTTGCTCTTCCTCGCTCAAGGCCTTTAAAGCCGCGTTTAGTTGATTCTCGTTGTTGACGGCGACGTGAAAAAGGGCTTCCAGCAACATCTTTTCGATGAGGAAGCGGTCCTTTTTCGGGATGCTCATACGGTAACGCTCTTGGGCTTCGACGGGCAGGGTGAAGTAGTCGGGATGGACCCGCATGAGGGCGCGTCGGAGAGCGGGGTGGATGTCCATTGATTTCTCGGATTTTCTGGGTTAGCCTGCTCGCTCACGCTCGCGGTCAGTTACGGAGTGGTCGATTCGAAAGGCGCGCAAATCGTACAATTGAAGTTTGACATGGCCACTCAGCCCAAACCTCGTTTAACTCCTGAGGAATACCTCATTCGAGAGCGCTTGGCTGAAACCAAGAGCGAGTACTACCACGGCGAAGTGTTCGCAATGGCCGGTGCGAGTGAGAGTCACAACGTAATTGTCGCGAACTTAGTTTCTTGCTTAGTGTTTAATCTACGACAGCGCGACTGTCGAGTCTACCCGAACGACATGCGACTGCTGGTCAGTGATACGGGTCTTTACACCTATCCGGACGTCATGGTCGTTTGCGGGAAACCAGTTTTAGCCGAAGCCCAGGGGGACGTGCTCACAAATCCCGTGCTGATTGTTGAGGTTCTGTCCGAATCCACTAAGGATTATGATCGTGGCGGCAAATTCCACCAATATATGCGGATTCCGTCGCTCCAGGAATACTTGACGGTTTCGCAGAGCGAACGGCTTATTGACCGGAGAGTTCGACAGGCTGACGAATCCTGGACGATCCGCGAACACTTCCCGGCCAATGGTAGGGTTCCGCTGACGTGCCTTGGCGTAGAGCTTGATTTTGATGATGTCTACGACAAGGTTGAGTTCAGCTAATTTCGCGGGCGAAGGTGATGAAGTCCACATTCGGCGGAGTGTGGCCTAATGCGCGAATGAATCCGACGGCTTGGCCGCGGTGGTGACTCGAATGATTTGTAACCTGTTGAACAAGCATCCAAACTGGTTGGGTCCAGGGGTTGCCTTTGAGATCGGAATACGAAAAGCCGGCGGAGGCCTTTTCGTCGGTTAACCTTTGCCCCCAGGTAGACCATTCGGTGCGGAGGGCTGGCCAGTTGGTTTGCAGCGCAGCGAGTGTGTCGTCGCCTTCGATTTTGAAGTCGGCCTTTTCGCCTTGCAGGCGTTTGAGCCAGACACGCTCGGCGCGATAACAATGCACGAGTGTGGCCAAGATGGTTTTTTCGGAGGTTTTGAAATCCTGGGTCAGTTCGTCGGGGGTAAGCGCCGCGACTGCGGTGAGTATGCGGTTGGCGGCCCACGTTGTGAACTGAAGCTGGTGGCGGAGAAGTTCGCTGATGGAAGTCATTAGGCGGCGGCGAGTGTATTGACGCTGAGCGAACGTTTAGCCTCGTAGGCTTTGATGGCGTCTTCTTGTTGGAGGATGTAGCCGAGTTCATCGACGCCGTTCAGCATGCATTGTTTGGCGAATTCGTCGATGGGAAATGACACGGAGGATCCATCGGGCAGAGTGAGTTTCTGCTGGGCGAGATCGATGGTGACGGTCGCGGTGGGATTGGCGGCGAGGGCGGCAAAGAGAGCTTTGTGGGCGTCGGGCGGAATGGCGATGGTAAGCAGTGAGTTCTTCGCGGAGTTGCCTTTGAAGATATCGGCGAAGGACGTGCTGATGACGGCTTTGAAGCCGTACTGGGTGAGTGCCCAGGGGGCGTGTTCGCGGGAACTGCCGCAGCCGAAGTTGTCGCCGGCGAGTAGGACTTGAGCGGCTTTGCCGTCGGGTTTGTTCAGGATGAAGTCGGGCTTGGGTTTGCCTTCGGCGTCGTAGCGCCAGTCGCAGAAGAGTTGATCGCCTAGGCCGATTTTTGAAGTGGTTTTCAAAAAACGCGC
>PMQB01000410.1:0-13590 GCA_003169195.1 Bryobacterales bacterium
CGGTGCGGACGGGAATCGAGGTTCACGAAGCGTCTCGGCACGTACACGTGACTATCTTTGATCTCTTCTAAAATTCTCCCGATATACTCGCCCAGAAGCCCCAGGCTGAATAGTTGGAGGCCTGCCATAAACAGGATTGTGATAAACAGCGACGTCCAGCCACGGGCTGTGCGAGGGTTGTAACCGGCAATGGTGGCGTTGGTGACGTACATCAGGAAGCTTGCGAATCCCCCTAAAAAGGCGAGTGACCCCACGCCGATTCCCGCAATCATCAGCAGGTGCAACGGCTTGTAAGAAAAGCTGAATAAACCGTCGAGCCCGAGTTTGGCCAACTTGCTGAAGGTGTATTTCACCTCGCCTGCCTGCCGCGCATCGCGCTCATATTCGAGACCGATCTGAGAGAATCCTGACCAGGAGCGGAGTCCCCTAACGAACCTGTTCCTTTCAGGCAGGGCATTAATCACGTCAACAATGCGGCGGGTCATGACGCAAAAATCGCCGCTATCGAGCGGGATTTCGATCGAGGACAGTTGCCGCAAGAAGCGGTAGTAGGCAAAGTAAGCCAAGCGCTTGAGCGGGCCTTCCTTGCGTTTGACGCGGATGGCATAGACCACGTCATAGCCTTCGCGGCACTTATTGATAAACCGGTTAAGCTCCTCTGGGGGATCCTGCAGATCCGCATCAATGATGGCGATGATGTCACCGGAGGCATACTCGAGCCCTGCGGTCACGGCCGCCTGGTGGCCGAAATTTCGCGAAAAGCTCAGAACTTTAAGGTGCGGATCGTGAGCCCCGATGCGGCTGGCGATTTCGAAGGTATCATCCCGGCTACCGTCATCCACAATGATCAGCTCCCAGGTATCGCCCCAAGTTTGGGCAGCAGCGGCAACACGCTCGTACAGGGCCTTTAGAACGGCCGACTCATTGAAAGCCGGCACTACCAGAGAGATCATGCGTTCCTTTTAATTAATGAGTTTGCGAAAACGGCGTTTGCAAGACGGTGCCGTCGGCGTACACCCAGTAGCATAACTGGGGTTCAGCGCATGACGTGGCAGCCATCTCCCCGGCGGACAGAACACGCACCGAAACTCCCGGATTGCCTGTGGCCACCTGCAGCGCGAATTGGGTTGCAGGAAGGGTGGGGTCTCCTGGATCGATAGTCGACAAACCACGGTAGTTGTACAGCCCATAACGCGGCAGTGGTGGATCTGCCTCCGCAACGAGAATATTCCATGTTCCGTGCCTCCAGGCAGCTAGCGGGAAGCTCTTGATAATATGCTCGGCAATCCTCCCGGTCTTCAATACATGTAGGTTGCGGTTTAGCGTCGAAATGCCGAAAATCACCGCCAAAACACCAACCACAATGGAAAAGGCCCTGTGGCTCTTTAGGGTATGGGCCAAAAACGCAGCCATAAAGAGGCTCGCCGAGCAGGCCGGCAGGTACAAATACGTCTCGGAAGCGTGCGGACTGAACGCCAAGAACGGAACTAGCCACAACGGAATGGAGGCCGCAACCAGCGCCAATCGGAAGTACGGAAACGGCTCCGCATAATCATCATTGCGCCGCACTCTTCTAGCCAAAAGCAGCGCGAGTGCAAGCAGCGTTGCTATGCCGGTTCCCACTGGAAGGAGAAAGCTTGCGTCTTCAAAACTGATCTCCGAGGGGAGGGGAGCGCCAAAAACGTCATGAGCCAGAATCGAATCCGCTGGTGCGGCGAGGATTCCTCCGCCGAACAGCACCAGATTCTTTATAACGCTGCCGATCGTCCCGTGCTGTGGAGGGGAATGAACAAATGCCGCCCGCGCCGTGAAAAAGATCCCCATCACCACGGCCAGCCCCAAACCCAAAGCCACCAAGAACCTGCGCGGAGGGTGTTTGACCACTACAAACACGGCCCACAAAGCTAGCATAACGATCCCGGCCTCATAAATGAATAGGCTCAAGCCCAAACAGAGGAGAGCCCCGAACAGCCACACCCCCCAATGCTTTTTCTGAGGAGCGTAGACCAGCAAAACCAGCGATGCGAGCAGGATGAACGCCGCCGGTGCGATGGTGAATAATGCTGCCGCTGTCGATTGATTGGCTAGAGGATGCAGGGTGAACAGCAGTGCTGCGGCGAACGCAATTTCCTTACTTCCAAACAAATAAAACCCCAGGATGTACAGCATCGCCCCGGTTCCAAGCAACCCGACGAGATTACGGATTCGGAAGCCCAAAGCATTCCCGTTGCTAGATTGATACACCGCGTAGTCCAGGAGCCGCTCCACGGGACGGTATTTGGCGGAGACGCCGTGCGTGGTGGTGAAAATGTGACTCGGGTTCTGGTGGTCCTCAAAAGCAGCGCGATGGGTAAACGTAAAGTCATCATAGCCGCAATAAAACGCTCCGAAGAGAGGTGCATATACGGCAACCCCCACCAGTGCAACCAGAACCAGGTAAAACCAGTGGTTCCGCATGAAGTCCCATTATCGCCAATCGATGTTTGAGGTGCTGTCGGGTTACATTGTTGAACACAACCCTAACTGCGGCAAGCGAACGACACCCGGAAGAACAAACTATTCTNNAGCGGCTCTCAGACATCTCTGTCACCCAACCAGATCCGGACGTTGATATACGCGATACTCGGAGTTGTGATAGACCAATTTATAGGAATCTAACATCTCGCGGGCGTGGTGATACTTAGCCGGCGCATACGTTTTCATCAACTCTTGTTGAGCATCCACAATTTCTTCCATCACGATAAAAGCAGGTCGCTTGCCACTGTAATACCCGAGCGAATCGTCGTCAATGATGTTGTCGAACCCATACCCAAAGCCAAATGAGCAGGTGGTAAAGACCTGGTCGCCGGTGTGCGCATGTGCCCGGACGTACTCGACGGCAGGCATATATACGTTCCGGTAATCGTTCAACCGGATCTTTGCGGCGATACCACCGACCTCAACGAAAACCAGCACAGCAACGCCGCCCGCGAGCGCCCACCGAATCCCTGGTCGGATTCTCCAGAAATGGACTACAGCGATGGCCAGAACGGCCATGAGCAACGGAAGCAAGTGAACCAGGTAATAGGAAAACTTTTTGGTTTCAGAGAAAGTCATCAGAAACCAGTGAATTCCCAAGAGATAAAAGAACGCTCTATATTCGCTTTTTTGCCGGATTGAGGGCGTCAACGCGCAGACAAGAATGCCAAAGATAATCGCTGCGAGAGCGAGCACTTTCAGTCGCACGATGGCGAAGTCGTGCCCGGCGGAGTGTGCGCCTAGACCAAAAACGGGTATGATCCGGGCGGAAAATTCAAGCATGAGCGTGCTCCAGGGATGCAGCAGGCCGATTCGCCCCGAAGAATTTCTCGTGAATTGCGTGTGAAAGGAATTGAAATCCTGGAAGATGTAAGCGGCCCAGAGGGCGCCGCAAACTGCATACGGCAACGCCGCCGCCCCAATTTCCCGCCAGCCGATCCGTCGCCGGTCGTAATAGAGTATGAGAAACCAAAGTCCGATCAAATAGATAATGCCGTTGGGGTGCGTGGCACCCGCCGCAGCCACCAGCGTATTGGCGGCTAGAATAGCCATTGGCAAATTGCTGGAGCGCATCACAAGAAATACGCCGTACGCGCAGAAGCCGAGCGCCGCAACCATCGAGTCATAACGACCCAAAGACGCTGCCGTCATAATCTGGTAATTAAATGCGGTCAGCACAATCGCGAGAAATGCGATCGCGGGGTCGCCAAGCAACCGCCGCAGGGCATGATAGAGCCCAAACAACATGGCGCCAGTCCACAACATCGACAAGACACGAGTGGAAAATATCGTAAATGGTAGTAGACGATACCACAGGGCCAGCACGCAGAGTTGAAACGGGAAGATATAGTAGCTGTGTTTATGTGCTCCGATTAAGCCATATTCCTGCTCGTCGTAAAACGCGACGCCGTCTGACCCCTTGAACGCCAGATTGTATCCCGCGTCGGCTGACATAGCCTCGTCATTCCAGGGTTTGCGAGTTGCAGCACTGCCACAGAGCAACGCAATGTATAGCAACACAATGAGGCCTTGAAGGCCAAGAGCAAGGCGGCGATGCTTGCCCGCGAAACCAAACAAACTCAACATAGAATTCTAATTGTAGTGTGGGAGGTATCAAATCAACTCGGGCCGTGCGTGCGACGGCTTACGCGTCTGGCGAAGCCGCAGGGAGGTAACTCTTCTTCGCCGGAGTCCGCCGTCCGCTTTTTCTTTGCCCGAGGTGCCAAGTGAACACCGCCGTAACGCTGTAGTTCCAAACCGATCCGATCACAATTCCGGTAATTCCCGCGACGGCCCACTGAACGCCCCTGTCCGCCAATAATTTCGCGACTGCAATGTTGCTCAACGCTCCCAAGGAACAGGCCAGGCAAAAACCGATCAGGCCCTTGGTAATGCTGGCCCAGCCTCGGAGTTGATTAGCCCGGTAAGTGATGAGGTTGTTAAGCAAGAAGTTCGAAACCATCGCTACGCCGGTTGCGACAATCTGTGCTCGGAGAAAAGTAGTGTAGCCGGTGCGATACAGCGCTGTCACGATAGCCAAGTAAAGTACTACTCCCGTCGCGCCCACGATGGAGAAAAGTGCGAAGGGCAGAGGGATGGCATAACCGACAATCTTGTCTGCGAGCAAGACGAGATACTCGATTCCTACCGTGATGCTCAACTTGCTCTCCCCATATAAACGGTTACGGAACACGTACGGGATCTCTCGAACGTTGACGGGGTCCGGACTGGAAGCGATCAAGTCAAGCAAAATCTTAAATCCTACCCCGGACACACGATATATGACCTTGTTTAGGTAAGTGCGGGTGATCACAAAGAATCCGCTCATCGGATCGGAGAGTTCCTGAGACGTGATGATTAGGCTTAATCGTCTTCCTAGATTGCTCAACTTGACCCGTTCGCGGGAAAACGAGCCCATGCCGCCGCCTTCCACGTGCCGACTTCCGATTACAACGTCAGTACCAGGAATCTGCGCCTCTTTAAACATCCTGGGAAGGATGGTCTCGTCGTGCTGCATATCCCCGTCCATAACCGCTACAAAAGGTGCTGAACTCGCAAGCATGCCTTCCAAACAAGCTGAAGCTAGGCCTCGGCGCCCAACACGCTGCACCACACGGACGCGACTAGTCGACAAAGCCAACCTGCGGCACTCTTCGGCCGTCCCATCTGGAGAATCGTCGTCTACAAAAATGACTTCCCAGTCAATTCCATCCAGGCACGCCAATAACCGTTCAAAGATGGGCTGTATGTTAGGCCGCTCATTCAAAGTTGGAATGACGACCGAAAGTTGAATCATATGGCCACCTTTCAATTTTGCACATACACCATAGTTTTCTTATAGTTTCTGTGTGATGTTTCCCTAGCGCCCTCTTTGGAGCCAAGCTCTTGCAACTATGTCGGTACTTACCCATCCGGTTGGAATAGGTCATTGGTTGGGTCTGATGTTACTGATTAGTTACTTCGAACCACCGCTCACTCTCATTCAAAATTATCCTTATTGGCAACTACTCCCACCCTGTCCGATGGGGTGGGTAGAGGTGTATATCGCGCAGAATTTCGTTGCGTTCGTTACGCAAATGCACCGAAATTTCGAGATAAACAAGCAATCATTCGAAATGCCAAACTACTTCACGCCGAAAGCCGCATACTGACCACCCAGCGGGACACGACGGCCTAGTGCTTCCAGGGGTCCGCAAACGTTGTAAATGGGCTGAGGCAGGTACAGGAAGAATTCCGTTTCGAGAAATTGTATTCCGGCTTGCTGCATGAGGTCGCGGCATTCCTGCTGCTTCAGCAGAATCGCGTTCTCATCTACGGGAACCCTCCTCACTATGCCACGGACTACCGGATTCTGCGCATTGTGCTCGATCAGGCACAGCAATCCGCCCGGCTTCAGAATGCGTTTCATCTCCAAGATGAGCTTGGGACGGTAGGGAGGGGCGACATGATGAAACACACAGACCGCCGTTGCCAGATCGAACTGGGCATCGTCAAAGGGAAGGCGAGTCGGATCGGTTTGCACGCGGACGTCGTCTAAATCCTGCGCGGCCTCAATCATCTTGGCTGAAAAATCGCAGCCCGCGACCTTGGCAAAAGAACCCCGTCCATAGCGCAGCAAGTCCCCCTCGCCGCAGCCCACGTCGAGCCACGCGTTGCCCGCCATTGGGCGGTTCTTACGGGAGTAAAATTCCTTTAGAAGAATCCATTTGCGCTTTGCAAAAAAAGTAGCATCTCGAGCGAAGCGATCGCGCACTGGATCCTTCACAAGATTTTTATAATCTGTTGCAAAACGGTCAAATTCAGGGGATTCCGACATGATTTAGTGTAAGGGCCTTGTACTTAGAATATACTTAGAGCCGCACCCGTGTCTATCCGTCTTGCGTACTTAGTCAGTCAGTACCCCGCCATCAATCACACGTTTATCCTACGAGAAATCAGTACTTTGCGGGAACTGGGATTCGACATCGAAGTGATCTCGATTCGTGCTCCGGACCGACCTATCGAAAAGCTCAGCCCTGCGGAGCGCAAAGAGCTGGAACTTACTTGGGCTGTACTCCCTCAGGGTATTTCTGCTATCCTTCTGGCGCAGTTTGCGTCGCTATTTTCGAATCCCGCAGGCTATTTTAGGGGCTTAAGTTTGGCCTTCCGGCTGGCTCGCCTGGACCTGCAGGCACTGTTCCTCAACTTGGCCTACTTTGCCGAGGCCGTCGTTGCCGGACGACGCATGAAGAGCCGGGGTCTGAACCACCTGCACACGCATTTCAGCTCCACGGTGGCACTGCTGCTGGTCAAGATTTTCCCGGTTAGCTATTCGGCGACGATCCACGGACCCGAAGAATTCGATGACGCTGTCGGTTTCCATCTAGCTCCGAAAGTCGCGGTGGCCCGTTTCCTATGTACCATCAGCCAATATGCCCGCAGCCAGTTGATGCGCGCCTCGCGGCCCGAGCATTGGCATAAGATCGAGGTGTCTCCGCTGGGTGTCGACCCGGCAATCTTCGCGCCGCGTCCGCATCGACAAAACCCAGCGGTCTTTGAAATTCTGTCGGTGGGCCGTCTGGCGCCGGCGAAAGGGTTCGCGATTCTGATTGAAGCGGTTGCCCGGCTGGTAAAGGAAGGCCGGTCGAATATCCGCCTGCGCATCGCCGGCGGCGGAACCGAGCATGCCCCGCTCAGTGAGTGGATCGCGCAGCATGGCGTGACGCAGCAAGTTTTTCTAGAAGGTCCCTGCAGTCAGGAGAAGGTGCTGCAGATGTACCACGAAACCGACCTGTTTGCGCTGGCGAGCTTTGCCGAGGGTGTCCCCGTTGTGCTTATGGAAGCCATGTCCATGAATATCCCGTGCTTGGCGACCTGGATTACCGGAGTTCCGGAGCTGATCCGCCACGGCGAGGATGGCTGGTTGGTTCCTCCCTCCGATCCCACAGTGCTGGCCGAAGCTATAGCCTACTTGATGGATCGTCCCGAGCTGCGCGAGCGACTGGGCACAAGCGCTCGAAAGCGCGTCGAAGAGCGCTATCATTTGGCGAAAAATACGGGTCTGCTGGCGCAGATCTTTAAGCGCCGTCTATCTTCGTAATGCGCCGGTAGTAGGCTTCGTTCCGGTCGATGATCTTATCAAGCTCGTAACGTTCATGCACCATCGCGCGGCTGGCGGTTCCCAAGCGCTGGCGGAGCGGGGGATCCTTGAGCAGCCGTATCATGGCCGCCGCGATCGAGTCCGGATCGCGAGGGTCGCACAACAAACCTGTGACTCCATCGTCAATAATCTCGGGGCCCGGCCCGGTCTTGGACGCGAGCACAGCCTTGCCGGCTGCCAATCCCTCGAGCCAAGCGATCGGCATCGCTTCAATGTGCGACGGATAAACGCAAACGCTCGCACGTTGAATCGCCTGCGGCAGAGTGCTGCGCGGCACGCGGCCTTTCCAATCAACATGCGTCTGCACTTCCGGTGGCATTAGCGCGATCAGCTCCGCCGTCAATGGAGTCTTCGGCGCGGGATCGATAACCTCGCCACCATAGACTTCGAGCCGGGCATGCGATACCTCTGCAACGATGCGCGGCATGGCTTGAATCAGTTGGCGGATCCCTTTGCGCTCCGACACCGTGCCGGCAAAGACGATGAGCCCGTCCTGTTCGGCTAGAGCGTGTTGGGGCGGTGCGAACAATCGCGTCTCGATTGGGTTATGGATTACTTCAATGTGCCGCGAGCCCAAGCTGAGCATCTTGCGCGTCCCGTCGGCGACACAATGGCTTACCGCGCACAGCTCAGCCGCCACGTGGAATGCCCAGCGTTCCTTCCATTCCTGCAACCGGTCGCCCAGCCCGAAAAACGTCGGCCCACCGTGCATGCGCAGCACAGAAATTCCCGGCGAGGATTTAGAAAGGATCCACACGTCCAGCTCACCGCCTTCGACAAGGTCCACCGGATCGGAAACGTGCAAAGCATTAAGCGCTTCAGCGAACTTCAGGCGGTTGGTCCAGAATCGCAGCCCAGGAAGGCCGCGGCGCGACAGTCGAATGACTCGCACACCCTGGTCGATATCTTCACCCGCCAGTTCGTCCGGGTACATGCCGAGCGCAGTTACGCGATGCCCGCGCTTCACCATCTCTCGTGCAAGCACTTGTGTAAAGCTGCCAATGCCGCCATGCGGCGCGGGAGGATATTCGCTACAGACGTAGCAGATGTGTAGAGGTTTCAGAGCATCTCCGCTATTGGCCCGTCAACGCTCCATTGCTGGAGGCAAGAACCATAAAAATCATATCGGACGCACTGAGTTACTGAATACTTAGTCGCCCGGTTATCCGGTTCTTACGCGGCCCCGGCCAACTCTCGGCATTATTCCTTGATCTTCCTGGTAATAGGAATTATAAAAAGTGAGGCTCCGCATCGCGCCGTTCTTTTGCTGTGAGGAGCAGCGACTCGTTGCCTAAAAGTTGACCTATTTTACTCACATTATAAAAGCAAGTCCTCTAGAGAGATTTCACCCTTCCGCCGATGTATTCTAAAGATAATGTCGTTCCGCGCACCTTCGAAGCCCTCGGAAGCAGCAGGCAAGGTTCCACTGCGGAAGCCCTTCGCGCCAGTACAGTGGGTGCCTCCGGCAGATTCTGCAGCACCTTCTCCTGACCCCGCTCAGCAAACCGAACATCAACTCAATTTCGCCCTGTGGATGACAGTTCTCTTGCTCATAACTCACTTCGCTCGGCCCTTTGAAATCGTGCTGGTGGGCTATCACATTCCTGCGGTGATTTGCACCATAGGGATTGCAGTCGCGGTATTCTGCAGAGCATTAAGCCGGCTCGGTTCTTCTACTGGAATTGCGTTGGCCGCATTTATCGGCTGGATGATCATCGCCTGTCCCGAGAGTACCTGGCGTTCCGGAAGTATCCAGTATGTGTTCTGGTATATCGTGTTTTGGGTAGTTTTGATGGTTATGATTGCGCAAACGCCCCGTTCGGCCAAAGACTTGGCCCGCCTTGGAGCGTTAACCGGAATCTGCTGTCTGTTTTCCCTTTTGATCCTCAGCGATGATGCCAGCGGACGCTTGGCGTCATCTGGAACGTTCGGCAACTCCGACGACGTCGCTCTCATGGCGGGGTATGCCATTCCTTTTACCGTGCTGTGGGCGCAGCGCTTCAAGGACCCTATTCTGCGTTACTCGCTCATGGCGCTCACTGTAGGCTATCTGCTGCTTTCCGTTTTCCGCACTGCGACGCGAGCCGCCATTCCCGCGGTGCTGCTGATGTTCTGCGTTTATTTCTTCCGCAACAACATCCTGCAGAAATTTTTGCTAATTTTCATAGTCGTCGTCGTCGGACCGACAGTATTTCTTATGCTGCCGCAAACCACCATTACCCGGCTGGCGACGATTGTTTACTCCTTCGACTCGGACTCCATCAATCAGATGCAGGGGGATAGTGAAGCCATGGCCTCCACGTCCGAGCGCCGTGACCTGCTGTCAGACGCCATTAAGATGACAATCGACAATCCCCTCTTTGGCGTCGGCCCCGGCGAGTTTCCGGATTACCGCCACGAGTATCTCCGCTATCCCAACGGAGACCACAAACGCTTCTTCCCGTCGCATAATACCTTCGCGCAGATTGCTTCGGAATCCGGCGTTCCCGGTTTATTGCTGTACCTACTGTTCTTGTGGAGCATCATCCGGACCTGCCGGCGCGTCCGGAAGCTCTCTCGCTCCATTCAACATCCAGATTCGAATTTATTCAATGAAATCAGTACCTGTATTGAAGCGGCTTTGTTGTATTTCTTGGCGTGCGCCTTCTTTATGACATGCGACCGTCACCCGCACCAATTTGTCATTGCGGGTATGGCCATTTCCATGGAAGCGTTACTCCGTAAGATTCTTGCTGATCAGGCTACAGCTTCAGCGACCCCGGACCCCGAGACTCCTGATCCTGCTTACATTGATCGGCAACCAGCTTCTTCGGGAAATAAGAGGTTACCCAGATTCCTCCGCCAACCCCGATTTTCTGCAGAGACCTCGCCGCTGCCTCCAACTCGGCTGACCCGTTAAGCTGTCTCAAGTTATGTCTGTAAAGCGCCAAATCCCTGCTTTAACTGGGTTGCGTTTCTTCTTGGCCTTGTGGGTGTTGACCTATCATCAGGTTCCCCCGATCAAGACCATTCTGCAGGGCCCGCTTCTCGAGGCGGTCAGCGCTATTTTGCACACTGGCTATAGTGCCGTGACCGCTTTTTTTGTGCTTTCGGGATTCGTCCTGGCGTATAACTACGATCCCGCCAGATTTGCGGTGCCCGAAGAAAAACGGCGTTTCGCGATAGCCCGATTTTCGCGGATTTATCCGGCTTACGTCCTCGCCCTTGTACCGCTCCTCCCGCTATTTGTTTATCGCCTGAACAAAGGAATTGAACAAGCTCCTCCTTTGATGGAATGGAGCGGCTTAGTTTTGAGCCTGCTTCTGTTGCAAGCCTGGCTTCCCCAAACGGCTCTCCTATGGAACTACCCAGGATGGTCGTTGTCGAATGAGGCATTCTTCTATGCCTGCTATCCCTCGCTAGCAACCTTCATTGCGCGAATCCGGCATCCTCGTGCCCTTGTTTCCGCCAATGCAATCCTTTGGGCCCTTTCCTGTGCGGCTCCGCTGATTGCGATATGGGCTCCTGTCTATCACTGGGGGGATTTGCCGGCCACTACGAGCACTCTTCCCGGGGACGTATCTATCTGGGCCAATATCATTCGCTATAACCCTCTTTTGCGCCTACCTGAGTTCTGCGGCGGTATCGTGCTTGCCAACATCTATCTGGCCCTTCGCGGCCGCTTCGAGAACAAAGGAACCTGGTTCTATCTGCCGAGTGTGGTCTTCATCTTGTTGCTGCTCACCCAAGCCAGCCACATCCCTTACCCGCTCCTGCATAACGGTTTGGCGCTACCACTTTTCGAAGCCCTCATTCTAGGCTTGGCTTTGGGAGGCGGCTTCCTCGTCCGTTTCCTCTCTTACTCTTTGCTGGAGTTGTTGGGAAACGCCAGCTATACCATGTACATTCTGCATGTGCCGATCTACTACTGGCTGGGGTTGTTCTTCACGCACATCTTGGGCCGGGCACCCGAGGGATGGCTGTGGTTCGGAACGTCCATAACCATGGTGATCCTCATTTCATGCTTTTTCATGAAATTCATCGAAGAGCCCCTTCACCGTGCATTGCGTGACGCCTTGCTCGGCTCGAAACCCAAAATGAACAAACCTGCCGTCGTGATCGAACCGGAAAAAGTCTCCTGATTTCGGATGCGACGCGCTTTGTCTGCATCAAAGTAACACATCAAGAAGCAATCAGCCTGAAGTAACTAAGTCGAAGCCGGGCTTGAGTCTGTACTAACAGGTGCCGAATCGGGGGCTGGAGTTGCCGTTTTCTTTGATGGTCTGCCAAAATTGCGGAACAAAACTTCGGCAGGATTACCGAGGGCCAAACAGTAGGGAGGCACATCGGAAATGACGACACTATTGCCTCCAATGATGGCGCCTTCCCCAATAGTTACGCCTTTCATGATGTAGGTACCTGCCCCAATCCAAGCATTGCGGCAAATGCGAACAGAGCGGATATCTTTGAGTGGGATAGGGGCCTTCTGGGCGCGCAGATCCGCCTCGCGGGGATGCCCATCGCTGTCGGAAATGCGGCAGTCGTTGGCCAACAACACATCCTCTTCGATGATCACTTCTTTATTAACGACCACGGATACATTCCAGCCGATTTCGGTTCTATCGCCGATCCGTAAGCTAGGATGGTCAAGAAAACGTCCGGACATTACTCCGAATTTGCCTCCAATGCTGACATTGTCTGCGATATAAATCTCGACATGGCCCGTGACAAAGGGGAGCCCAGACAGGCCCAAATTCTTTCCGACCCGCATGCAACGGCCTTGAAAGGCCGGATGACTGTAGACTAGCGTCACCAGTAAACGGAAGAAGACCACCACGCCCCAATGAAATTCGAAAATGAACCGGAACAATGGTTTCAGGAAGGCTGGGGTACGCGGCGCAGAAGGTCGAACAATGAAAGTGACAATGGAACGCAACACTTTAAATAGCGGCGTTTCTCCTCGTTTAAGCTTCAGGACAAAGTTGCCGGCAAAGCTCATTGCTGCGTTTCAGCCCTTGGGGAGCGGTATTTTTCGTTAGTCACTTGCGACCATTATAGGACTCCGGCTCATTACTGAATCTGCACCCTTAGCGGTTTTTCAAGGCTCGCCGATGCACAAGGAATAAAGTGTACGGCAAGGTTGCTATATTGTGAGTGAACCAATGACGAAAGCCGAGTTTCTTAGGTCGTTCGACACAATTCTTGAGCTACCTGAGGGTACGCTAAAGGGCAGCGAGAAACTTGAGGATCTGGAGAACTGGAACTCGATGGCGATGATCGATTTCATCGCTTTAGCCGATACAAATAACAATGTCAAATTGTCAGCGCGCCAGATTGGGAGTGCTGAAACTGTAGCCGATCTGTTACAGCTGGCTAAGGTCGATCAGTGAGATGATCGCAAATCCGCTTGATCTGAGTAGCCGCACGGTGTTAGTAACCGGGGCTTCCAGCGGAATCGGGCGCGAGTGTGCCATCTTGCTAAGTTCGCTGAACGCACGTGTTGTTATTGTCGGACGCGACGAATCCAAACTGGAGGAGACCTCCTTATTGCTCGCCGGCAGCGGTCACCGCATTGAACCGTTCGATTTTCTGGCAACGGAGAAAATCGCTAGTTGGGTTAAGCGAATCGCTGGAGAGGTTGGACCGCTGCATGGCTTCGTTCACGCTGCTGGGCATCAACTAGTTACCCCTGTCCGCACGCTTACGCTGTCTGCGCTCGAAGAGCAGATGCGGCTCAATCTTTTCAGCGGCATTATGTTGGCGCAGGGCTTCTGTCAGAAGGGATGTTTTGTACGCGGCGGCAGCATCGTGTTTATCTCTTCCATCATGGCGAGTTTGGGCAAACCCGCCATCTCGGCCTATTGCGCTAGCAAGGCTGGATTGCTTGGGTTTACTCGATCTCTTGCTCTGGAGCTTGTTCGCGAGAAGATCAGAGTGAATTGCATAACGCCATC
>PMQB01000410.1:13659-21574 GCA_003169195.1 Bryobacterales bacterium
TTCTATCGAGCAAAGATCTCGCGGCGGAATACCCTGAGTGGTCGGTCGACAAGATAGAGCAGAAGACAGGCATTCAGGAAAGACATATTGCCGCGCCAGAAGAGTGTTCATCCGATTTGGCTGAAAAGGCGGGGCAGGCCCTTTTTGCCTCTGGGGCAGTTCGTCCACAAGACATCGATTTTCTGCTGTTTTGCACGCAGAGCCCCGACTACTTTCTGCCAACCACTGCCTGTATACTGCAACATCGTCTGGGGATACCGACGTCTGCAGGAGCGTATGACTTCAACCTTGGATGCTCGGGCTACATATACGGCCTGGGCCAAGCGGAAGGGCTAATTTCATCAGGACAAGCCTCAAAGGTTTTGCTGTTGACAGGCGAAACCTATTCGAAGTTCATTCATCCAGGCGACAAGAGTGTGCGTACTATCTTCGGTGATGCCGCCTCCGCAACGCTGTTAACTGCTACCGAATCGGCTTTGCCGATCATAGGGCCGTTCGCCTACGGAACGGATGGAGCAGGGGCGAACAATTTAATCGTCCGCACGGGCGGTATGCGGCAGCCCAGGACGCACAACAGTGGAATCGCGGCGGAAGCGGAAAGCGGCAATGTGCGCAGCACGGACAATCTGTTCATGGATGGAGGCGAGATCTTCACCTTCACGCTTTCCTCGGTACCGGAGGTGGTGAATCGATTGCTCGCTAAAGCAGGAATCTCTGTTGATCAGGTCGACCTGTTTGTTTTTCATCAGGCGAACCGTTATATGCTGGATCACTTGCGTAAGCGCATGAAGATTCCCGCTGAGAAGTTCGCCGTTGAAATGAGCCATTGCGGGAATACGGTTTCTGCCACCATTCCTATTGCGCTACATAGCTTGTTGGTCAGTGGCGCGCTGCGAAGTGGGGCGCTCGTGCTTTTGGTCGGCTTTGGCGTGGGCTACTCGTGGGGAGCAACGCTGGTCCGCTGGATATAACAACAATCAGAGCGGCATTCGTTGCCGCCATATCCCCTCTACTCCTGTATCGTCCAGGGTGTTGATTACTCCTGGGGGATTACGGTTGTTACACATCCCAGCCTAGGTGTTTCCCTAAAGTTCTGGACCCTTCTCATCTAAGTTTTCTGTTGTTTATTGGAAACCAATGTTAGAATTGGTCGAGAGTCCTTTTTGTTTTATCAACTGCGAAAAACGCTAGCAAATAGTAAGTTCAATAGGCAAACCTCACGGATACTGGACACCCCTCCCATCTCCTATAAAGAGGCCCCCCTGACCATCGTGAGCATGGTCCACAACCTCGACGTTCAGATGTACATTCTGGCCATCAAGACGCTTTACCGCAGGCTGAAGCGCGGCAAAATTGTCTCCATTGTGGATGCCGACATCACGCAGAAAAGCCGCGACCTGATCTGCCAGCACCTGGGCCCGGTCACATTCCAGTACCTTGAGGATCTCGATACCGGAACCTGCCAGCGCGGTGGTACCTGGGAGCGCGTCATCCATTGCGTCGACCGGTCCGCCGAAGACTTTGTCATTCAGACCGACTCCGACATGTTATACTTCGGGCCCATTGAAGAAGTGCTCACGTGTATTGAAGAAAACCGGGCCTTTACCTTGGCCGAAACGCTTCCGATTCAGCCTCTTCCGAACTGGGTAGAACACGGCATCGCCCGCAAGTCCGATCACATCGTAAACACCTTCGAGCTCAAGGCCAAGGAATTCCCCAACGCTGAAAAGTGGCAGTACGTGCGCGCTTCCTCTGGGTTTGCAGGTTTTGCCCGCCAAGGCGCCACCCGCGAACTGCTCGAGGTCTTCCATGCAGGCGGCTTGAAAGTTCACGGCGAGCGCTGGAAAGAGTGGGGTACTGAGCAGATCGCCTCAAATTTTACTGTCGCCAATACGCCCAATAGCGTTGCTCTGCCCTATCCCAAGTATGCGACCTTCGAGCCAGAATATGCGACCTTCCAGAAAAAGGGCATCACTCCCGATATGTCGGTGTTGCATTTCATCGGCGCATTCCGCTTTGACATGGGCGTGTTCAGCATGCTCGCAAACCGGGAAATCGACGCTATGCTGAAGGGCGAGTAGCGCTCCTGCACTCCTCCATGCCCACGACGCGCATGGCGCTGCTAAGGTTGGTCCGCCACCGGCTCGTTAAAGATTCCTTGATTCTTTACGGAGTCCAAATTTCTGGCTATCTTCTCCCCTTCATCACCCAGCCGTATCTGGCTCGCGTGCTGGGCCCTGAGAATATCGGGCTGATCGGGTTGGGATCGGCGATGGCGATCTACTTCGTCAGTGCCGTCGAATATGGGTTTGCGATTACAGGTCCGCGGCAGATTGCGATTGCGCAAGATGAGCCCGGCATGGTGTCGAAAATCTACAGCACTATTGTTGCCTGCCGCATAGCTCTGCTGGCTATCTCCATCCTGATCCTCGCCGGAGTGTTGTTGACGGTCTCCAAGTATCGCGCGCACTGGGCGCTTTACGCCATCAGCTTTATTCAGGTTTGCGGCTGGTGTTTGTCCCCCAACTGGCTGATGCAAGGACTGCAGCGTATGCGCTACGTCGCGGCGTCGGATTACACTGCAAAAATCGTTTCGGTGGCGTTGGTGTTCTTGCTGGTGCGTTACCGGGGAGATTATCTATGGGCGGCAGGCCTGCAAGCCAGCGGATTTTTTTTGGCCGCCCTGGTAGGGTTGGCATTCGTGTTCCGGGTGCTGCACGTAAGGCTAGTTGTGCCCTCGTGGGAAGGAATGCGGGAGCAGATGAGGCTCGGCTGGCCGGTGTTCTTATCCATGGCCAGCATACCGATTGTCGCTTCCAGCAATACGATGATTCTGGGCTATCTAGCCAGCGACGCCCAGGTGGGTTATCTGGCTTCGGCGATGCGGCTCATCATCGCGCTACGGGCGCTGGTAAATCCGATCAACTCCGCAGTGTATCCGCATTTGAGCAAACTGGCGGTGCGCTCTCCTCTCGAAGGCGTTGATTTTCTGGTAAAACGCTTGTTTTGGGTGATTCTGCCATTTCTCGCCGGCAGCTTCGTCCTATTTTTCTTTTCACCCTGGATTATTCACATCGTGTTCGGCCGTGAGTTTGGAGAAGCAGGCGTGCTGTTGCGCATTATGGCTTTCACGCCTTGCATTTATGCGGCCAGCACCTGCTTCGGAAACTATATGCTGGCCTTTGGATTTGAAAAAGAATGGTCGAAGATCATTCTGCGGCTATCGGTGCTGAACTTCATCCTGTTGGGGATTCTGCTGCGTTTTCTGGCTCCGGCGCGGGCAGTGGCACTTACTACGACCTTGATCGACGCGGGCGCTCTGTTTTTCTGCGCTTTGTTTTTCAGCAGGACGGTTGCCGAAGTTAAACAGCGGCAGGCCGCTTAGTTAGTTAGTCGTGAATATAGACCTGATAGTAGCCATCAGCATAAACAGAATGGGATTGATTCAAGTAGTCTCGCACCCAGGGATAAATGGGCGAGCCAGCCTTGCGGTCGCGCTCATTAAGCTCACGATATAACGGGTCCATCACAAAGATTCGCGGCTTCATGCCGTTGCGGAAACCGAGTGCGGGGTCATGAAGAACAGAACGGTCCGGCTGCAAGCGGAACCAAAGCTCTCCGGAACCAACAACGACGGTGCCAGGCGCGGAATTATGGACGATGGACGCAACGGCAGGAACAAAGCTATGCCCGTAGGGGTTTTGATGAACACGATATAACAATCCGCCCATTTGAATGCCACCAACGAGCGTTAAAGCCGCCGCCAGTACAATCTGTTTTCTCCTAGCCGACAGCTTCAGATAGTAAAGAAATGCTGCCAGACAAGCGGCCATGAACATGGTCGTATGTGGCAGGTAGTAAACAAACTTCGATGGTGATACCAAGGCGAGATAGAGGATCGCGACTACGGCCAGCGCTGGCAGAACGATAGTGTTACGCCGTTCCCTTGACCTTGACAGTAGGAAAGTGCCGACGACTCCTACTACATAGGCGATAAGGACCAGCGTCTTTGCCCTTTGCACCAGACCTAAGCCGGGCCCGAAGCCGAACGGGCCTAAGTACCTAAACCGCAACTCCAACTGAAGATTGCGAATAAAACCTATGCTCGACAGATTAGGCATCTCGAATGAATATTTGTTTAGCTCGAGACTTCGGCGCATTTGCGTAACGAACGCGATGGGATCCTGCGCAATATACAGCCCCCACCCCGCCGCACCTAGCAAACAGGGCGCCGCCGCCAATAGAAGAATTTTGAATGAGAGTGCGCGGCGGTCGAAGTAAACAATCAGTAACATCAGACCCAGCCAATAACCTACTCCAACCGGATGGGTAAGTACCGACATAGTGGCAAGAGCGTGGCTCCAAAAGATAGCGCTAGGAAAAGATCGCACACGAAGGCGCAAATAAACAGCGATCGCAGCGACGCCGAGAGCAGCGCACATCATATCCATGCGCCCCTGGGACGCCCCGAGCACAAAAAAATAGTCGATCGATACCAGGCTGGACATCAGCAGCGCGAGAATAGACGATCCGGACAGACACCGGCCGATCATGAACCATGAATAGATCGCCAGCAATCCAAAAAGAACGGATAAAATGCGTACTTGAAAGAGGCCGAACCCCGCCAATCTATACCAGGCAGCGGTTATCAAGAAATATAGGGGCGGCTGCCAAAACGTTCGCTCTGTCATGGACAATGGCATGTAGCCGCGGAGTTCGTAGAGAGTAGTCCCCATGCGGCCGTTATAAAGGAGGTTATATCCGGGATTAGCGTAGACAGCTTCGTCGGTTTGGGGCCGCGCGGTGAGTAAAGTAGCAACGCTGATTGAGAGAAAAATTGCACAAATTAACGCCCCTAGAATTCTCGTAGTCCGAGATGATGTGATTACAGTGATTGGCATGCGCTCAATGTCCGCCGATAATTGTTCCATTCGGCCTAGGGTAGCTGAAGCGTAATTGTCGGCTGCTGGCTGCTGCAATTTACCCGCAGAGTGTATTGAGCGTGCGCCGTCAATCCAGTAAGCAAAACATTCTGTTCGGCACGCTGGGCACCGTTACCAGAGACAGCGTTACCAGAGACGCGAGAGAACACGCCGGGGGTGAAGTTGCCACTATCGCTGGAAGGGTCCACGTCAATACTGCACGAGAACGAATCGGGCGCAAGGAAGCCAATCGTCGGTCCCATTGATGTAGGGAACGTGTGGACGTTCGATACCACACCTTGTGCGGCTTCAATCTGATCGATGTTCGCGCCAGCATCCAGGCCGTCTGTGGTGTAGCGTGCGCCGCTGATATAGGTCGAGGTGGACCGCAGCCGCCAATTCGCAACGGCTGCGTAGCCGGTCAAGTTGGTAATTGGACCGAAGAGTCCGAGCGATTGCAGAACAGCGTTCGCCGTAGTCGTTCCGCTGTTACCAGCGCAATAATTCCTAGCTAACGCCGACCAATAGGAAGTGCAATTAGCTGGCGTGTAAGCGTAAGCCGGGTTAGAGTAATTAGCATCTACAGAGGTATCTGTTACTCCCGGCACAATTACGTTGTTGGTAAAAAAAGATGCCGGATCTGTGTTTGGAGATGCCGTTGCTATTCCGTGCCAAAGCGGAACTGGCGTGGCCTGAGAAGTAACAGCGGCCGGTAACTGATCCGCTGTGTCGGCCCCCCACAGAAGATTAGCAAGCCCCCCCTGCCCGGTAGCAGTGAGGATGTTGTTCGTGAATCGGATACTGGCCCCTGGTCCGCCATTCCAGGCAAAAATGACCGGAATAGCGCCGCGATTTCCCAACATGGTGTTGTGGTTTACAGTGAGGCCCTCTAAAGCGTAGGCAAGAGAGAGAAAGCAGCCAACGGCGGTGAATCCAGTTTTAGCGTAAAAGCCGTTTACGTCGTGAAACAGATTGTTCTGAATGAGTACTCTTTGAGTGGCTGGCACGTCGACGACGACCTCATTGTTCTCGCCGCCCCATAACTGAATCCCGCCAGGGACTTGATAAAACGAATTGTTGGTTATTGTAATGTCGGCGAAAGAATTCGAGAAACTCTTCGTGCCGTTGCCGTTTCTAGGGGTTAGCTCGATTGCATTCGAGTACGACCCTGTGTTGCCGCCGTTCCACTCCGATGTGAAGGTATTACCGTTTATTAAAATCAGGTTGCCAGCCTTCCATTCAATGTGTTGCCGTGTAATGCTGTTGTTTATGTATGCTGGATTCCAAGCAAATAAATTGCGCGAGATTTGATAGTTGCTGCCCTGTGGCGCATTAGCTCCAGTGAGCGCGTTTTCTTGGGCAAATACGCTAATACCGGGAGCGTCGATGTAATTGTTGTCGATCAACATACCTTGAGCTGCCGTCATATCAATCGCAACGGCCAAACTCCCTGGCACAATCACATTTATGTAATTGTTAGAAATCCACGTATTGACGCCGTTCGCTATGATGGCCGCCGGCGAAATATAATCGCCGTTTCCTCCGTTTGCGAAGAAAATGTTTCTATCAAATATCATGTTGGTGGTTTGACCATATATCATGCCCATTAGATCGTGTTGACCTGTTTGCGCGGTCCACTGCAATCCTACGAAACGCCAATTTGAAGTGGTGCTATTCACGTAAAAGCATCCGCTTAAGACATTCCCGTATGCCGCTAAAGCCGAAACCGTAGGCATCACACTAGCGTAAGTCGAGTCTATCCGCACACCTTCAGGCGGCAAGCTCGAATCTGGCGCTGCTGTGCGAATCACAATCCAGCCAGTTCCCGTGTTGACGGGTAAAGCGTAGTTGCCAATACACGTATCACTCGGCGGAATGAGGATAGCTTGGTTTGTGCTCAGGCCTGCGGCCGCAGCCGTATTGATATATGCTTGCAACCCGGTGACTGGGTCGTTGCAGTTAGAGCCGACCGTGTAGGTGGTCGTGACCGTCGGCATTGCCGGAAGCGGGGAAACGGTGGGAAGTGTGGGAGTTGGGATAATTGTGGGCCAACCAGCGGGTGCCGCCGCCGTCGTAAACGAGTACACGCTGCTGCATGTCTCGATACTGTTAGCCGTTGAGCACGCCACGAAATAATAAGTAGTAGCGGGTGCGAGTCCACCCAAGGTATAACCCTGGACGGTGTTAGCAGTTGATGATCCTTTGAGTTGCGTAGAATTCGCAAACGGCAGAGTGGAAGTGAGGGAGTCGTACTGCACTCGCGCAATCCCCGTCGCTATACTACTTATCCACTGTATTCGAGCGGTCGAATAGGTTTTGCTGTCGACAGTTACGTTTGAAATAACAGGCCCTTGCGCATTCGCGACAGCCGCTGATAGGGAAATGATGAAAAGTGCAAGGACGATGCCTAGGCTGTTATGAGCGCCCCTGGACGCGTTCTCCCCCATTAGGATGAGCGTAGCACGTAGTTCCGCTGGCTCCCAACGAATTTGGCGGGCATCACTGGTGGATCCGCATCGGCCGCAGGTGCGCTTTTTAGGCGGGGCTTCTTGATTGTCAACTTCAGGCGGCGCGGCGGCCGGGTCTGTATTTTCAGTTGTTATTGTTTTGTCGATCTGGTCGATCACGTCGTAGCCGTTATTGGAGAACATTTTCGAAAACCTGAAATAAGTTTGGAACGGCCGAGTTCGCGACCATCAAGAAAAAATCAGTCAAGTGATTGAAAAGAGGGGAGAAAGAATTTTTCCAAAAGTTGTGACTCCCCCACGACGGCCGTTCCGGCCGCCGCAACGAGGGATGAAAACAGGAGAGAGAAGAGGGATGCTGGAAGTGTCTGCCGGGGCGACCCAAAGCCGATCTCGGTCTGGGCCTTCAAAGGAGCCCGTTTGTGAATCTGGTCGGACGCTGAAGTTTTTGGTACAACGCAGTGTCGCCTTCGCCGCATGCTTGCGAAGCAAGCTCCAGCCGGTAGACCGGAAACCAAGGTGGAGAGC
>PMQB01000410.1:21598-22134 GCA_003169195.1 Bryobacterales bacterium
CGCATCAGAAGGCGCTGACGGCTTTAGGCAACTGGTTGAGTTCGCAAAAGGTGACGCACGTGGTGATGGAATCGACGGGCGTGTACTGGAAGCCGGTTTGGTATGCGCTGGAGAATGACTTTCAGTTAGTGTTGGCCAATCCGTTCCAGGTGAAGGCGCTGCCGGGCAAGAAGACGGATAAGCGAGATAGCCACTGGCTGGCCGAGTTGTTGGCGCATGGACTGGTGGCTGGCAGCTTCGTGCCGCCGCAGGAGACGCGCGCGTTGCGCGATTTAACCCGCTACCGGGTGAAGTTGAGCGAAGAGATGAACCGTATCCTGAATCGCATTCACAAAGTTTTGGAGGACGCTTCGATCAAGTTGGACACGGTGGTGAGCCACATTTTAGGAGGCACGGGCCGCAGCGTCATTGAAGGAATCATCGAAGGAAAGGAGTCGCCCCGCCAGTTGGCAGAACGGGCGCAGGGCAGTTTGCGCGGTAAGCGAGCGCAGTTGGAGTTGGCTGTGCACGGGCGCGTGAGTGAGCACCACCGTTTC
>PMQB01000250.1 GCA_003169195.1 Bryobacterales bacterium
GCTACGATTCCGACAACGAACGTGTTACCGGAGACGTGGGCGCAGCAGGTGTGGCCATTGATTCTGTCGAAGATATGAAGATCCTCTTCGACCAGATTCCGCTCGACCAGATGTCCGTCTCCATGACCATGAACGGCGCGGTACTGCCTATCATGGCCTTCTATATCGTGGCGGCCGAAGAACAAGGCGTGGCTCCTGAACACCTTAGCGGAACCATCCAAAACGACATCCTTAAAGAGTTCATGGTGCGCAATACCTATATCTATCCGCCCGCGCCTTCCATGCACATCATTGGCGATATCTTCCGTTATTGCTCACAGCGCATGCCGAAGTTCAACTGCATTTCCATTAGCGGCTATCACATGCAGGAAGCCGGCGCCACNNTGGGCCATTGGCATGAATCACTTCATGGAGATCGCCAAGCTCCGCGCCGCACGCATTCTTTGGGCAAAGCTGATCAAAGGTTTCCATCCGAAGAATGCCAAATCCATGGCGCTCCGCACCCATTCGCAAACTTCCGGCTGGAGCTTAACGGCGCAGGACGTTTTCAACAACGTGCCGCGCACCTGTATCGAAGCATTGGCGGCCACGCTGGGCCACACGCAATCTCTGCATACCAACGCCTTAGACGAAGCCATCGCGCTGCCCACAGATTTCTCTGCGCGCATCGCCCGCAATACGCAAATCTATTTGCAGGAAGAAACCGGCATCACCAAAGTGGTCGATCCCTGGGCCGGCAGCTATTACCTCGAAACCCTCACCCACGAACTCATGCACCGCGCGTGGCACCACATCCAGGAAGTAGAAAGCTTGGGCGGCATGACAAAGGCAATTGAGACGGGCCTGCCCAAACTGCGCATCGAAGAAGCCTCCGCCCGGCGTCAAGCCCACATTGATTCCGGCCGCGAAGTCATCGTGGGCATCAACAAATATAAAGCCGATCACGAAGAGCAAATCGATGTCCTGCGCATTGACAACAAAACCGTGCGCGAAAGCCAGCTCAAACGATTAGCAGCCGTCCGAGCGGCGCGCGATCAAAAAGCGGTAAACGAAGCCCTCAACGCTCTCACCAAAGCGGCCGCTGAAAAAAACGGCAATTTGCTCGAACTGTCCGTCAATGCGGCTCGTGTTCGTGCCACTCTTGGCGAAATTTCCGACGCGCTGGAGAAAGTATTCGGAAGATACAAAGCGCCTATCCGTACAATATCTGGTGTGTACTCTTCTGAGAGTAAAGACGACGCTGAGTTCCAGAAAGCGCGCACCATGGCGCAGGAGTTCGAGAAGGCGGAAGGGCGGCGTCCTCGTCTGTTAGTCGCCAAAATGGGCCAAGACGGTCACGACCGCGGAGCAAAGGTCATCGCCACCGCGTTTGCCGACGTCGGTTTTGACGTCGATGTTGGTCCGCTCTTCCAAACTCCGCGCGAAGTGGCGCTAATGGCCGTTGAGAACGACGTACACATCCTCGGCATCTCCACTCTCGCCGGCGGCCACAAAACTCTTGTTCCCGAAGTGATCGCCGAATTGGCGAAAGCAGGGCGCGGAGATATTCTTGTCTATGTGGGCGGCGTTGTCCCTCCGCAAGATTATGACTTCCTGTATGCCGCGGGTGTCTCTGGCGTCTTCGGTCCCGGTACCGTGATTCCGATTTCCGCGCAAACCATTCTCAAAGCGTTGACGGACCAGTTGAGTGGCGCAAACGTTCCGTAAAGCGCGCACCACCAAGCTGTCTCTGCAGCAATATGTGGACGGCATTCTCGGCGGCGAGCGCAGTGTCTTAGCGCGCGCCATCACCGTAGTCGAAAGCATCTTACCTAAGGATCAGTACCTTGCCGAGGATCTGCTCGCTGCCGTTCTGCCCAAAACAGGAAAGGCGCGGCGTGTTGGCATCACCGGTGTCCCAGGGGCAGGGAAGAGCACCTTCATCGATGCCTTAGGCATGCATCTAATCCAAGACTGCCGCGAAAAAGTGGCCGTGCTTAGCGTTGATCCATCCAGTCCAATCTCAGGCGGCAGTATCCTCGGCGACCGTACCCGCATGGAGCGTCTCTCCGTCGATCAAAGCGCTTTCATTCGAACTTCTCCTGCGCGCGGCCATCTGGGCGGCGTCGGCCGTCGCACCCGCGAAACCATTCTGCTTTGCGAAGCGGCCGGTTATCAAAACATTCTGGTGGAAACCATTGGCGTCGGCCAGTCCGAAACAGCTGTTCGCTCCATGACCGATTTCTTTCTGCTCATCATGCTGGCCGGCGCGGGCGACGAACTGCAAGGCATGANNCAAGCGCGGCATTCTCGAAATGATCGACTGCATGGTCATCAACAAAGCCGATGGCGACAACGTGGCTAAAGCCGAAACCGCGCGAGCCTGTTATGCCAACGCCCTGCATTTGTTTCCTGCCACGCCTGACGGTTGGACCCCGCCGGTACTCACAATTTCTTCATTAACAGGCAAAGGCATCGCCGAAGTTTGGCGGATTGTTTTAGAACATCGCACGCGCTTGGAAGCAAATGGCTATCTAGCCACACGCCGCAAACAGCAAGCTTTAGAGTGGATGAGAGAACTGATCTCCGACGGATTAACGCAGTTGTTTCAAGCAACTCCCGCCGTGGCCGCACGCTTGCCCCTGTTGGAAGACGCCGTGCGCAACAACAAGCTCACACCAGCCGCCGCCGCGCGCTCTCTCCTTATGACTCTGGTTGAAAAAGGTTTTTGATCTATGGCATCTCCATTTGCAGTCTTGACTGCCCAAGAAGCGGCGGCCCTCATTCATAATGGGCAGAACATTGGATTCAGCGGCTTCACCGCCGCAGGCGCAGCGAAAGCCATCCCGCTCGCCTTGGCGGGTCGAGCCGAGCGCGAGCATCAAGCTGGACGTCCCTTCCAAGTGGGCGTTTTAACCGGTGCGTCCACTGGCCATTCCTTAGATGGCGCGCTTGCCAAAGCAAAGGCCATCTCTTTCCGCACTCCTTATCAGTCTGATCCAGGCTTGCGCGCGCAGATCAATGCGGGTACCGTGCGTTTTGTCGACATGCACCTATCAATGCTGCCGCAGATGGTCCGCTACGGCTCGTTAGGCCCCCTCCATTGGGCTGTCGTCGAAGCCTGCGATATCACAGCGGGTGGCGGCATTGTTTTGAGTACATCCGTCGGCGCTAGCCCCACATTCCTGAATCGTGCCGACAAGATTCTCATCGAGTTGAATCGGCGGCATGCGCCCAACCTGCTGGGCATGCATGATATTTTCGAGCCCGAAGATCCGCCCACCCGCCGCGAACTTCCTATCTATACCGCGCGCGATCGCGTGGGCTCTCCTATCGTGGTTGTGCCACCTTCGAAAATTGCCGGAGTAGTGCTCACCGATCTGGATGACGAGTGCGAAGGATTCGGCGAACGGAACGCCATCACCAATCAAATCGGCTGCAATGTTTCCAATTTCCTCGTCTCAGAGATCCACGCCGGCCGCTTACCAGAAGATTTTCTACCACTGCAATCCGGTGTCGGCGACATCGCCAACTCTGTTCTGGCAGCCCTCGGTGAAAATCCGGAGATGCCGGCCTTCGAGATGTATACAGAGGTCGTGCAGGATTCCGTCATCTCGCTGCTCGAAGCGGAACGCTGCTTGTTTGCCTCCACCTGCGCCCTCACGCTCAGTCCACAAACTTCGAAACGCTTTGCCGAAAACCTGGAGTTCTTTCGCCCCCGCATGATTCTGCGCCCGCAAGAAATCACCAACCACCCGGAATTGGTGCGGCGATTAGGTGTCATCTCCATGAACACCGCCATTGAGATTGACATATTCGGCAACGTCAATTCCACCCACGTGCTGGGCCGTCAGATGATGAACGGCATTGGCGGTTCTGGCGATTTCACGCGTAACGCCTATATGTCCATCTTCAGTTGCCCCTCAACGCAGAAGGGCGGCAAAATTTCCACCATCGTGCCCTTGGTCTCGCATACCGATCACAGCGAACACTCCGTCCAAATCGTCGTCACCGAACACGGCGTAGCCGATCTTCGCGGTCGCGATCCTCATGAACGGGCACAGTTGCTCATCAACAATTGCGCGCATCCTGATTACCGCGAACAATTATTCATGTACTTACACCTTGCGAAAAAAGGACACACTCCGCAATCGCTATCCCTATCTTTAGCAATGCACCGTTCGTTTGAAAACATAGGCGATATGCGCAACCTGAACTGGTCCGATTGGAACCACCCCGAATCGCAATAGATAAGAGCTCGATCAACTATGCGTGGCCATCGTTCCGCCCGTCTTCGCATTCAGAACGTCCGTCACAAACTGCACAAATTCAGCGCGCCGATTCAAAACATCATCGGCAGCACTGAGTTGTAGATACGAAATGCCCGGACGGCGCGCGCGGATCCGCTGCCTCGCCCTCTCTTCGGATTCTTGCGTATCACCGCTTTGATGGAAGATCACCAAATCGATATCGCCTTCAAACATCTCGGATATCCACGCCGCCTCTTCCGCATCGCCCGCCTCCAAAACCAGAACATCCTCCTGTAAGGAGCTCTTGAGCGTCTCGTTTAAAGTGGATAGCAAGCTCACGCTCATTAAGACCTTCGCATATTCGTTGCTCGCGGCAGTGGCCACAATCCGCGATTCTTGCCGCGGCAGAAACACTTCCAAGATGAACATTGCGTCATCGGGTTCCTGCACCCGAGTAAATCCCTCCGAAGCAGTCACAATCGCTCGCACGAGCGCCAAACTTAACTCCGGCCGTTCCGTTCCAAACGTCAACGTTTCATCAAAGGCAGGCTCGTTAATCTGTTCTCGTTCGGCTCGTAAGAAAATCCGAACATACGAATCGTAGCGCCACGTGCGGTCTGCTTCTTTGTGAACGCAAGCCCCCAAGATCAGGTTGCCGCGTCCTTCCAGACGCTGCCTTCCCTCCATCACCAAGTTCACTAACATTTGCTCGAAGTGGCTACCGGTGCATAGCACGTACCCCACATCGGGAAGATTTGAAACCTGCAGCTTAACTTTATCGCCGCACACGCCTTGCAACAGCGCCTTTGACGAAAGCAACCGCTGCTTGACGTTCACCAGATGGGCCGATCCAAACCCTTCCTTGAACTCCAGCAACTGAGTTGCCATGCCTTTGCCGATCCCGGTTGCTTTTCGGATCAAGGCTATGTCTCCGGGTGCGCCTTGCTTCGGTTGGCCGCCATCCGTGGAATGTTCAATCAGATCAAACAACGCGAAAAATTCTCGCGCCACACTCTGCGCAATCTCGCTCGCTACAAAGATCTGCCTCTCTTGTCCGTGCCGCAGACTTTCGTGCTGCTGCGCTGTGGCATTTTGTAGGGCTATGAAGATACCTGCAATCCGGTTGTCCAAGAGCATGGCAGACACTTGTCCCGTTACCGGAATGAGTTTGCCGTCTTTGCGGATTAGCTTGCAATCACGTCCAATTGGAACCGGCGCAGCTGTGTTAACAATCTGGCGAAACAAGCGTGGCAACACTTCGCACCCGTCCTGATCATGCAGCGGAATCACTTCGAAAACGCTCTTACCCACCACATCATTAGCATGCCAGCCCGTAATTTCTTCTGCCGTGCGATTGAGGAATAGCGTTTCACCAAACGGGTGCGCCACCAACACCGCATCCGCCAGGCCATGCAGCAGGGTGGTCAAAAGCTTTCGATTGCTCTCTACCTCTCTCTCCCCTTGGTGCTTAGCGATCGCCATCGTGATCGTGGCCTTAATATTGGTGTTGGCCAGTGGCTTCACCAGAAAACCGTATGGCTGCGTGGCCCGTGCGCGATCCAGCGTCGCGTTGTCGGAGTGCGCTGTCAAATAAATCACCGGGAGCGCATAACGTTTGCGAATGGTATCGGCTGCTTGTACGCCATCCATCTCCCCTTTGAGCCGGATATCCATCAACACAATATCCGGGCTGTCTCGCTCAATCTGGCGAAAAGATTGCGAAGCAGTCTGCGCCTTGCCCGAAACAACAAACCCGGCTTGGATCAGTTGCCTTTCGATATCTAACGCGATGATCGCCTCGTCTTCCACGATCAAGACTTTCGGCGGATTCTCATAAAGGGCAATCTCGGGCTGGCGAGACCCAGTCTCGGTTGAGGTAGTGAGTGCTGGCATGAACAATCTCCGGTAATTTGGGATGATTCTCGATGATTGGAGTCTCTCCGTTAGGCAACGGAGAACTGGGAGGCTTGCCTCGTAGCGGCAACAACGGACCGGCGAATGACTATTTCATGGTACCGCTTGGGCTCCGCCACCCGCGCAAATTCTTAATGCAGGCCTTTACTCTTTAAATACTGAATGAGTTCGCCCGGATCGTCCGAAATTATCGCGTCCACCTTGGCCGCAATCAGCTTGTCCCAAATATCCGGCGTATTCGCAGTCCAAACCACCACCTGCAATCCAGCGTCATGGGCCGCCTTCACTTTCTCGGGAGTCACTAAGTTATAGTGCGGCGAAATAATCCCGGCATTTGCCTCTTTCGCAATCGTGACAAAATCACGCGGATCGTTCTCCGTCAACGCCGCCAGCCGGATTGACCTGTCTAACCTGTGCATTGCCCGCAACGTTCGGAAATCGAAAGATTGCAAAATCACCCGCTGTTCTACTTTGTGTTGCCGAATCTTCTGCAGCACCATGAACGAAAACGTTTCGGGATCAGGTGTGAGTTCAGGCTTATCGGGAAAGCTCTTGGTTTCTATATTGAAATCAAACTGACCTAACGGCGCGAGGTCCAACAATTCATCCAACGTGGGCATACGTTCCCCAGCCACTGGCTGTTGGTTAGGGAATTTAGGATTGCGGGTTCCCCCACAATCCCACTGTTTTACCTGCGTCAGGCTTAACAGATGGATGACCGCGCTGGGCGCTGGACCAGTACAAACCGGCGGCTGCAGCACCGGATCGTGCGACATCACAATCACCCCATCCCGCGTCACCGCCATATCCGATTCCAATGCGTCTACACCAGCCGCAATCGCAAACTTGAACGCAGGAATCGTACTTTCGGGTCGGCGCGCCCGCGCACCGCGATGGCCATGCACCAGAATTCGCTCGGCCGCAGGCAGACTCGCACATGTCAAAAGGGTTACGGAGAAAAGGAAGGTCGCTCGCAACATTCGAGCATTAGTATATGCCCGTCTGCCAAAGAAATTCAAACTAATAGGGCAATATACGCACGCAGCCAAGAGAAATAGTCATGCTCGCCGCGCCGCCGCCGTCCGCGTGCCAATTGCAACGTGACCACCAACGTCGCCGCCTCACTCAACGTTCCGTAGGCAGTCTGAATGATGTCGGCGTCCACCAGAAAAGCGAGCGACGCTTGGCGTGTGACTTGTGCTCCGATCAGCAGCAAGGTTCCCGCCAACGCGAAGGGCACCGTAGCGCCGTCGGCTTCTTTTGAGCAAAGCGTTGCCAGCGCGATCACCAAACAACCCAGCGCGCACGCCAGGTAATTAAAATGGGTTGTTTTGAATGTTTTCACGGCCGAAATGCTGTCGATGGCCATCACCACCTGCGCCCGCGATTCTGCCCTCCGCACCACCACCCAGTTATCCGTGATCGTCGCCAGCGAGTTGCTATGCAGGACCGCCTCGCCGAGTGAGGAGAGAATCGTCGAGGCCATTCCCCAAAAGAGTGCTGCACCGCGACATTGCTCTCAAGGAAATTATCATCGCTTTTTCAGCGCGCCCAGACCGCACGAATCTCGTTGAAATTGCAAGCGAAATCCGTATGACTGTATTACAGTCCTTATGACCGCTAGGACTTTCGCCCATGCGTCCCCTGCGTTAGATTGACTAGCAGTAGCTTCTATCGCTCAAGGAGGATTAAAATTGAAGTTTAGATCAATATCTTTATTGCTTGTCTCCGCCTTCACCATGAATGCAGGTGGCCTTTTTGATTGGTTTGGTTGTATCCAAAAGGCGTTTCCAACCTATCAGTGCATCCCAGCACCGGTTCCCCAAGCGCAGTACGCAGTGAGGCCGGTGGGTAGCGAGCTCAGTTGTGTTACCTCGGTGAATTATTACGTCGGCCTTCAGAATGCAGTGAACTTAGTGCCTGCTGGTGCCACTATCGTTGTCTGTCCCGGGAATCCTGGGGACGTTTATGCTGAACAAGTGCTAATCACCAAGTCACTTTCCCTAGTCGGCTTTCCCGTGAAGAACGGCACCACATGGACTTATCCTACTGTAACGATCCCGTCCAACTTTGGTTACACGACTTTTCCCGGCGGAAACCCGCTTTATCCGTTCGCGGCGTCTCTACAAAAGGACGGCAACCCGGTGGCCGCGCAGATCGCAGCCGTGGGCAAATGCAACGTAAACATTAGTAACATCGTTGTCGAGGGACCGGGTACGAATTTGAGTTCGACTCTCACCACCGACCACGTTATGGGTATCTATTATCAAAATGCTTCCGGTACGATCACCAACAATCAGGTCACCGAAGAATTTGTTCCGGCAGATGCCGGCAATGTTGAATCTGGTTATGGCATTTTGGTCGAAAGCGGCGGCACAACCGGCTCGGCCAACGTGGCCATCTCGAATAATGCAGTGGTCGATTTCCAATCAGCCGGCATCATTGTTGACGGTGCCAGCACCACGGTGCAAATCACTGGAAACTGGGTTGCACAATCATATCTCGGAGCACTTCAAACGTATCCCGCAGGGATTTACTTCCAAAATGCTGCTGGTTCAATCTGCAACAACACAGTGCACAATATCAAATCGTCGGTCCCGGCCCCGAGCTTTGGAATCTATGACGATGCTTCAAATGGTCTTACCATTAGTGAGAACGTAGTCACCGTCGTAGATGCACCCATAGTCATTCAATCGGATACTGCCGAACCTGCGCCGGGTAATGCAAACGGCACTGCGGACCACAACACGATTACCAGTAACACCGTCTCAGGGACAAACTACCAATTCGCATACAACAGCACGTTGACTGCTTTCGCTGACGGCATTGATGTCTGCAGCAATTTCAACACCATCAGCGGTAACATCGTCAACCCGTCAGCCACAGGCACACTCAATTCGGGCATCCATCTCGATAGCGCGTGCCCCAGCTACGCTTCTCCAGATTTAACCTCTGGCAACTCCAATTTTGTTGAGTTCAATCTAATCAACGGCGGCGTCCTCGTTGGCATCGCAGAAGGCGGAGACAACAACAACGTGTGGTACAACAGCGTTGATGGCAGCAGCGCGTCGCAGGCCGTTTACGGCGGCGACTATGTTGGAGTGAAGGGAGCTGCTACCACGGGCAACTTCAATTTAGACGACGTCCTGAATAACCCTCTCGGCCAGAGCCTTAATCAGCTTTTGGAGCAAATATTCGCTCCTCAGCTACTCGTGAGCAAGCATTAACCGCAATTGAAATAGCAGGCGAACGAGAGAAGTTTCGTTCGCTTGAACAAAGAAACGATTCGTGATTGCCGGATGGCCCATGGGCGGGGTTTCCTCCGCCCTACCCACAGGTCCTTCCACGCAACCGCGAATCGTTTTGCTTTTTGCTTTCGAAATGTTTACGGTACTCAGTACTTTCGCTTCATTTCACTGTGACTCCCGAGCGTGCTCACCCTTTATGACTCCGTGTAACCAAGGAAAATCAAGGGCCAGCATCCGTGCTATTAATCACGTATGCCTTCCAAATGGTTCGCCATCGGCATCTTGCTCCTAGCGGCCGTCGCACTCACCGGCCGATCTTCCGATCCAGACACCCTTCACTTCACCACTAAAGGCGAACTGGACTTCCCAGCCAACTACCGCGACTGGGTCTGGCTCACCTCCGGCCTCGGCATGTCCTATAGCTCCACCACCGAAAACCCCGACCCCAAATTCGACAACGTCTTCGTCTCTCCCGCCTCCTACAAAACCTTCGTCTCCACCGGCACGTGGCCCGCTAGCACCGTCTTCATCCTCGAGATCCGCAGTTCGCACAACCAAGGCTCCATCAACAAATCCGGCCACTACCAAGGCGACCTCCTCGACATCGAAGCCCATGTCAAAAAGCCAGACGGCCAGTGGGCCTTCTACGGCTTCGGCAACGGCACCAAACCCGCCGCCGCCATCGGCCACGANNGTCGCCCGCCAAAAGAAAACCCTCAACGAAAAAGAAACTGGTGGACAATAGCAAATGAATGGCAACCGCATCAAATCCCTACGCTCAACATCTGGGTAGCCGTGACGCGCTGGAAGTGTTG
>PMQB01000646.1 GCA_003169195.1 Bryobacterales bacterium
AACCAGACGCAACTTGCCCTTCCATCCGGCCAAGTTTGGGTTCGTTTTTTCAATTGAGGAAATGGAACTCTTCGTCAAGCGCCAGAATGCCGAGTACTTCATATCTGGTTCCTACTCCGAGTTCAATCAGGAAAAATACATCGCCTTCATGACCGAAGGAATGGCGAAACCCGCCGCTTAAGTGGGGCGGCGTCATACGCGGCCTCGCTTTTCGCTTCACCATCACCATGCAACTCTTCACGCCGAAACCCGAAGTGTGTCTGGTTGGGGCGCTACTTCCCCGACCCACCATTGGAATGCTCGCGCGCCAACGTATCAATCAAACCCTGCAGCTTCTGTTCTGTGACCTTCTGCATTTCCGCAACTTGCCCGACCGTCACTTCAATCCGCTCCAGGTTTGTTTCAATGCGATCCATCCGGCCACCTACTGCGCTGAAAGACGCATCGTGCGTATCTACGTGCGCTCGCATCAAAGCCTGCATCTCTCGCAAATGGATCAGTTCCTTTTCGCAGAGCTCAATGCTGAATTCGTAGTCCACGTCCCAGTATTGGCCAAGTCAATCGATGCACGCAACCTGCAGCAGGGCAGAAGCCCCCTACCGCAGCAACTTCTCCAACTTCGAGCCCGGAATAATCATCGTTTCATTCCGCTCCGGTCCATTGGAAACACTGCCAATCTCCACGCCCGTTCGCTCTTCCAAAAACTTCAGGTAGTTCTGCGCTGCCTTAGGCAACTTCTCCAACTGCGCCACACCTTGCGTCTTCGTCTGCCAACCCGGCAACCTCTCAAACACCGGCTTCACCAGTTCCATCCGTCGCGTACTCGCCGGCATCTCATGCACCACCTTGCCGTCTACTTCATACGCCACGCACACCGGAATCTCTTTCAATTCGTCCAGCACATCCAGCTTCGTAATAATCAAACTGTCGAAGCCGTTCACCTCAGCCGTGTATTTCAACAGCGGCACATCGAACCAGCCACACCGCCGCGGTCGTCCCGTTACCGATCCAAACTCATTCCCGCGCCGCCGGATCTCTTCACCCATCTCCGTCAAATCTTCCGATGGAAACGGTCCCGCGCCCACGCGCGTAATGTAAGCTTTCGAAACGCCCACAATCCCGTCAATCTTATTCGGCGCCACACCTGTGCCCGTACAAGCGCCACCCGCCGTCGCACTCGAACTCGTCACAAACGGATAGGTGCCGAAATCAATATCCAGCATCGTCCCCTGCGCGCCTTCAAACAACACGCTCTTACCCGCGCGAATAAAGCTGTTCAGCAAATGCTGCGTATCGCAAACCAGCGGCCGAATCTCATCGGCGTACTGCTTGTACTGCGCCAAAATCTCGTCGAAGTCCACCCGGTCCGTCAGGTGAAACGCCGTCGCAATCAATTGCTTGTCTTCTGCCAGCGCGCGATACAGTTGCGGAAAATCGCTGTCCACAAAATCCGCCACGCGAATCCCGCGCCGCGCCACCTTGTCTTCATAACAAGGCCCAATCCCGCGCGACGTCGTCCCAATCGCCACCCGGTTCTCGCGCCCTTCGGAAATCTTCTCCAGCGTTCGGTGAAACGGAAAAATGACGTGCGCGCGATCGCTGATCTTCAACTGCGCCTTCACGTCAACGCCCATCCCCTCCAGCCCGTGGATCTCCTCCAACAAAGCCTTCGGGTCAATCACCACGCCGTTGCCGATCACTGCCTGCACGCCCGGCCGCAGGATGCCGCTCGGAATCAGCTTCAGGACGAATTTGCGCTCGCCCAGATACACCGTGTGGCCGGCGTTATGCCCGCCTTGATATCGCGCCACGGCATGGAATTTCTCCGAAAAAAGGTCGACGATTTTGCCTTTGCCCTCGTCCCCCCACTGCGCGCCTAAAACAATCAAATTGCTCATGGATTTGGCTGTTACAGCCCAAAACTCCCAATTGTAGCGTAGCCGCCCAAAACCTCGTTTGTGCTAACCTTTTCACGATGCAGATGTGTGGCGTCTTCAAGGCGCTGGGTCCTGAAGTTTTTCATAACCTCGTGTGTGGCATCTCCATTGGGAAGCTGAAAACCTATCAGGTTTACGAACGTTTCAAAGCCCGTGCGCGGCTAGTGAAACTCAACTCCGAAGCTTTGCGTAAGGCCGAGCCCAAGTTCTGGGCGCGCCTCGAAGCCGGCGAAGAAGATTTCGCGACCGATCTGTCGCAGGTGCTCCTCCTCTCCCACCTCGACATGATCGCCGACATCTTGAACTCGCTCGGCATTCCCAACGAACAAGGCTTCTTCGACAAAGATCTCAAGCCCGAAGAGTATCTCAAGGAAGGCTGGCAGAAAAGCGTGTTTGATCAGTTCTCAAGCAAATACCCGCGCGATATCGTGCTCTTCTATATCAACCACCTCGATTGGGAGCTCAACAAGACCGAGCAAGTCTTCATCCCGGCAGCCTAAGCCATGCCCGAAGTCAAAGCATTCCACGAACACGTCAAGAGCGGTAACCTCGATGCTGTGCGCGCCGACCTCGCGGCTAATCCCGCCTTGCTCGACGCCACCAACGAAGCTGGCCAATCCGCGTTCCTCTTGTCGAAGTATTATCGGCAAGCCAAAGTCGCCGATTATCTCCTCGGTCTCAAACCGAAGCTCGATGTCTTTACCCTATGTGTCGCAGGCCACGCCTCCGATGTGCTTGCCGCCATTGATAAATCGCCCGAACTGCTCGAAGCCCACAGCACCGATGGTTGGACTCCGCTACATCTCGCGGCATTCTTTAATTGGGCCGAACTCGCCAATGTCTTGATCGATCGCGGTGCACAAGTCGACAGCCGCTCTACTAACTCAATGAAGAACACCCCGCTGCATGCCGCTGCAGCCGGTGGCAACACGCAGCTCGTTGATCTCCTTCTCAAACGCGGCGCCAAACCGAACGCGACGCAAGAAGGTGGTTGGACCGCTCTTCATGCCGCCGCCCAATCAGGCAATCGCGCCATGGCCGAGACTCTCGTAGCCAACGGTGCCGATATCAACCAGCGCGCCGATAACAACCAATCGCCGCTCGACATGGCCCTGCTCAAAGGCCATCAGGATCTCGTTGAATTCCTCGAACAACTGGGAGCCAAGCTGCAGTAAGTGCCCGCCGCAATGCTCGAAACTCAACTCGAAGATCTGCGCCGCTCTACCCTTGCGGCCTTCGCTTCCGCCGGCTCGCTCGAGACCTTGGAAGAAGTCCGCATCGAAGTCCTCGGCCGCAAAGGAACCCTCGCCCAAATCCGCCAAGACTTCGGCAAACTCGCGCCCGAGGAAAAGAAGAAACTCGGCAAAGTCCTTAACGCCGTTACGCAAGATCTCGAAGCGGAATATGCCGCCAAAAAGGAGCGCTTCGAAAAGGCCGCCCTAGCCGAACAACTGGCCGGCGAATGGATCGACGTCACTCTCCCCGCGCCCGGTCTCCGCCCCGGTTCCCTTCATCCCATAACGCTCATTCAGTCTGAGATCGAAGACCTCTTCACCTCCATGGGTTTCGCCGTCTTATACGGTCCCGAAGTCGAAACCGAAGAGCATAACTTCGACGCGCTCAACATTCCGCCCACTCACCCCGCGCGCGACATGCAAGACACCTTCTGGCTCTCCAACGGCCACTTGCTCCGCACTCACACATCCCCCGTGCAAGTGCGCGGCATGCGCTCTCTCAAAGCGCCTCTGCGCATGATCGCCCCCGGCCGCGTCTTCCGCAACGAAGAGGTCGACGCCTCTCACGAACACACCTTCTACCAAGTCGAAGGCATGATGATCGATCGCGATGTCTCCGTCGCCAATCTCATCTACTTCATGAAGACCCTGCTCAGCGGCATCTTCAAACGCGACGTCACCGTCCGCCTGCGCCCCGGTTATTTCCCCTTCGTCGAACCCGGTTTCGAACTCGATATCCGCTGCCTCATCTGCGATGGCGTCGGTTGCCCAGTCTGTAAACACAGCGGCTGGGTCGAACTGCTGCCTTGCGGACTCGTCCATCCGAACGTCCTTCGCATGAGTAACATCGATCCTGAACAATGGGGCGGCTTCGCCTTCGGCCTTGGCCTAACGCGTCTCGCCATGATGCGCTATGGCATCGATGACATCCGTCACCTGCAAGGTGGCGATCTCCGTTTCTTGAGTCAGTTCTAATCATGAAGTTCTCCTACAACTGGCTGCGCGAGTTAGTCCCCGGTCTCAAGACAGAGCCCGCCGAATTGCAGCGCCTCATCACCATGAAGACCGCCGAATGCGAAGGCATCGAACCGGTCGGCGAGCACTTCGCATCCGTCATCGCCGCGCGCATCATCAGCACCGCGCCTCTGCCCAAAGGCAAGAACAAACTCGTGGTGGCCGATATCGGTGGTGGCAAACAGATCAACGTTGTCTGCGGGGCAGGGAACGCTCAACCCGGTCTGCTCGCGCCCTGGGTTCCGCCAGGCACTAAACTCGGTGAAAAGCTCATCGGCCGCGCCACCATCGAAGGCGTCACCAGCGAAGGCATGCTCGCCAGCGCCGCTGAGTTAGGCATCAGCCGCGATCACGCCGGCCTGCTCGAACTCGATCCATCTCTCCACCCCGGCGATCCCTTGCCCAACGTCGCGCCCGATTTCGTCATTGAGATCGATAACAAGAGCCTCACCCATCGCCCCGATCTTTGGGGACACTACGGCATGGCCCGCGAAGTTGCCGCTATCACAGGTCTGCATCTAATCGATCCAGTCAAACCCAATCTGCTGCCTAGCGGTCCTTCGCCCACCAAAGTACAGATCGCCGATTACGCCCTTTGCCCGCGTTTCAGCATTCTCGTCTTTGAGAACGTCACCGTCGGCCCCTCGCCGCTCTGGCTGCAAGCGCGCCTCGAAAGCATCGGCCTAAATCCCATTAACAACATCGTCGACGTGAGCAACCTCATCATGTCCGAGTTGCCGCAGCCCACCCACGCCTACGACGCGGCCAAACTTCACGGCGACACCATCTTCGTCCGCTCCGCTCTCGAGGGCGAACTCTGTCCCGCCCTCAATGGCGAAACCTATACCNNATCTCAGCCGCCACCACGCGCGTCGTATTCGAGGCCGGGAACTTCCAAGCCTCCAATCTCCGTCTCTCTTCTGTGCGCCACAAGATCCGCACCGACGCCTCCATGCGTTTCGAGAAGTCTCTCGATCCCGAGAACACCGTTCGCGCCCTCGCGCGCGCCGTCGAATTGTTTCAGCAAGTCTCTCCGGGTGTTCGCGTCGTTGGTGGCGTAGTCGATAATCACGGACCGAAAGCTGAAACAAAGCAGATCGAAATGCCCATGCCTTTCCTCACGCGCAAGCTGGGCAAAGACGTGTCGCAAGCCGAAACCACTCGCCTTCTCACCGCGCTCGGTTTCACCGTTACCGAATCCGCGCCCGCTGTCCTATCTGTTCAGGTTCCTACTTGGCGCGCCACCAAAGATGTTTCGATGAAAGACGATCTCGTCGAAGAAATCGGCCGCATGGTCGGCTACGATTCCATCACTCCCACGCCGCCGCTTGTCGCCTCCACTGTTCCCGCAGCGAATCCGCTGCGCCTCTATCTGCGCCAACTGCGCGCACAACTCACCGCCCAAGGCTTTACCGAAGCGCACAACTATTCTTTCGTCACCGAAACCGATATCCAGCGCTTCTCTGGCGACCCCGCCGCACACATCTCCGTCCAGAACCCCATCGCGTCCGAACTCACGCACATGCGCCGCAGCCTGCTCCCTGGCTTGTTCAAAAGCATCGTCGCCAACGTTCGCTATTACCCCGAGTTCCGCCTCTTCGAAATCGGCAACGAGATCCATCCCAATGGCACTGGCTTGCCGACCGAGATCACGCACCTCACCGCCGTCTTCTTCAGCGCCCACGGCCAAGATCAAGAGTTCTTCGAAATGAAGCGCGTGCTCGAATGTCTGTTCCCCGGCGTCCGTCTGCGTGCCGCCGAAGCGCAATCGTTCGAACACCCCGTGCGCACCGCCGAAGTCTTCTGGAGCGATCAATCCATCGGCCGCATCTTCGAACTGCACCCCTCGCTGCTCAAGGCCGAAAACATCGAAGGCCGCGCCATGATTTTCGACATAGACGTCGATGCAAGTCTGCAGCTCGCCGCCACCCGCGTCCCTAAATACACGCCGCTCCGCAAGTTCCCCACCAGCGGATTTGACCTATCGCTCGTTACCGAACTGCGCACGCCTGTAGACAAGCTGCAAGACGAACTCACCCGCCTCGCCGCCTCCGATCTCGCTATGATCGAATTCGTCCGCCAATACGCCGGTCCGCAATTACCCCAAGGCCAAAAGAGCGTTTCCTATCACCTCAAAGTCGGCGCCCTCGATCACACCATGACCGCCGACGAACTCACCGCCATCCGCCAGCGCATCATCAACGGCATGCAAGCCCTCGGCTACGAACTCCGCGGCCTCGACTAAAACTTCCGTCACTAAAACTTCCGTCAGCCTGATCTGGCACCTATTACGGGTATTTCTCTGATACCCGCTTTTTAGGTGGGACTAACTCAAAAACATCGCGCGCACATCTTCCCAGCTATTCACCCGGCGAAACCGCGTCTCATTCACATTATGCGGAGCCGTATAGATAATCCCCTCACCATGAAAGTTGCCAAGGTGTCGAATATTGTCGTCAATCAGGTAGTCCGCCAGAATAATGCTCTTGTCCCCGCAAAACACAATATTGCTCGTCGGAATAAACGGAAAGTGTCTCTGCAGCCAATCGAACTTCGGCGTAAACGAACAAGGCACATCCATCGCCGCCGTCGTAATGAAAACCTGATAGCGCTCTGTCAGCGCCTTCACCACATCCGCACTCCCCGGCATCACCGGAATCGTCGCAAAGAAAGCTTCCTGCTGAAAGTAATCGCGCGCCTCCGGCTTGTGCGCCTCGTCAATCACCTCAAAAACATGCCGCCCTTGAAAGTGTTCCGTCTTCAGGCCGACGCCGAAGCTCTGGTTATATTTCTCCAGGAAGTGAGCCATCGTATCGGCCATCACTTCATCCATATCAATTGCAATGCGCTTCATCTACTTCTAGGCTAAACTGTCGCGCGATAATATCAGCTTGAGCACCACCGCGCCATTACTTCCCGGCATCACGGCGCATCCCTCAGGCGCTCTTTGGTTGCCCAACTCGCAAACCGTCCTCGTCGCTGATCTGCATCTCGGCTACAGTTGGGCGCAACGCCGTCGCGGCGAACTCGGCCCGCTCGCCGATTTCCGCGCTCGCGACAAACTGCTCAAGCTCTGCGCCGAACTATCACCGGAGCGAATCGTCTTCGTTGGCGATCTCGTTCACGCCCCACGCCCCTGTGAGCCGGAAAGAGCCTATATCGAAGAAACCCTCATCCAACTCGCCGAGCGTGCACAAATCATAGCCGTGCGCGGCAACCACGACCGCGCCTTTGCCCGCGAGTTTGGTCATCTCCCACTCTCGACCACCGAAGCTTGGTCAGATGGCGCGCTGACGGCCATCCAC
>PMQB01000237.1 GCA_003169195.1 Bryobacterales bacterium
CGCGAAAACGTCCAACCCCGCTTGGTTCGCAAACTGAACCGCATAAGCCCCACGAAGCGCACTCGCTGTTCCTTGACCACATCTCACTTGCGCTGACGGCTCACATGGCCTGCGTCTACGGGGGAATGAAGCAAGCGGCCTCCCGGGTGCATGGTGCCGAGCGAATAGCATCTAGTCGCCATAATGGCAGAGCTGAACATCTCCCCCCGTTCTAATACCGATGCTGAACCCTGACACCTGACGAATCGAATTGCGTCCAACAAATGTGAGCCGCGCTGCCCTAGTAGTTGTGTTTTGTTCAAGCCTGGAGGCGGCCACTTTAAACCCTGCCAGCATTCAGGTGTGGAACCGCTACTTGGCAACCGCCGAAGCAACCGTTGCCAAAGAGGCTCAAAAACCCACCGGATTCCTTTGGCTTGATCAATCCAGCGAACGCCGCAGACGTGTCCACAACGGAGAGATCGTCGCCGACGAAACCTACTCGCCCAACGAAAAGATCCCCGATGCGCTCATCCACGATTGGACCGGCGCCGCCTTCATCCCCGACGCGCGCATCGAAGATGTCATCGCCGTCGTCCGAAACTACAATCACTACAAAAATTACTATTCGCCCACCGTCATTCGCTCAAACACCCTGGAACAAAACGCCTCCCTCGATCATTGGACGGTGACCATGATGAATCAAACCCTCCTCCTGCGGATCGCCGTCGAAGCCGATTGCCAAGCAACCTTCACCCAAGTCAGCGACAAGCGCTGGTACGCCATCTCAACTTCCACCCAGATTCATCAAATCGACAATTACGGTCGCGCCGATCAGCATCGCCTGCCCGTCGATCAAGGCGACGGCTACATCTGGCGTCTCGCCAGCATCACGCGCTTTGAAGAACGCGACGGCGGTGTCTATCTCGAAGTCGAAGCCCTCGGCCTTACTCGCGATATCCCCTTCGGCCTGCGCTTCATACTTGATCCAGTCGTCCGCCGCATCTCCCGAAATTCGCTCCTCGAATCCCTCAAACAAACCGGCAAAGCCGTCGACGAGTTCCTGGCCACCACCGAGCAAATAGCCGCCACCAACCCCTGATTCCCTTCCAAACTGCCCGAAAATCGCCTAAAACTTGACGTTCTGCCCCCCAAAGGCATATCGTTAACGTCATGGATCGTCGACGTTTCTTTGGTACTTCCGCGGGTCTGCTTGCCACGCTCGAAAGCGGTTCCTTATTAAAAGCCCAGAATGCTGCAAATGCAGTCGCCGGCCGCCCGGCCGACACCGTCGCTCGCGACGAAGATTTCTGGTTCAATGTTCGCCACGCGTTCACCGTCGATCGCAACATGATCAACCTCAACAATGGCGGCGTCTCTCCTGCACCCAAGACGGTCATGGATACCGAGATCCGCTATCTCGAAATTGAGAACATGAACCCGTCCTACTACATGTGGAACGTGCTCGATCCCGGTGTCGAAACCGTACGTCGCCGCTTGGCGCAAATGTTCGGCGTCGATACCGAAGAGATCGCCATCACCCGCAATGCCAGCGAAGCCAACGAAATCATCCAGCTCGGCATGAAGCTGAATCCCGGCGATGAAGTCATCACCACCAATCAAGATTACCCGCGCATGATCACCACCTGGCAGCAGCGCGAACGCCGCGATGGCATCGTCTTGAAGCAACTCAAGTGGCCCGTTCCTCCGCCCAGCATGGCTTACTTAACGAAGATGTTCGAAGACGCCATCACGCCGAAAACCAAAGTCATCCACATCTGCCACATCACTAACCGCACGGGCCAAATCTTCCCCGTCAAAGCAATCTCCCAAATGGCGCGCGCCCACGGCATCGAAGTCATTGTCGACGGCGCACACGCCTTCGCGCAGTTCCCGTTTAAACAAGCGGATCTGGATTGCGATTACTACGGCACCTCACTCCACAAATGGGTGCTCGCGCCCATCGGCACCGGCATGTTATACGTCAAGAAATCCAAGATCGAAAAGATCTGGCCCATGTATGCCGCGCCGCCTGAAATGAACGCCAACATTCGCAAGTTCGAAGAAATCGGCACGCACCCCGCTTCGCAGCGCAACGCCATTACCGAAGCCCTCGACTTCCACGACAGCATCGGAGCCGAGCGCAAAGCCGAACGCTTCCGCTACCTCCGCAAACGCTGGTCCAACCGCCTGCGCGAACTTCCCGGCGTGAAGATTCTCAACAGCGAAGATCCCGAACAATCTTGCGCCATCGGTTTCATCAGCGTCGATGGTTTCGAAGCCGGCAAGCTTCAGGCCTACTTGTGGTCGAAGTACCGCATCTGGACCGTCGCCATCGTCACCCCCGGCGAATACCAAGGCTTGCGCGTAACACCAAACGTCTACACCACGATGGAAGAAATCGACACCTTCGCCAATGTCATGGAAAAGGTCATCAAGAACGGCTCAATTCCGTCTTAGTCTTATTCGTGCCGCAGTGCCCGGATCGGATCGATCCGCGCCGCGCGTATCGCCGGCACTAACGAAGCAGCCACGGCCGCCGTCAACAAAACGGCGGCCGCAATCGCATAAGAACCTACATCATGCGGCTCCACTCCGAATAACAAGCTATTGATCAACGCGCTCACATACCAAGCCGCAACCAAACCCACCACCAACCCCGCGGCCACCAACTTCACCGCCCGCCAAACCGCATCCCTCGCAATCCCTTCCGGTTCCGCCCCCAGCGCCAACCGAACACCAATCTCCTGCGTCCGCCGCGCCGTCTCATGCGCCATCAACCCGAAAATCCCCAACGCCGAAAGCGCCAAAGCCGCCACCGCAAACCCACCCGCCAACATCACATAACTCCGCGGCCCCGACCGCGTCTCCGCCGTCCGCTCATCCAACGTCGCCACCGTCGAAAACACCTGCCCCTTGTTCGCCATCTGTATCTGCTCATGCACGTACCGCGCCACATCCGCCAGCGGTCGCTCCGTCCGCACCACGAAATTCAGCAGCGGCCAATACGTCGCACCCCACGGCAGATACGCCTCCGCCGCCCCTTCCGTATCCGCCGTATGCAAGGGCACCGACCCCACCACACCCACAATGCGAAACCACGAGGGCTCTCCCTTCCCGAACGACTGCGCAATCTCATGCCCCACCGGATCTTCTCCTGGAAACACCAGCGCCGCCATCCGCTGCGAGATCACTACTTCATGCAGCCCCTTCACCCCCTGCCAATCTCGATACAGCCCGCCCTTCATCACCGGTATCCCCGCCGCCGCAAAGTAGCCAGGGCTCGCCATCCGAAAACCAAACTCCTTCTCCGCCATCCCCGCCGGCAACGTCCTGCCTCGCACCAGCAAGTGACCCGATTGGCTCCCCCCATGTAAAGGCAAACGATCCACCACGCCACCCGCAATCGTGCCCGGAAACGCGTCCAAACGCGCCACCGTATCCGCCGCAATCGCATTCACCACACTGCCGTCCAAATCCCACGGCAGCTCCAGCCCAAACGTATAAGCATGCGCAGAATTGAACCCAACCGCCTGCGATCGCAACTTCAAAAAGCTATTCGCCAACAGCGCCGCCGTCACCAACAACACCGCCGACAGCGCCACTTCCGAAATAACCAACAAACTGCGCAGCCTGTTCTTTCCCACCCCGCTGCCCGCACTGCCATCCTTCAACGCAAACGCTTGCGCCCCCGCCGCAAACTGCCACGCCGGCAAAGCACCAAACACCAGCGCCGCCACCAACGAAATCAAAATTCCATAAACCACCACCCGCCAATCCAAACTCAACGCCGCCAGATGCGGAACATCGTCCGGCAGCGCCGCCTTCAAAACATCAACGCCCACCAACGCCAGCAACAATCCGCCTACACAGCCCGCGCCCGCCAGCAGCAAACTCTCCGCAAAGAACAGCCGCACCAATCGGCCATATCCCGCGCCCACCGAAACCCGAATCGCCGCCTCACGCCGCCGCGCCATGCCCCGCGCCAAAAGCAAACCCGCAATGTTCAAACAGCCAATCAACAGCACGCTCGCCACCGCGCCAAACAAAACCAGCAGCGGCTTCCGCACGCCCTGCGAAACATGCTCGGCCAACGGCGTGAGGCTCGTAGTAATGTCCCGGTCCGTATCCGGATACTGCTGCGCCAATCGCCCCGCCATCACATCAAGCTCCGCCTGCGCCTGCCTCATCGGTGCACCATTCGCCAGCCTGCCTACCATCCCAAGAAAACGCGCCCGCCGCTGCAGCGTCTGCGTCTCGCGCGTAGCCGGCGCCCAAACATCCATCTCTTCCGGATAATCGCAATCCGCCGCCAAAACTCCCACAATCTGATACGCCGCCGTCCCGAATCGCAGCGTTTGATTCAACACACTCGCATTGCCATGAAAGCGCGTGTGGAACGTCGCCGAAGTCAGCAGCGCCACCGGCTGCCCCACGCCCCGCGCTTCCTCCGCCGTTAAACCCCGACCCATCTGCACGCGCGCCCGCAGCACGCCATTGAAATCACCCAGCGTGCGCAGCACATCCAATTGCACCGGCCCATCCGGACTCTGCCAAACGCCGCCTTCCGAATAGAACCCGCCTATCGCACTGAATGAACGCGCAGCTTCATAATCAATCAACCGCATCGGGTTGCCGCCCGTATCATTGTGGCCTTTGCCATAATCTTGCAACCACACCAGCCGTTCCGCGTCTGGCGCATTCACCGGATGCAGCAGCGCCTTATCCACCACACTAAAAAGCGCCGCCGTCGCGCCAATCCCCACCGCCAGTGTCACCACCGAAACCACCGTGAAGCCCGCATTCCGTCGCAACGCACGCACGCTGTGCCGAAAATCCTGCGCTAGATTCTCCAGCCATGCCCAGTTCCGCGCATCCCGGCATTCCTCTTTATGCAGCGTCACATTGCCAAATTGGCGTCGCGCCATTAGCGCCGCTTGCTTTTCCGGAATCCCCTGCCGCACAAACTCTTCAGCCTGGCGTTCAACATGAAAACGCACTTCTTCGTCAAGCTCTTCATCCGCCACTCGCGAACGGAAAAGACTGCGCAGCCGTAGAGACAACTTTTGAAGCATGCTAGATCTCGGTTAACCGAACCACTCCGCTAATCGCATTTGACAACCGCTCCCAGTTCTTAGTCTCGAGCGCCAACGCCCGCTTGCCCGTTGTCGTCAGCGCATAGAACTTCGCCCGCCTGTTGTTTTCCGTGATCTGCCAATCCGCTTTAATCCAGCCTTCTTGCTCCAATTTATGCAGCGCCGGATAAAGCGACCCGTCACTCACCTGCAGCACATCGCTCGAAATCTGCTTCAGACGCTGGCCAATCGCCCATCCATGCAAAGGCTCCAGCGCCAGTATTTTCAGTAGCAGCAGGTCAAGCGTACCCTGCACCAAATCAGACGGTTTGCTCATATCGGTAACCAAAGGTAGATTACCATAGCTTCCACTCGGTAAGCAAGGGAAGACTCCATCCAAATAAAAAAGGCGGCCTCTCCTCTCGAAGAAACCGCCCTGTTTTGATTGCCTGCTACGTTCCTAATAATTAATGCCGATCACGTTCACCGCGATACTCCATCGCCATATGCAACTGGTGCAAAGCTTCTTCCGACGCATGAATCGCGTCCGCTTTGTGCCCGCCGAAATCATGGGGCGCAGCCTTCATATACTCCACTGCATCCTGCAGCGAAATAATGGCCTTGTTGATCCGCGGATGCATCATCCGCTCATTCTGCGCATAGAGGCCAACGCCTCCCACGCTCACCATCACGCCCACAACTAATCCAGCTACAAATCTCATTTTCCAGTCTCCTTGAAGTTTTAAATTAAAATCCCCCGCTTACCCAACGCCCAACGAATTGTATCAGTTGCGCCCTTCTATGGTGTTCGTCCTTGTACCCACAGCGGCTTCGCCGGCTGCACATAATCCACCAACTCATCCACCGGCTTCTTCCCCGCCCACGCAATCCCGCGCAGCAGCGTCCGCTCTATCTGATAATTCGCAAAATTCACATACAGGTGCCCCTGCATCCATACAAAAGCCCTCGCCCCATCATGTTCGTAAGTCCAAATCTGCGGCACCACTTCTCCTTTATGAGTGCCCGCACTCTTCGTACCCGGCATGCTCACCGTCGCCAACACATGAATCGCCGGATCGCTCGCCCAGGTCATGTTGTAGAACGCCTCATCCAAAATCGTGATATCCGTCATGTCCTTCATGATCGGATCAGCGTGGTCCACCACGTTGTAATGAATCGGCGCATCCAACGTGTAATTCACCTCGCCATGCTTCTTCCCTCCCCCTAGCAGCGTCGCCACATACGCCGGATCAGGTCCGCACAACGAATCGTGAAAGTTCACCAACCCACCACCGCGTTTCACATACGCCGCAAACGCCGCTTTTTCACTATCGAGCAAATACCCCGCATCGCCTTTATAAATCACCACCACATCTGTGTGCTCTAACTGCTCCGCGCTCGGCGGATGCAACCCGCCATCCACCACTGCGCCATGTTCCGTTAGAAGCTTGCTCCAATCCGCAAGGAACTGTGGATAATCATGCTGCCCCGGCTGATGCGATTTCAACCCCGCCCACAGATACACATGCATGCCGTTCGGGTTTTGTCCCGGAGCCCGCGGCGCACTCACCGTCTGCGCTCCCGTCACCGTGGCGAGAAGCAAAAATAGAGTACCAACTTGGTTTCCCATAAACGAGCCTCATCATATCGAAACGCGTCTATTGCACGCCGTTCTCCTTCTCTCCCAAATGGCCGCCCACCGCCAGATACTGTCTCCGGCAATCCTCCGTCCCTCGCAGATCAGTCGTGTATTGTTCCTGCGTTTCTCGAATCACCGCCCGATCCCGCAGCAATCGCGCCATAAGCAACAACGGCTTAGCCTCGTCGTCGTTCAATTCCAAAGCGCTCTGCACACTNNCTTCTCTTCCAGGTCGTTCCTGCGTTCCGCCAGCGCCGCTTCAATCTGCGACAACGCTAGAACCGGTGTAAGTGCGTTCGGCGACAAATCACTCGCCCTTGCCAGATGCTCCTCCGCTCGCTCCACCGCTTCGGAATCCGCAGCGCGTCTAACAACTTCGCCTATGATCGCTCGCGACAGCGAAATCCCAAGTCCCTCATGCGCCCTCGCCGACGACGGATTCGCATCCACCGCCTTTTGAAAATCTTCTGCTGCTTCGCGCAAGCAGCCCTCCTCCAATTCCTGATTCCCCTTACTCAGGAATTGGAAGTCCCCCGGCGCTTGCGCTGCAGCCACTTGCCCTAAACATGAATCGCATAGAGTAATCCCCAGTCGCGAGACGAAATCGGGCACCGATCCGTGCAAGCAAAACGGGTAATTATTCCAGCGAACGTTTATGCATCACCGTCATATCTACACCCGCACCCGTCACCGCCGGAATCGTAAAGTAAAACGTCGTCCCTCTACCCAACTCCGATTCCAGCCAAATCCGCCCGCCATAACGCTCCACAATCCGCTGACAAATCGCCAGCCCGATGCCCGTTCCGGGATACCTCCCGTTCTTTGCATGCAGCCGTTTGAATACCCCAAACACCTGTTCATGAAACTGCGGCGCAATACCAATGCCGTTATCCTGAATAGCGAAATGCCGGAACGGACCCACCGCCCTCACCGCTATATTCACGATCGGTGGCGCATCGTCCTTTCGATACTTGAGCGCATTCCCAATCAGGTTTTGCAAAAGCTGATGCAGATGGCTCGGCTTCATCGCCACGGCTGGAAGCGGATCGTGTGTCACCATCGCGTTGCTTTCGCGAATCGCACTGCTAAGCGAAGCCAGTACCTCCTCGAAGATGGGCTCTCCTTCAACCAACGCCATGGGTTCGTTATCCTGCGACGCCGCCTGCACATAAGCCAGCAGATCCGAAACCAGTTCGCTCATGCGATGTGAACCCTGCACCACTTGCGTCAACAAACGGGCCGCCTCCGCATCAAGCTTAGTGCTATAACGCGTTTGCAAAAGCTGCGAGTAAATGGCCATCGTTCGCAATGGTTCCTGCAAATCGTGCGAGGCGGAAAAAGCAAATTGCTCCAAATCCTGGTTGGCTCTTCGCAACTCTTGCTCTGTTTCCAGTTGCTCAGTCACATCCGTATTCGTTCCGAACCAGCGCACAATCTTTCCCTTCTCATCATGAATCGGTCTGGCTCGCGAAAGAAACCAACGCCACTCCCCATCTTTCCCTCGCAACGGAAATGTGTCCTCCCAAACCTGACCGGTCTCGAAACAATGCTTCAAGCCTTCCACCACCCGCGCGACATGGTCTGGGTGATGAACCCTTTGCCATCCCCAGCCTCGCACCTCTTCAAAAGCCGTTCCTGTGTAGTCGTACCAGCGCTTGTTGAACCAGAAAATCGCCCCTTTTTCATCCGCCATCCAGGCCGATTGGGAGATGTTATCCGCCAATTCGCGAAAGCGCTTCTCGGATTCCCTAAGGGCTTCCTCAGCCTTCTTATGCTCAGTAATATCTCGGAAGTAAATCGACACTCCGCCCGTTTCCTTCGGATACACCTTCAGCGCAAACCATCGCTGCCAGGGTGCGTAATAGTTCTCAAACTCTACCGAATGCCCTTCCTCCGCAGCTCGTCTATATTCACGCTCTAATAGTGTTCCACGCGCACTTGCGTAAATATCCCAATGGTTCTTGCCACGCAACTCTTCAAACGTGACACCCATAATCCGCTGCCCGCTGGAGTTCACATAAGTAAAACACCAGTCCTTATCAAGCGTAAAAAATCCGTCCGTAATACTCTCCAACACTTCCAGCGCCTGATCGCGTGCCGCCTCCGCTTCTGCACGCAGTTCCCCTTCCCGCCTTTCCGCCTCTCGTCGCAGTCGCGAAAGCCTAAGGTGTGCACCAATCCTCGCCCTCAGTTCACGAGCACTGAACGGCTTCACCAGATAATCGTCCGCTCCGGCATCCATCCCTTCGCTGCGTGCCTCCTCGCCTGCGCGTGCCGAAAGCAACACCACCGGAACATTTTTCGTTTTGGCATTCGCGCGCAGCGCCTGCAAAAGTTCGAATCCATCTAGTTCCGGCATCATCACATCGGCCAGGACGATATCAGGAGGATTCTCCATCGCCTTCGCCAACGCCTCTTTGCCGTTGCTGGCCGTCTCCACTTCGTAGTCCTTGTCTAGCAGCTTTCTTACGTAATCACGCATGTCGGCGTTATCATCAGCGAGCAATATTGTTCCTGCCGTCTCCGTTCGCTCAGGCAAAGTAGCCGCCTCGCCCGCATCCTCATCGCCGGTTCGCGGCAGCCACCGTTTCGCCTCATCCACATAAGCGTTGGTCTTTGCGGGTGCCAACTCTCGCGGCCGCGGCATTGCCAATCGCGCGGAATTCAGATGTGCCGAGCCAAGCGGCAAAGAAACCGTAAATGTACTTCCTTTCCCAGGGGTGCTTTCCACCAACACTGTGCCGCCATTCAGCTTGACCAGTTCAGACACCAAAGCCAAGCCAATACCGGTGCCTTCCTGTGTCCGTCCGTGTGCATTCTGCACCCTATGAAAACGCTCGAACAAGTGGGGTAACTCTGCCTGCTCAATCCCGATCCCGCTGTCTTGCACCGAAAGCAAAGCTCGTCCATCTCGCTCCTCCAGGCGGAGACGCACAGACCCCTGCAATGTATATTTGAAGGCGTTGGAAAGCAGATTCAAAACCACCTTCTCCCACATCTCACGGTCCAACCAAACTGTCTCGGTCAGCGGTCGGCAGTTAATCGTAAACTCCAGCCCGGCATGCTCGATGAGTGAACGAAATGTAGACGCCACATCAATCGTGAATTCACATAAGTCTGTGGGCTCGTAAAACGCCTTCATCCGGCCCGCTTCAATACGCGAGAAGTCGAGCAGCGTGTTCACCAACTTCTGGAGCCGTAGACCGTTACGGTGAGCTACCGCCAAGTGTTCATTCACCTTGGCCGGCAGGTCGTTGCCAATCGCCAATGCTTCCTCCAACGGCCCCAGCATCAGCGTGAGGGGAGTTCTAAACTCGTGACTTACATTGGAAAAGAAGGTCGTCTTGGCTCGATCGAGTTCCGCCAGCGCCTCCACGCGCCGTTTTTCTTCTTCATAAGCGCGCGCGGCCGATATGGCGGTGCCAATCTGCTTTGCGACTAACTCCAGAAATCCGAGATAGTCGTCATTGAGATGCTTGCGCGCACTAATGCCCGCGATGAAGAGAGAATCCGCATCGACAGGATGAATTACGAGCGCCGAGGGAGGATCTCCCCACGGCCCCATTGGTAAATCTCCTATCTCCTCTAAGTGAGCTAGAGTTTGAACAGAAAACTGTCGTGCGGCCACAGCTAGCCGGGACTTGTCGTCTCCAGTCAAACGAAGGGTTTTCGGACTAGCCCCACAACCCGCCTTTATGCCCGCAGCACTTACCAGTTGCGCCTCTTCGCCGTTCGCCGCTATCTCATAAATCGCCAAAAAAGGAAGGTCATAAGGGTTCTCGGCAATGGTCTTAGCCACATTCGCATAGGCAGTCTTTACCGTTTGCGCCCGGCTGCTTCGCTCGGCAAGTTCTCGCAGTGTGCGCAAACGTCGTTCAGCTACCACTCGTTGGGTAGTGTCGCTAACCGGAGTAAAAACTCCGCCAATCCCTCCAGACTCATCACTGATCGGGCTATAAGAAAAACGAAAATAGCATTCCTCCGGATAACCCTCTTTGTTGAGGAAGAGCTGCATGTCGTCTGCCCAATTCGCCTCGCCTTTCTGCACCACCTGCATCAGTAAAGGCTCAATCACCGGCCACACCTCACTCCACACCTGCCGCCCCGGCAGTCCCAGCGCGCGCTCAGGATGCTTCGTCCCCAGCATCGGAATGTAGCCGTCGTTGTAGAGAACCGTGAGTTCCGGCCCCCACCAAAGAATCATCGGGAAGCGCGAGTTCAGACAAATGCTCACCGTCGTCCGCAAAGACTGCGGCCAAGAATCAATCGGACCCAGCGCCGTCCGCGACCAGTCGAACGCGCGCATGCGTTCGCCCATCTCGCCGCCACCGGCTAAGAATCCTGCATCGCGCTCATTTTTACTAGGTGCGGGTCGCAATGTAGCTAGATTCAACCACAAATCACCCCATTTATCCACTCGTACAAACAGGCGCACGGGCATCCCTCTTCGCCTCCCCTTCGTCTCGGTGGGGCGGCGCCATGTCCGGCCTTCCAATCGCGGCCACAAAACCAAGAAAATATTTTGGCGCTCCCAACCTGTTTTTCCTTGCTTTACGAAGCAAAAGTCCCAAAACGGAAACCCGACAAGGCAATTTCGCATGAAACACTTCGCCAATTCGCTTCCGCCTCCGCACCCGTTTTCCGCCCAAAACGCCAGATTCTTCTCTCAAAAACTCCTTTCGCTTTCACCCTAAAACCTGCATCGTGCAGAATGAACCTATGCCGTTGCAAGCCCAGTTCGCCAACATTTCTGTTTTGTTACAAAGCCGCGCACTAATTTTGCTTGCCCTCTGCACTCTCTGGTCCACTGCCACCACTGCCGCCTCCGGCGAATCACTCACCCTCACCCAAGCCATTCAATCCGCCCTGAAAAACTATCCCTCCATTCGCGTCTCCCAGGAACAACTCAACGCCGCCGCCGCCGGCATGCGCCTCGCACGCACCGCCTACCTCCCACGCGTCGATGCCCTCGCGCAATTCAACCGCGCTACTCGCAACAACGTCTTCGGCCTTCTCCTCCCCCAAAACACCGTTCCCTCCATCACCGGCCCTGTCATCGGCTCCAATAATCTCGGCAGCGTCTGGGGTAGCGCTGTCGGTGCTCTTGTCACCTGGGAGCCTTTCGACTTCGGTCGCCGCCGCGCTCTCGTCAGCGAAGCCAACGCCGCTCGCCGGGAATCCGACGCTGGGCTCAATCGCACTCGTTTCGAAGTCGCCGTCTCTGCCGCCGACGCCTATCTCACCCTCCTCGCCGCGCAGGAAACCATTCGAGCCGCACAAGCCGGCGTTGACCGCGCCAATACCTTTGCCAAAATTATCAAGGCTCAGACAGATGCCCAACTCCGTCCCGGCGCTGACCTCTCGCGGGCCACCGCTGAGCTAGCCGCCGCTCGCACCCAACTCATTCAAGCCGAACAATCGGCTAATTTAGCCAAAGCCACTCTCTCTGAATTCGTCGGGGGTGATCCCCAGCAAATCTCCATCGCGCCCGGCGCTCTGCTCAAACCTTTCGCCCCGCAAACAGCACAGCCCGCCAATGTCTCAGCCAACCCGGTAATCCTCGAACAAAATGCCACAATCGAGCGGTCTCAGGCGCAATTGCAAACCCTCGAACGCTCGTATTTTCCAAAATTTGCCTTACAAGCCGCCGCTTATGCGCGCGGCACCGGGGCTGAAGTCAATGGCTCGCGTCTAGGCGGCGCAAATGGTTTGGCGCCTACCGTGCAAGACTACGCTCTCGGCTTTACCTTCACATTCCCACTGCTTGACTTGCCTGCCATTCGCGCAAAAGAAGAGCAGCAACGCGCCGCTATTCGTTCCCAGCAGGCCAAGGCCGAACAGCTCGTCGTTGACTTGCGCACCGAATGGTATCGCGCCCAAGCGAATCTTAACGCCGCCCAGCAAATTGCCGCCAACACACCCAACCAAGTCTCATCCGCTCGCGCTGCCGTCGAACAAGCTACCGCGCGCTATCAAGCGGGCTTAGGCAATATCACGGAGGTGGCCGAAGCGCAGCGCCTCCTCACTCAATCCGAAATTGACGACGCTCTGGCGCGACTCAACGTCTGGCGCGGGCTCCTTGCCATTGCCTCCGTAGCGGGCGACATTCAGCCCTTCACAACGGAGGCGAGTCAGTAACCGTGCGCTTAGTCCTAGCTGCTCTATCTCGCCCACTCACCGTTGTAGTGGCCCTGATCGCACTCGCACTCTGTGCCGTGCTGGCTGTCCAGCGCATGCCCATCGACATCTTTCCGCAAGTAGGCGATCCCGCCATCTATGTCGCACAGCCTTACAGCGGCATGGATCCCGCGCAAATGGAAGGCTATTTCACTTACTATTACGAGTATCACTTCCTCTATATAACCGGCATTGATCACGTCGAAAGCAAAAGCATCCAAGGCGCGGCTCTCATGAAGCTTGTCTTCCACGAGGGCACCAACATGAGTCAGGCCATGGCCGAAACGGTTGGCTATGTCAATCGCGCGCGTGCCTTCATGCCGCCCGGCGCAGTGCCGCCGTTTATAACTCGCTTCGACGCAGGTAGCGTAGCCGTCGGCCAGCTGATCTTCAGCAGCGCCACTCGCACTCAAGGCGAGTTACAAGATTTCGCAATCAACCGCGTCCGCCCCCTCTTTGCCACACTCCCTGGTGTCTCAGCTCCTCCTCCTTTCGGAGGAAATCAGCGCACCATCGTTATCACTCTCAATCCCGACAAACTCAAGCAGTATCAGATCTCGCCCGACCAAGCCGTCGAAGCAGTCACCAAGTCTACTCTCGTTATGCCCTCCGGCAACATGTGGACCGGCAAAGTGGAACGCATCGCGCGCACCAATGCCGCTCTCGGAGGTGATCTCTCCGAGCTTCTCACGACTCCCATTCACCCCGTTGCCGGAACCTCCGTCTATCTTCGCGACATAGGCACAATCGAAAGCGCTACAGATATAATCACTGCCTATGCCCACGTCAATGGCAAACGCACTGTCTATATTCCAGTCACCAAGCGCGCCGACGCATCCACCGTCGCGGTCATCGATGCCGTCAAGGCAGCCATCCCTGAATTCAAGAAAGTTGTACCCGATGATGTCGACGTCCGGCTGGAGTTCGATCAGTCTATTTATGTCACTAACTCCATCCGAGGTCTAGTCACCGAAGGCATTCTGGGCGCACTGCTCACTGGCCTCATGGTTTTGATCTTTCTGCGCGATTGGCGTAGCGCCGTCATCGTCGTTCTCAACATTCCGTTTGCCCTTCTTGCCGCCGTCGTGTTGCTCTGGGCCACTGGCCAAACCATCAACATCATGACTCTCGGCGGTCTCGCGCTCGCCGTCGGAGTTCTCGTTGACGAAGCCACCGTCGAAGTAGAAAACATTCACACGCAAATGCTCCCCGGCGTCTCCCGCGCTCGCGCCATCGTCGAAGCGTGTAGCCGTACGGCCATAGCCCGTCTGCTCTCCATGCTCTGCATACTGGCCGTCTTCGTGCCGTCCTTTTTCATGGTCGGTGTCGGCCGTCAACTCTTCGTTCCCCTCTCGCTGGCAGTCGGCTTCTCCATGATTGCTTCCTATCTGCTCTCCAGCAGCTTGGTGCCGGTGTTTGCCGCCTGGCTTATGAAAGAAGCGCATAAGGGCGAAGAACACGAAGGCATCTTTGGTCGTTTCCGCGGGTCTTACGAACGCTATCTCAAATTCACGCTTGGCTTCCGCTGGCCGCTCGTTATCGGCTATTTGGCCGTCGCCTTCTTATTGGTGTTCCTACTGCTGCCTCGCATTGGTAGCGAAATCTTCCCCGATTCCAACGCTCCCTTATTGCGCATTCGCCTGCGCGCACCCACCGGCACCCGCATCGAAGAAACAGAGCGCATCGTTCTCCGTGCCCTGGCTATCATTAACCAGCAGGCCGGTTCGCAGAATGTGGAAATTACCAGCGACTTCGTTGGCGTAGTTCCCTCCAGCTATCCTGTCAATCTCATTCACCTGTTCACCAGCGGCCCGCAAGAAGCCATCATTCAATTCGCCCTCAAACGCGAAGTTGGCCGCGGCGAAGCCTTGCGCGAAAAACTTCGCGCTCAACTCAAATCCGAACTACCCAACACCCAGGTTTCTTTTGAAGCCGCCGACATCGTCACGCAAGTGATGAGCTTCGGCTCTCCCACTCCCATCGAAGTGGCCGTTCAAGGCATCAGCCTAGCTGACGATTACGCCTTTACGTCAAAGGTCCAAGCTCAGCTGGCGAAGCTATCCTTCTTGCGTGATTTGCAAATCCCCCAAGCCGCCGATTTCCCAACTCTCGATATCAACATCGACCGCGAACGCGCCGGACAGTTCGGCCTCACCATGTCTGATGTAGTCCGTTCCCTCGTACCCGCCACTTCTTCCTCCCGCTTTACCTCGCCCAACTATTGGCGCGATCCTAACTCCGGCAACGCCTTCCAGATTCAAGTGCAACTGCCGCAAAACCGCATGCAGAGCGTAGAATCTGTGGGCGATGTTCCGCTCACGCCAGACTCCAAAACGCAGCCACGCCTGGATGATGTAGCAGCATTCACACTCGGCAAAATGCCGGGCATGATCGAACGTTACAACGGCCAGCACATCGTTAGCCTCACGGCCAACCTTCATAACATTACTCTGGGCGAAGCAGCGGTACATCTCAATCAAGCGATCCAGGCAGCCGGCACGCCCCCCAAGGGTGTCGCCGTCAAACTGCGCGGCGAAATCCCTGCGCTTCAGCAAACCCTGCTCGGCCTTCGCAGCGGCCTGCTACTGGCGGTGCTCGCCATCTTCCTTTTGCTCGCGGCCAACTTCCAGTCAGTGCGACTCTCTCTCGCCATCGTCCTCACGTTGCCGGCTGTCGTGTGCGGTGTTCTGCTTATGCTCCTCGTTACGGGCACTACCCTGAACGTACAGTCATTTATGGGAGCCATCATGGCCCTCGGCATCGCAGTCGCAAATTCAATCTTGTTAGTGACCTTTTCCGAACGCGCCCGGCACGATGGCAAAGCGCCGCGCGATGCTGCGCAAGAAGGCGCAGTCAGTCGTTTGCGCGCCGTGCTCATGACCGCCGCCGCCATGATCTTCGGTATGTTGCCCATGGCCGTCGGCTTCGGCGAAGCCGGCAGTCAGTCCGCTCCTCTCGGCCGCGCTGTCATCGGCGGCCTCATCGTTTCAACCTTTACCACGCTCACCATTCTTCCGTCCATTTACGCGATCCTACAACAGAAAGCATCCTTGACCTCTCCATCCCTCAATCCGATGGACCCAGCGAGCCGATACTATGAAGCCCATTAAGATCCTCAGCCTGAACTGTTTCTGCATCGCGCTCGCGTGGTCTCAATCCGTGAACTTGGTCGCGGTCATCTCTAAGACTCTGTCTCGTACCGTCGAACTCCCTGGCGAATTTCAACCGTTCATGAGTGTGTCTGTTCACGCTAAAGTCCGTGGCTATGTGGATCGAGTCCTGGTCGATCGCGGCAGTATCGTGAAGAAAGGCCAACTACTTGCGCAACTCACCGCACCGGAAATGAAAGCCCAAATCGCCGAAGCGCAATCCAAAGCCCAAGGCGCCGAGTCTGAGCGCATCGAAGCAGAGGCCCAACTCTCCGCCGCCCAAAGCACTGCCGATCGCACGGCCAAGGCTGCCGAAACCCCGGGCGCCATCGCCGGCAACGAACTGATTCAGGCCCAAAAACAAGTAGAAGCCGCCAAGGCTCTCGTCGAGGCCAAGCGTCAGGCGAGCCAAGCCGCACAAGCAATGTTGCGCGCCCAAAAGGATCTCGAATCGTATCTGTCCATCACCGCTCCTTTTGATGGCGTTGTTACAGACCGTCTCGTTCATCCTGGCGCGCTCGTTGGTCCTGGTGAAGATCCTGCACTGCTCATCGTCCAACAAATCTCACATCTTCGCTTAGTCGTCGCGGTGCCGGAAGAAGACATCGGCGGCATCGTAAATGGCGCTCACGTCGATTTCCGAGTTCCCGCTTATCCAGGTCGGACCTATTCGGGAACAGTCGCTCGAACCTCCCATTCGCTCGACACAAAGACCCGCACCATGGCCGTCGAACTCGACGTGCTCAATCGAGACACTTCCCTTTCACCGGGCATGTATCCATCAGTCAAATGGCCCGTCGACCGCAGCAAACCTTCCCTCTTCGTTCCGAAGACCAGTGTTGTTAGCACCACTGAAAGGACCTTTGTGGTTCGGGACACAAACGGCAAAGCCGAATGGGTCAACGTATCTAAGGGCGTCGCTGACGGCGACTTAGTCGAAGTTCGCGGAGACCTTCAACCTGGTGACAAAGTCGTCCGTCGTGCCACCGACGAAATCCACGAAGGGACGTCCCTCCCCTAGTTATTCAACCGGGTAACCTCAATGCCCAATCGCGACTCTAACAATACGCGTTCCTAGCTACTAACAACTTGAGGTTAGAACCATGTTCAAGAGATTACTCGGACATAGTTTGTCCGGAGCCCTGACGCTTCTCCTGGTCTTCGCGTGCAGCGCTCATTCTCAATCCACTTTCGGAACAGTCGTCGGGAATGTGTCCGACGCTTCAGGAGCTCCTGTGGCAAGTACTGATGTTACTCTTACCAACTTAGGTACAAACGAAAAGCGCACGAGCACGACCAATTCCGACGGCCTTTATCAATTCGTTAACGTTACGCCAGGCCAGTACAGCGTCTCCGTAGAAAAGACTGGCTTTAAGCGTATTGTCCGGTCCCCAGTCAGAGTCGAGACAGAGAGTACGGCTAAAATCGACTTGTCTTTGCAGGTGGGTGAACTTACCCAGACTGTTGAAGTTACGGCACAAACACCGCTCCTCCAACCTGAGTCATCCTCTCTTGGTCAAGTGGTGGACACCCGTAAAACCGACGAGCTCCCGCTGAATGGTCGCAACCCTCTAAATTTAACTGCTCTCGTCCCCTCAGTGGTTCCGCAGGGCGGTTCGATGTCCAACCCAAATGGACAGAATCCCTTTGCCTGGGGCAATTATCAAATTGGTGGAGGCATGGCCAACCAAAGCATGGTTTGGCTTGATGGCTCTCCAGTCAATGGCAGCTATATCAATATAACCGCACTGATTCCAACCCAAGACTCTTTGCAAGAGTTTAAGGTAGCCACAAATAATCTAACTCCCGAGTATGGTCGCTTCGCTGGAGGCGTTGTAAACTTTACCACTAAATCCGGCTCAAACGAACTGCATGGCGAAGCCTGGGAGTTCCTCCGTAATCGCGACCTTGATGCCAACACCTTTTTCAACAATACTAATGGCACCCCCCGCGGCGCTTTCACCCAGAATCAATTTGGCTTCAATCTCGGCGGACCGGTTATCATTCCCAAGCTTTTCAACGGCAAGAACAAGACGTTCTTCTTCGTAGACTACGAAGGCTTCCGGCTGCGCGAAGGCGTTTCTTACACCGAGACAGTTCCCACTGCCCAGGAACGCACTGGCGACCTGAGCGGGCTCGCTGCACAACAGGGCGTCAGCATCTATGACCCTCTCACGACGTGCGGCACTGGAGCACCGGGGACGCCTGCTTGTTCCGGGACTTCGGCGGGCAATAGAGTCCAATTTCCTGGCAACATGATTCCGACGAACCGTATCAATCCCACCTCCCTGATTCTGCTCAACCTTTACCCTCTACCCAACGCTCCCGGCAACGCCCAAGGAG
>PMQB01000129.1 GCA_003169195.1 Bryobacterales bacterium
TCATCTTCTCGAAAGCTCCGACTGTCTGCCGGTAAGGTTCGTTCATAGGCGGAATTGTCATCGAAGAGCCTGCCCAGTCGGTCTTCATGACGCCTAGCTCAAGCACCGTTACCTTGATGCCAACGGGAGCGACCTGGTGATAGGGCTTGGGAGCAGCCGCAAGCTTGCGCATCGGGCTCGAAGAAGTGCCTATCGGGGCCTGGCTTTGTCAAAGCTTCGCTGAGCAGCTTCCACTTCGGCCAGGTGAAGATCGGCCCACTCGTACAGCGCCGCAAATGGTTTCTTGAGAGAATGGCCAAGAGCCGACATCTTGTACTCAACGCTGATGGGGGTTGTGTCGTACAAGGTTCGCTCGAGAATTCCGTTGCGCTCAAGCTCTCGCAGGCACTTCGTAAGCGTCTTTTGGGAAATACCGTCGACGGCGCGGCGAATAGCGTTGAAGCGGGCCCTTCCGCCACTTTCACAAAGCGCTGCCAAGATGAGGATTGTCCACTTGTCGGCAACCTGATCAAGCAGGAGGCGGTTACGTTCAACTTCAGATCGATTCGGCATCGGTATCCTTTGAGAAACCTAGTATCGCAGTTTATTTAATATACCAAGTATCATTTGGTGACTTAAACAGATATGATGTGAGAGATGCAACAACGCGATGTAAGCCCAATTCACTGGCAGGTTGGAGAGGCGACGCTCACCACGCTGAGCGACGGATATTTTCAGGTTCCTCTTGAACATCTGATTGTGAACGCGCCGATGGAGAAAGTTCTTGAAGTTCAGCATAGTGCTCTTCGATCGAATCCGCCTCGCATCGATGTGAATGCCTATCTGGTGCGCATTCCAGGTCATGGTCCGGTGCTGATCGATACGGGAGGGGGATCGCAACTGATGGCATCCATGGGCAAAGTTCCATCTGCCCTTCGGTCTGCGGGAGTCTCTCAAGATTCCATCCAGACCGTTATTCTCACCCATCTGCACGGCGATCACTGCGGCGGCCTTGTCGATTTGAAAGGCAATGCCAGCTTCCCGAATGCCGAGATAGTCCTGCACAAGGCAGAAGCAGCATACTGGTTGCACAGCAATCTGAATGAAGTCCCGGATCGAAAAACCTTCGAGTTCGTCCGACAAATGATGGCGCCCTATGAGAAGCGCACACGCCTGATCGAAGCGGGTGAAGTAGTGCCTGGCATCCTTTCTGTGCCACTACCCGGTCATACTCCAGGCCACACTGGTTACCGAATTGGCAGTGGCTCCTCCTCTGTCCTGATTTGGGGTGATATCGTCCATGTCCCTGCTGTTCAGTCCGCGCATGTCAATGCCGGAACGGCGATGGATGTCGACCCCGCGCTTGCCGTCAAAACACGCAAGGAGACGTTCAGGCAGGCAGCCGAGGAAGGTTTTTTCGTCGCTGGGATGCACCTCGAGTTTCCAGGCTTGGCACAGCTAAGATCTGAGGGTGATGGATACCGGATCCTGGCAGGTCACTGGATCGCGATGCAGGGTTGAGCTTTCAAGATGTAAGAGTAGCTTTGCTAAGGGGGTTTGCAAAACTTAGAATTTGGGTGATGGTCGCGCCCTCTGAAAAGGCGGTTGCTTCGGTAGAAGGCCAAAGCCTAGGTTAAGCGGTGTGTGTAACGGCGCAGGGTACAGCAAAGTCGCCAAATCCCGCATGGTCGGCCATCCTTCCATTATTTTCTGCCGACGGAACTTCCGAATGGCCCGTAATCCGGGAGTTGAGCGGAATGACCAAATCGGTCACTACGACGATATGCCAACTTGTCTTCCAAGTGGATTCGGATTTCTGCCTTGGCGCAACGAGGAGATTGCATTCAATGCTTTTTCGATTGCGAGGGCGGTGCCTCGGTGCTATGCCACGGAATCTTGTTGCTGTCAAGAAAATCAATTAGCTCTTCAGCCGCGATAGCTTCGCCGATGTTCACCTGACTGACGTCCCGATAGTATCTGAGTAATTGAGCGACAATCTGTGATTCAACATAAGTAGTCTTCGCTCCAGATGCGTCGCTAGCTACAAAGGTGACGCCGGTTCCGTTCTTTGCCATTGCGTCGATCGCCGAAGTTAAGAACGGGTTCATGGAAAAAAGGCGCTTGCTCACGACAACCCCGACAACGCCACCGGTGGCACCGAGCAGTGGACCTCCCGACTTCCCAGGATTAAAAGCTCCACTAATAATAAGGTGCTTAACGCCAGCTTTCGAAGGGATCTGGAGGAGGGTCTGGCTTAACGTAGTTATAACCACTTAAATAACCGATAGTCCACAAGGGTGCCGGCCCATCCACCCCAAATGGGTATCCCCACGTCGATAGCCCCGTCCCCACTTTCATGATCGAGTGTTGTTGGATTTTCAAACCAGATTTGATCGACGCCGTGACGGCCATCGCAGCCAAATCTTCGCTTCCCGTGCCGATGTTGTCATGGTTGTCAGTGCAAAACTCAGCAGACTAACTACGCAACCATTAGCAGTTGCCAATCGTTTTAAGTGTTCGAGCATTAACCTCTTATTATCCGACAAAGATGCCCGGAAATGTTTGCAATGCATGCCGTTTGAATCGAATCGCTTGCCCCCCTAAGTGATGAGGAATGGCAAGACGATTGTGACTGGTCCACGGACTGGTTGAAAGCGATTCAACAAGTTCGAAGGCCGCCAATCCGTCAAGAGCGCTGTCAGTGGATCAGATTCGATCCAAAGATCGTGAGTGACGGCGGGGGTGTTGATCAAGTTCGTGCCAGCTGCCGGATTGTCGGTCATCTTTCTACTAGTCTTGCGGGTGGTCGGTGAAACCAAGCTTCCGGATGCCGCGTAACCCAGGCACTATTCGCTTTCCAACAGCCGAGGATAGCTCTACGCTTGCGACTACTCAGGAGTGACTCGGCGCAACGCGACGCGTTACTTGGTGCCCGGTGCGATCTTGCTGCAGGTAGTCGGCGAAGTCGAAGGTCCGCTGGAATGCGATCGACAGCTTCTTCGGCGCTGTCTAGCTTCCTCACGACTTGCTGCCGATAACGTATCCCCAGCGAATCGATCCAAGACTGATCACGGTCAGCAGGTATGAGCCGATTCCCTGGACGCACCGCGCATCAAGGCCGGCATCGCGCAGGGTGGCGGCGTATTGGTTGGTGTGGCGCACGTCCAGGATCAGCACACGCCCGCCGGACTTGAGCACCCGTGCGATCTCGCGCACGGCGGTTTGCCGCTCTTCGGCGTTATAGATGTTGTGCAACGCCATGCTCGAGAGGACGACGTTGAAGCTCGCGTCGTCGAACGGCAACTTGCGCGCATCACCCGTGTGTACTTCAACCTTGTCGGCCACGCCTTCGATCGTCGCGTTGTTGAGCGTGCCGGCCGCCGTGTTCCCGCTGAGATCCTCGGCCTGCCACAAGTCGATCCCGACCGCGCGGCCGGTCTTGAGACGCTTGGCAGCGCCGATGAGAAACAATCCCAGCCCACATCCCACATCCAGCACGCGCTCATCACCCCGCCAGACAATCTTGTCGAGATAATCTTCGCGCTCGCGCACCTTGCCGATCTTGCTGTCGTAAACCATCCACAAGCCCATTGCTCCGCAGCTCAGGCCGGCCCCGATCAATGGGCGCGCGATCACCGCGATGATGTCATGCCTTGACCACACACCCAGCAGCCTCGTGATCAGTGAGATGATGCCCAGCGCAGCGACGATGAACAGATTGCGCACGGCGCGCGGCGCGTCCAGGCCGTAGTTTGGTCGGTGATTATTTTTCATCCGTTGCCTTGGGTGAAGTGGGGCAATCTAATCTCGCGGACGCCCTGATGACAACAGAGAGCCGCGATCGCACCCCGTGCCTCCCGAAACCCCCGTCGCGCGCGCTGGGGTTGGGGTTCATCGGCCTGAGCAGCCGTTTTCGATGAGCGGCTGGTGGTTGCTCCCTCTGTTGTTGACCTGCGCGAGAGTGCTTGCTGAGCTCGCTTTCACCGCAAGAGTTTAGGATACATCAGAGGCCTCCCGACGTTAATTTACCGGCCTCACCCATGCCGCCGGCGCCGATCTGCGTGGTGATGTCGTAGACGCCGATTCTGGTGCCGGTAACCNNCGAAAGCTGGGCGACGTCGGGTACATGCGGCTGATTCAAACGAGCGCGGCCATGGTCTGAAGTGAGGTCGTGAGCAGTCGCCGAGCGCACGGATAATTGCGCCTGCCGCGCGCATGATGTTGCCCCTATCTGGCGTCCGCTCGAAAAAATCCGTTTTTGGATGATTCGCGATCAATAACAAATCACCACAAAGGCGAACGCCTCCACCGTCGAAGAGACAACCAAGTCGCGTACCCGAAACGTCACGAACTCCAGAGTCGGGAGCGGCCATGCGATAGCGAAGTGCCTAATCAAAGAGAGCCGCTCAAGCCGGAGGAGCCATCTCCAAATACTTCCAGCCAAGTGCCAACCAGAGTGCCGCCCATATCGAATGTCGAAGCCAAGGAATGGGCGCCCATGACGTCGATTCTAACCGCCTTCAACAAATGCCGCATTTTCCGCCATTTCGGCGCCCCCAAGGATGGAACAGTTCCGCATGGGCACTCACTCGAAATGCCGTTCACCACCGGTCGGAAAATATTTTTACCCCGTAGCCGATTGAAACGAAAGCATCTCTCCATTTCCACTCCGTCGAAGCCGTTCATGGGCCGCACTGTCGCAAGCTATTCTGAAGCCAATTTACCTGCAGAATGAGCTCGCGCCAATCTATCTTCGCCACCAGGTGTTCGAAGCTTTGGCCAACAGTTGTTTGACAAACGAAAATTCGCAGATCTGCGCGCATCCCGCTCCGCCATTGGGTTCGTGTTTTCGGCCCGCCCAATGGCCGGCGGTTGGGTTCGTTTTTGGACATCGGCGGAGTGGGAAAAATTCACCCCAAGCAACCCCCAAAACCATGAATATTTCCCACTCCTCGCTATATTATTAATAGAGTCCAAAAATTACCCCGGCTTTCGCCCGCCCTTCGCCCAATTTTTCCCTTTTGACCGCGCTTCCCGTCCCCCTTCTTGGGTTCGTTTTTTCAGCCCCCGAATTGCCCTCCAATTTGGCTTCGTTTTTTCAGTTGGCTTCGTAGCGCAAACCGCGATCCGCCAAATCCGTTTCGCAAAATGCGCCTTTTCTTCGCCGCTGCCTCTTTTCAGCCGCCCCAATCATCAAACGAATGTGCCGTCCCCAAACCTCTCCGTCCTCGACCTAGTCGCTCTCCAGCCCGCCGAATCCCCCGCCTCTGCCATCGCCCGCTCGGTCCAAACCGCTCAACATGTTGAAAAGCTGGGCTACAAACGCTACTGGCTCGCCGAACATCACTCCATCCAAGGCCTCGCCTGTTCCGCCACCCCGGTCCTCATCGGTCACATCGCCAACGCCACCCACACCATCCGCGTCGGCTCCGGCGGTGTCATGCTCCCCAACCACGCCCCGCTCATCGTGGCCGAACAGTTCGGCACTCTCGCAGCCCTCTATCCCGGCCGCATCGACCTCGGCCTCGGCCGCGCCCCCGGTTCCGATCGCCCCACCATGTACGCCCTCCGCCGCGGTCTCCAAAGTACCGGCGACGATTTCCCCGAACTCCTCCACGAACTGCAAACCTATTTAGGCCCCCCGCAACCCGGCCAGCAAGTCCACGCCGTCCCCGGCGAAAACAGCAACGTGCCCATCACGCTCCTAGGCTCGTCTGATTACAGCGCTCAACTCGCCGGCCATCTCGGTTTGCCCTTCGCCTTCGCCGCCCACTTTGCGCCCGATGAGTTGCTCCCCGCCCTACACCTCTACCGCCGCACCTTCAACCCCAGCGCATCGCTGAAGCAGCCATACGCCATGGTCGGCTTGCCCATCATCATCGCGCCCACTGATGCTGAAGCACAGCGTCTCCTCACCACGCCGCAGCAGCGATTCCTCGCCCTCATCCGCAATCAACCAGTTGAACTAAAGCCGCCCGTCGATTCCATGAACGGCCTCTGGAGTTATCCCGAACAACAAGCAGTCAACGGCCGCCTTCGCAAAGCCATCGTCGGCAGCCCCGAAACCGTCGCTCGCAAACTGGCCGAGTTTGTCGATCAAACCGGCGTGCAAGAAATTCTCGCCGTCACCGACACCTACAGCCAGTCCGACCGCCTTCGCTCGTATGATCTGTTGGCCCAAGTTGTGGCTTCGCTAGAGTACGTTCAAACAGCAACGGGAGCGTTAGCGACCTAATTTGACGTTGACCTCTTTCCCACCCTTACAAGAACTGCCGCCCCCATCGAGTGATGCCATGCTCCGCGCAAGTTCCTCGTTGACTTCAACCTTGCCGATGTCCCTCACCAATTTGTCCACTTTTAAAATCAGCCATACCTCGGAATATCGTGTTCTGCTACCGAGAGGCGAGGTCGGCCTTGAACTCTGCCAGTGGTCGCGTGTTTAAAATATCCGCTCCTTCCAACCAGCCGCGGCGCGCCGTTACCACTCCAAAACGCATGTTGTTCAAGTGCGCGGGACGGTGGGCGTCGGTCGAAATGGTGAAGCGGCATCCCTTTGTTTTCGCTGCTCGTATCAGTGGGCCGGGAAGATCTAAACGCTCTGGACTGGCATTCACTTCGAAGCATACCTTGCGCGCGGCGGCTTGGGTGGCTATGCGGTCGAAATCATATGGATAGGCGTCTCGTTGCAGCAGCAATCGTCCGGTTGCGTGACCGAGGATACGCAGCGAGGGTGATTCGAGCGCGCGCAGCAATCGGTCTGTCATTTCCGCCGATTCCAAATTCATATGGCTGTGCACGCTGCCGATGACGAGGTCCAACTCCGCCAACGCGTCTTCGGCAATATCCATTGAGCCATCGCGTAGAATGTCGCACTCTAATCCCGCGAACACGTGCAGCGGGAGTCCGTTGCGATTCAGTTCCTTTACCTGATGGGCGAAAGCTACAACACGGGCTTCGTCTAACCCGTTGGCCATGGCCAGCGCTTTTGAATGATCGGTGATGGCGATGTACTGGTAGCCCAATGCCGCGGCAGCTTCGGCCATTTCGCGCAGCGTCGCTTTGCCGTCGGTTTCGGTGGTGTGCATGTGCAGGTCGCCCCGGATGTCGCTGAGTTGGACAAGTTTCGGCAAAGCATGCCGCTGGGCGGCTTCGAGTTCGCCTGAATTTTCGCGCAATTCAGGTGGAATCCAGTCGTAGCCCAGCTTCCGATAAATTTCTTCTTCGGTCTCACCGGCCACGCGCTGGTTGCCCTCCAGCGTGGCAAGCCCGTATTCGTTGAGCGTGAGTCCTTGTTTGATGGCCAGCGTGCGCAGCGCTACGTTGTGTTCTTTGCTGCCTGTGAAATACTGCATCGCCGCGCCGAAACTTTCGTGTGGCAGCGCGCGTACGTCGACTTGTAAACGCTCAATGCCGAAGGTGACGCTCGCCTTGTTGGCGCCTTGGCCCAAGACCTCCTGCGATTTCGGATGGCGCACTATGTGATCGAGAGCGGCAACCGCGTTGGGGCCAGTGACAAGCAGATCGAGATCGCCAATCGTTTCGCGACCGCGCCGCAAACTACCAGCGGCCTCCACTTTCTCAATACCGGGGAGCGCCGTGAACTCCGCCATCAATTCGTCAGCAATGCGCTGTCCGAAACTAAGCAGAAAGCGTCCGGCGCTTTTCTTGTAAGACTCGATGGACCGCAGAACTTTCTCTTCGAGCTTTGCGCCCATGCGGGGCAGTTCACGGAGCTTCTGTTCGCGGCAAATGCGCTCCAGGTCGTCCACCGTTTTCACGCCGTGGTGCTGATACAAAAGGGCGATACTCTTTGGGCCCAAGCCTTGAATCTTGAGAAGCTCCAACGCCGAAGCCGGATATTTCGCCAGCATTTCATCGCGCCGCTCAAATGATCCGCGTTGTGCAATCTCCGCCAGCACCGCGGCGAGTCCCTTACCGATGCCTGCAATCTCTGTCACTTTGCGTTCGGGATTTGAGAGAACATCTTGCACGCGTTCCGGATGTCCCAGAATGACGGCGGCCGCATTGCGATAACTGCGAATCCGAAAGCCATCTTCGCCGGCGATTTCCATGAGGTCGGCGGTCTCACTCAGCAGTTGCGCGAAATCCTTATTTTCCATGTGAGGTGTGGGAGGTAATCACGGCGGGCGCGGGTTCCACGTGAACCAAAACGTCGGCGACCCAAGGTAGAGTGTCCTTCACCGCGCCCCGCACTTGAGTCGCGATCTCATGTGAATCGCGGACAGTCAAATCGGGATCGACTTCCAAATGAAGGTCGACGTGATAGCGCAGGCCGCTGGCGCGCGCGAAACATTTCTCTATGCCGAGCGCGCCCGGCACGCGCAAGGCGACGCGGCGAATCTCGGCGAGCTTTTCCGGATCGGGCATCGTGTCGAGCAGATTGTCCACCGTGCGATGCACCACTTGAACGGACAGCGAAAAAATAATGATGCCGATGAAGATGCCGCCGATGTGATCGGCCGTTGCGAAGCGCACGGGATTGATGAGGGTGAGGCCGACGGCGACCAGCGCGACGAAGGTTGAAAGAAGATCGGTCATGTCATGCCAGGCATCGGCTTGCAGAGAAGTGGATGAGATCTGGCGCCCCACGCGAAATTTGGAGGCGGCGAGCGCGATCTTGATCACGATAGACGCGAGCAGGGGGTACAAGGCGTAAGTAGGAAGAGGACTAGGCTCTGAAAATGAAGTGAAGCCATGCCAGAAAATGGCAGCGCCGGCGAGGAGGAGGATGGCGCCTACCGCGAGGCCGGCCAAGGTTTCGTAACGGCCATGCCCATACGGATGCTCTGAGTCAGGTGGCTTGGCGGCCAGCAGAAGACCGGTATACACAATTCCGGAAGAAAGGACGTCGCCGCCAGCTTCCAAACCGTCGGACGTAACGGCGGAAGAACCAGCATGCGCACCCACGACCACTTTCGAGACCGCGATGGCAGCGCCGACGATCATGCTGATGAGGGCGATTCGGCGGCCAATGAGTTCTTCGCGCCTGGCCGAAACCTGCCTCCCGGAATACGAGAGCATAAGCCTTGAGGATATCGCGGTAGCTCCTACTAAGGTGGAATGCGGTTTGGGCCGATAGAGAAGTTATGGTTCAGAGGAGAGTCAGCGAGCGCGGCGCGACCCTGTTGATGGTCACGTTTATCTCGGCATTTTTGCTGATACCTGTGATTGGAACTTGTATTGATGGCGCCATGCTTTATTTGGTGAAGGCGCGTCTTTCGTCAGCCGTGGATGCGGCCGCGTTATCGACGGCTAGATCTTTGAATGTTGGGCAATCTGTAAAGGATCAAGAGACGAACGCGAAGTTCATCGGGAACGAATATTTTGCCGCTAATTTTCCGCCGGGGCTGATGAAGACAACGGTGGTGGGTGGGCAGGACATTAGCAATAGCATTAATATCGATGAAGTTCAGATCCATAAACGGGTTGTGACTGTTTCTGTTTCGGTGGTAGTGCCGCTCTATTTCATGCCAATTTTGGGTTTTAAGAACAGCACGGTTTCGGCCACGGGCCAAGCTACACGGCGCGATGCGAATATTATGCTGGTGCTCGACCGTTCGAACTCGATGAATATCAATAATTCCTGTTCGGCACTTGTGGCTAGTGCGCAAAACTTTGCGAGCCAATTCGTCGACGGCCGCGACCAGTTGGGGTTAGTGACCTTTCACTTTACAGCGAACGTCGATTTTAAACCGCAGCTGACATTTAAATCAGCTAACCCGTCGCTGAATTCAACGATCGGAACGCTTGTATGCACGGGTGACACAAATACAGTGGACGGGCTTTATAACGGCTATGACCAGATAGTCAACACAATCAAGCAGCCAGGAGCACTGAATGTGATTGTTCTGTTCACCGACGGACAAGCCAACTCTTTCACAGGGATTTTTGAACGGAAGGATGCGTCCGACACGCGCTATGACTCGCACAACACGAGCCAACTGGTGCCAATGGGGGCCAGTAATTGCTCAGCCGCTACCATAACGGGCGTATTTGGGGACGCGTCGAACGAAACGGCATCAGACATTTATGGACTCAATCAAACAGGCTATACAGGTGGTATTGCGCCGAGTACCCCAATCGGCATTTCACAAACCATGGATTGGTCATACATAACTGCGCCGGGTTGTTCTTTCTACCAAAACAATGATGTGAGTCGTGTACGCGAGGATATCAAAGGTTTACCGACAACAGATATTCACGGGAATTCGACGGTCGATAGCGGCTATCTTCCACTGGATTATTTCACTTCGGGCAATTATCAAGGGTGGATCAGGCCAGACATGCCGCGCGATGCGCGTTGGGCGGCTATGAATGCCGCCGATTCCATGGCTCTAAAAATCAGGAATGACAAGGTTTATAGCACCATCATCTACACGATAGGACAGCAGGGGCATGAACCGATGCTGATTGATCAAGACTTCATGGAACGAATGGCTAATGATCCGAGAGCCTCGAATTATGATTCAACCCGGCCTTCCGGTAGATTCATCCTTGCCACCAACGACGCAGAGGTCTCGCAGGCCTTTCAGCAGGTAGCTTCGCAGATCCTGCGTTTATCGAGGTAATTCGGGCGGTCGCCTAGAATAAAAGAAATGTTCCTGGCCGTCATCGCGCTTTTGGGAACGTTGAACCTTACCGCTACCGCCGACGGTTCTGCGCCGCCCCCTACAACGAAAACCGAACTCCAACGAGCTGCCGAACAGTTTAAGATCGAAACGGAAGCAATGGGTTTGCGCGCGTGCGAAAGTGCTGCCACGACGGATCAACCTAAAACGAATCGACCTGTCTGGCATGGCCGTCTTTTTGAAAATTTTCGTAATGATCTGCTGGATGCCGTTCCCCACGAAATAAGGCAGCGCGGCGAAAGTAACTCGCTGTTGCGGCGCAATCAATTTGGCTTCAACGTTTCGGGCCCGCTGATCGTCCCGCACTTATTAAGCGCGCGGCGCGGAACGTTCTTCTCGCTATCGTACGAAGGTGTTCGCGAACACATCTCCCGCACACTCCTCACTACGGTCCCAACCATGGCGCAGCGCTCCGGCGATTTTTCGCAAACCGTCGATAGCAGCGGCAATCCGCTGGCGATTTTCGATCCCGCGTCCACGCAGGTGAATCCAGCGTTCGATCCCACGCAAGCCGTTTCCACTGCGAATTTGCAATATTTGCGCCAGCAGTTTGCCGGCAACATGATTCCCGTGTCGCGCCTTGATCCGCAAACCGTCTCAGCGCTTACGTTATATCCTCTTCCCAACACCAACGCCGGGCCTTACTTTCAGAACAACTATTTCGTCAGTTCTCCTGCCACCAATACGGCCGACGGCTTCCTCGGTAAAGTCGACCAGCAGATCGACGCGCGCAATCGCCTGACATTCGATTTCAACCTGTCCACCGGATTTCTTGGCTCGCCGCGGTGGTTCAGCACCGCTGCCAACCCCGGCAGCCCTGATCAGACATTTCATAACAAGCATGCCGACCTGCCGTACGTTTTTACGTTCTCGCCCTCCACCGTCAACACCGTGACCATGAACGTGGATCGTCGCGAATTTCTCACGCAAACTGCTAGTGCCACTGCATTCCCCGTTTACCGTCTTGATTCGTATATCGGATTTGGTTCTTCGTCGCCTTACGGAAACACTGATCGCACGGTATATACCCTGGATGACGGTTTGAGCACGCATCGCGGCGCCCACTACATCACTGCGGTTGCGGAGTACTTGACACGCCAAGTCAATACATATTCGCCTCAATTCCCCGATGGGTATTTCCATTTTTCGAGCGGCATCACTAGCTTGCCCGGCATTGTCGATACGGGTGATGCGTTTGCCACCATGTTGCTCGGTCAGTCTGATCTGGCGGAACGCACTTATGATCCTCAGCCATCGTACTTTCGCAATACATCCACTTTTGTAAGCGTCCAAGACAAATATGAGTTCGGCAAATCTTTCACCGTAACCGTAGGCGCACGTTTCAACCGCCGCACGCCTCGCCGCGAAAAGTACGACCGGCAAAGCACGGTCGATCCGCTTGCGATAAACCCGGCGAATGGATTACCCGGCGCACTCGACTTTGCTGGAATCAATGGCGTTCTGGCTGGGTTGCGTCCAGTCAGTTATAGCCTCGATCCCAGCATCGGTTTTGCGTGGAGCCCTACGGCCAATATGCGCACTGCTATCCGCGGCTCCTACGCCCGCTCGCACGGCGCTGTGCCCCTCGCCTCGTCGCAATGGTCCACCCAAGGTTTTACGGCCCTGCAGTCCATCGTCTCTCCCAACAGCCAACTTTCCCCGGCGGTCACTCTGAGTACCGGAATTCCTCCCCTTCCATTTGTGCTGCCAGACTTGCGCCCCGAGGCAGCCAATGGCGGAGTCGCCGCTTGGGTTGATCTCACGGCACGCGAACCGCTGTATCAATCGGCGTCTCTTACAGTCGAGCGGCAACTGCCGTTCTCGCTCATCTTGTCGGTTGGCGCATATTACAACGGTGGCCACGACCTGCTTGTCGGCGAAAGCGCGGCCAATCCCAACGCCATCAATCCGAGTGCGCTTAGCTATGGCGATTTACTGTACACCGAATCGTTCGCGGCTACGTTGCGGCCTTTTCCGAACTACACCAGTTTCGATCTCAATGGCTTATACCCGATCGGCCGCTATCAGCGGGATGCCGGCTTCGTTCGACTCGAAAAGCGGGCATCGAACGGCTTATCTGTCTCGGCCTATTACGAATACGGCAAACAGTTTGACGATTATTCGGGCCCCTACGGCATCCAGGATTTCTTCAATCGCAATAACGACTGGGCGCAGACGCCGGGCGTGCCTCGCCAGTCTCTGCAAATTTCTTACGTTTACGAACTGCCTATTGGCGGTAATAAGTCGAGGCTAAACTTGGCAGGCTGGGAACAAGCGTTGGCGAGTAACTGGTCAATGAGCGGGCGAGTCTATCTGGACGATGGGTCGCCTCTCGCCATCCATCCAGAGTTCAACAATACCGGCGGAGTTATTACAGGCCTTACCGTCAATTCCGTTCCCGGTGTGAGTCCGGTGGTTCCTAATCAGAGTCCCAATCTGTGGTTCAATCCCGCCGCTTTTATCCAGCCAGCCGACTTTTCTCTAGGCGATGCTCCGCGAACCACGGGCGCGGTTCTCAGCCCGGGTGTGCACAACTTCGACGCCACTCTCGTCAAACGCTTCGAAACGGGCAGAGATACGACGGTCGAATTTACCACCACCGCCTTCAATATTTTTAATCACGCCGATTGGAACATGCCCGATACTGCCATTGGTTCTATCGCTACGCCTAATACCGATGCCGGACACATTATCGGTTCTCATGGCGGCCGCGTGATTCAGTTAGGATTGACGTTCAACTTCTAATGCGAAGTTTGCCGGCTGTTCTCCTCGCGACGTGCCTAATGGCAGCAGCCGCTCCTACGCCCAAAACCGCGCCGCCTGCGCATGAGTCGTTCTTGTCCATTCCCCTCTGGGTTGAACCGGCAGACACAAAGCTTGCGGCCACAGATCTCGCTGCCTTCGTTAATAACCAACCCGCCACCATCGTCAAATTGCTCACACCCGAATCGGATCTTGTCCTGCTGATGGTGCTCGATCTCACGGGCGACCTGGCCTTTGTGCAGCCCGCCAAAGAATCGCTGGTAGCCGAAATCGATAAGCTGCCTGCCAATACTTGGGTTGGTTTGCTGAACGCTCAAGGCGGATTGTCCGTTCTGACAGATCCGACGGATGACCGTCCAAGTGTGGCCGCTCTGATCCAATCCTTGCCCATCAGCGGCAAGGCCGGTTTACTTGACACGCTTGAACCGGTGGCAACGTTAGCAGGTGACGTTATGCGCAAAGCCGATGTACGCGTCGCGGTCCTTTACATCACCGATAGTGATGTCACAAACTATCGCGAAGACCTGACCAATCCGGTGATCAATTCGAGTGATCCGCACGATCTGAGCCGCCGGTTCCCCGACAGTTTGATTCGCGAACGCGCCGCGCGTCTTGAACGCCAACTTGCTCACACCAGTGCGCCGGTCTTTATTATGCACTTGCAGTATCGACCCAGCGGCCTGAATCAGTCGTATCAAAGCGCGCTCGGGACGCTGGCGGAAAGCACGGCCGGCTTCGCTGTCTTTTGCCGTTCGACTGGTGCGATTCCGGAAGAAATCAGCAACATGCTTTCGTATATCCGCTCTTCTTATTTTGTGAAGTTGGCGCTGCCGTTGAAGCCGGCGCCCGCATTTCAATTGCGATTGGAATGGAAGAATGAAGACAAATCTCAACCGCACTTGGCTTACCGTGCGCGAATATTAGTTAAGCAGAGGTGACCATGCAGTCTAAAACTACGACGTTTTCACTGATTGCTCTTTGCGCCGTGCTCGGCGTGCTTCTTCTTTGGCGTGTGTCCGCCGTTGATCCAGAGAAGAAACAATTAGAGGTGCGCGTCGCCGCTCTTACCCAAGAACTGCTGAGTGCGAAAGCCGCCATGCCGGCACCGTCGTCTGTTGCCGCGGCACCAATTGCCACGCTACCCAGTAGCGCGCCGCCTCGACCCACGCCAGAACGGCCGAACCACGCTTTAGCTGCGCTGCCGAAATTGAACGACGATCTGGCTAACGCCCGTTCGCGCGTTAGCGAATTGGAATCCAAAGTTCTGTCTTTGGAAGCCGACCGCGCTACTCTTACGCAACAACGCCAGCAGGAACTCACTGCCGCCGAAGAAACATGCCGCACGCGGGTGGCCGATACGCAACGATCCCTTGAGTCCGCGCAGGCCGAGATTAAAGCGGCCCAGCAGCGCGCAACTCTTTTCGAAGCGGAAAATGAAAATCTGCGTAAGGCGCAGGCAGCCGCCCCCAAGGCGGCTACGACCGCACGCGCCACCGCCGCGCCCGAAGGCGAACTGGACGAACTCTCGCGCCGCCGCGATACGTATCTCAAGAGTCTGATCCGTCGCTACCGCGAAATCGATAACGAATACCGCGCTATTATCCGCGACCCGCAAGCTGCACACCCGAACGATGCCGCCTTGTTCCGTGTGCAGGCGACACTTTCTCAAGCCGAAGACGATCTTCGTCAGATTGATTCGTTGACTGCCAAGACGTTGCTTGTCGAGAAGCGGCGCGAAAAATATTAGACTCGTACTATGCCTAGCCCCTGCGACGTCCCTCTGGCTTCACATACGTGCGCTTCTTCCTGTTTTCTTCCTGACGCTCAAACAACGGCAGGAGATGCTGCTCAATCCAGCCGAACGCAGCTTCCAATCCTTCGCGTGTGT
>PMQB01000135.1 GCA_003169195.1 Bryobacterales bacterium
ACAACGTACCCGGCTAATACGATCCTGGCTAACACGACAGGCTCAACCGGGGCAGCAACCGGCGTAACGGCGCTACCCGCTGTCAACTTTCCCGCCATCAGCGGTGATACGCAAGTCTCGGCCGGAACCACGGTAAGCTCAACCACCAGTCTGCACGGCACCTCCGTTCCAGCTACAACGGCGGCGGATACGGCTCTCATCACTAGCGCCGCCAACACGGCGTTATGGAGTTCTATTCCGCAGTGTCTCGATGCCACGGGCCAACACTTGAACTACAACACCGCAACACATGGGTTTTCGTGCGGCACCTCGGGCGGTACGGCGGGGAGCGCCGCCTTTAACACTCTGACAGGCGGCACAAACGCCTCGGCTACCATGGTCGTCGGAACTGGCTCAAGCCTTTCGGCCACCGGTTCGGGAGTCATCACAGCCACCTCCGTTCCAGCCAGCGGCATCACCGGCACCTTACCCGCATCGAGTCTGCCAACTCCAACTGCTTCCTCTCTGGGCGGAGTGCAATCAGCAGCAGCGGTAAGTCATCAGTGGATGAATTCGATTTCCACCTCCGGTGTCCCTTCTCTCAGTCAGCCTTCTGCCGCTGACATTAGCGGCCTCGCGTCGAGTGCGACCACAGACACCACAAACGCTTCGAATATCACCTCCGGCACTCTGGCTTCGGCTCGGCTGCCTTCTATTGCGTACAGTACGCTCACCGGTCTCCCCACGTTGGGAACGGCCGCGGCGCAAAATACCAGCGCGTTTCAAACGCCGCTTACCTTCACCGGCAATGGTACGAAAACGGCGAGTTCCACCGGCACCGTTACTTCTAGCGATTGCGCGAAATGGGACGGCAACGGCAACGTTGTGGATTCCGGTAGTCCTTGTTCCTCGTGGGCAGCCTTGGCATCCGGCACGAATACCACGGGTACCCTAACGATTGGCTCGGGCGCAAGTCTGACTCCCACTGGAACAGGAACCATCACGGCCAACGCCCTCCCGGTCTTGACCAATCCGGCCAACTGCCCAACCGCCGCTGGCGCGTTGGCCTATCTCTCAACGGAATGGGGTCTGTGCGGCGGCAACGGCACCACCTTCTGGTTCACCACTTTTTGGCTGGGCACGTCTACCCCGCCCATTGCGAATCATTTCGTCATGTGGGGCAATTCTCAGAAACCCGGTCAACAAATTGATACCGGGCTCTCTGCCAGCGGTACTGGCACTTCCGTTGCCACCACTACCGGAACACCAACTGCAAACGACTGCGCGAAATGGGACGCCAACGGAAACGTTATCGATGCAGGTTCACCCTGCGGTTCATCGTCCGGCGGATCTTTCAATACGCTTACCGGCGGAACAAATACTTCAGCAGCCTTGGTCATCGGCAGCGGCGCTTCTCTGGCTGCCACGGGCAGCGGCTCCATTGCAGCCACATCCGTTCCGGTTGGCGGCGTTAGTAGTCTCTCCTTCACGGGCAACACCACGAAAGCGGCTAGTTCCACGGGCACTGTCACCACCAGCGATTGCGCCAAGTGGGACGCCAACGGCAACATCATTGATTCCGGTGCTCCTTGCGCTACGGTCGCTTCTGGAACTATCGGTCAATTTGCATACTACTCGGCGTCCGGCTCGGCACTCGCCGCTCATAGTCTGATTGCTTCAGACATTCCGGCCTTGAACTATCAGGCACCCCTGAACTTCACCGGTAGCGGTTCTAAAGCTGTATCATCTACCGCCGCCGGCACATCCGGCAATTGCGCTAAATGGGATGCCAACGGCAACGTGGTTGATGCCGGTTCACCTTGTGGCAGTGGCAGCGGCGGCGGTATCTCGGTTCCGTCTTCCACCACTGTCGGCAACGTGCCGCAATACAGCACTGCCTCGGGTACATCGCTTTCTACTGGCTTAGGCGTTGTGACATCCGTCGGTAGTCCTGGACTAGACACCAACATTCCCACGGAAAAATCAGTGCGCACCGCCATTGCGGCTGCCGCTGCCGCAGCGGGAAATATGCCGGCACAAACCGGTACCTCTGGCTATTTGATCACCAACGGAACGTCAGTCAGTTGGGGCAACCTTGCTACCGGCGCATCAGGCGCTTTAGATTGCGCAACGGTCCCCGGAGTATGCGACGTAGTAACGTCGATTGTTCCGCTAAAGGCATCCGCAAACATCTTCACCGGTGTCAACAAGTTCTCGCAACTGCAAGTTTCCATCTACACTGTGGCCACGTTGCCCACTTGTAATTCAAGCTTGGAAGGTCAAATGGAAGGCGTAAGCGATGCTTCGTCTCCTGCCTATTTGGCCACGGTCTCTGGCGGCGGTTCAACCCATTTGCCCGTGTATTGCAACGGTACCAGTTGGGTGGCTTACTAAGTCGTTCTGTGGGGCAGGTGCTTTCGCCTGCCTCATATCCTTCCGAACTTCGCCACCGCATCTCTCATCGACTTGTACTTCTCAATAAACGGCAACATGCTATGTTCCGTGTCGTCCAACTGCTGCGCACGCTTCAGCACTTCATGCGCCTTCTCAATCGGCACCACCACCACGCCATCCATATCCGCCGTAATAATATCCCCCGCGCGCACATCCACCCCAGCGCACTTCACCGGCACATTGTTCCCCGCAAACCGGTAATGATTCACCGTCGTACTCGGTGCCACACCTCTGCTGAAAACCGGAAACTGAATCTTCGCAATTTGCGGCGTATCTCGCACACTCGCATCCACCACCGCACCGGCCAGCCCGCGCGCCTTCATTGCCGTACTCATCAACCCGCCAATGCCCGCGTAGTCCAACCCATCTTCCACAACCATTACGTACACCGACCCCGCCGGCGCATCGTCAATTGCATCCAGCATCCCCTGAATCGCCTTTGATCCCTCGTGATGCTCTTCCTTCTTCAGCATCACTGTCACCGCCGGGCCCACAAACTTCGCAGTCGCCAGTGGCCGCATGTCGTGATACATGTAAGCCTTCGTTCCGTAAAGCTGCTCCATCGCATCCGCCACACTCGCCACTTCCACAATCCGGAAGCCATCCAGCAAATCATTTCCTGCGGGAGCGTCAGCTCTCTTGAACGCCGCCACCAGCAGCAGCGAAAACGCAATCAAAGCAATGGCAATAATTTTCTTCACGGTATCGCCGGTCCCTTCTCTTGGAATGTCCACCCGCCCATCTCATCCAGCAGTGCCACCACGCCCTGCGCTGCCGCCTCTAGAAACTGAGTGCCCTTTTCAGCGCTTGCTTCCTCTGGCATTCCAATCACTCCGTTGTGCGACAACTCATCGAACTCGTTAATCATATGAAACGGTGCAGGGTGCAACATATCATTCACCCGGTACCCCATATGCGGCCCCGGCCCACCCCGCTTCGCCTTGCTCACATCCACTAACCCGGGATTCTGCGCCAGCAAAATCGATGTCTCCATCTCGCACGCATGCCCCATCCCTCCAGCTGGCGACGTCCGTATCTCCGTAAATCGCGCCGCCGCCAAATTCCAATAGGCCGCGTACACAATATAGAGGTCGCGCATCTCTTCAAACTCACTCTTCAACTCACGCTGCGCAGCCTTGCATGGAATATCGTTGCCGCCATGCCCGTTCATGAGGAAAATCTTGCGCGCGCCCATCCCAATCAACGAACGGCACATCCCGCAAATCATCTCCACATACGGCATCAAATCGAGGCTTACCGACCCGAATCTCCGATGATGCGGCGAATGCCCCAGCCACTGCACCGGAAGCATCACAATCTTCTCCGTCCGCAGCCGTTCCACCCGGTCGGCCACATACCCAATAATGATCGAATCGGTGAACACCGGGAGATGATGCCCATGCTGCTCCAACGAACCAAGCGGCACCACAAAAATCCGATTCGCCAAATCCTTCAGATCCGGCCAGCGCGCATTCTGCAAAAGCATTATTTAAACCGTTTGATATTTGACTGACAACGCCGGAGTCTCGAGCCGCGCCGAACTCTGCTTCTTTGATTCCAGGCAGCTTTCCAGCATGCCGCTCGTCAGCAGCGTTCGTTCAATCGGATACGGTGCCTTGCCCGTGACAAACATCTCTTCAATCTTCTGCACCAGACGAGCGGAGTAAGTCACATTTGGCACGGGCGTCAGCAGAAACTGTGTCGAAACCCCACCCACGCCGCGAACCCGCGCCGCAAAATTGAAATCCTTCACCGCGCCATCCAGCATCAGCATCGTTGCGTGCAACCCATCGCGATATTCAATTAGGTACGCGGCCGACTGCTTCACTAATCCCGGCAGCACTCCATCGCCCACCAAATCCTGCGGTCGGCTGTCCAGATCCGATAACCCCAGCGGCGTGTCACTGCGCGATAACGCCGAACTCAGTAACTCCTTCGAGATCTTCCCCGAATCCAGCGCCTTCCAAACCGCGTCGCCCGTCAGCATTTGCACGGCCTTCACGCCCGTCTCTCCGCCGCGCCGCCGCTCCACCATGCACTGCAATCCCTCCAGCGCATGAAAGTCCATCGCGTCCGATCCACCCTCGCCCACCATCACCGCATCCTCGATCTCAGCTCCATGCGCGATCTCGATATCCGGTAACCTCCAAGTCACCGGAATCGAGGAACCTCCCAACATCGGAAAGCCCATTTCGTGCGAGGTGTCCACCATCTTGCGCGCTTTCTCAAAGCTATAGGAGAGATGCTTGTCGTTATAAACCGGCACACTCCGTCCACTCGCCTTAAAGACTGCCACGCACTGCTCAAAAAACTCGTATCGTGGATAAAGCTTCTGCCCTTTATCGTTCGAAGGATACTCGCCGTGCTCTCCTACAATCAGCACCGCATCGCACGCTAATTTGTCCCCACCGCAACACAGCGCCTCCGCAATCGTGGGGTAAACTTTGAACCCAAACTCCTGCGCCCGTGCTCCGCTTAAATCGCCGTCGGGCTTCTGATCCACATACAGCGAAACTACTTTCACATTCGGCTGATGCCACTCGCCGTCAATCGGATACCCAATCAAAAACCGATCGCCAATATGCTGCCCGTGCGAAAGATACTTATAGATCGTCGTCACAATCGCCACCCGCACCGGCGGCCGCTGCAATGCGAGTGCTAACGGTGCAGCGGCTGTGGAACCAAGAAATCCGCGTCGTGTAATCATAGGTTTCTAATTTCGCTCGAACGTCGATTCCTTCTCCGCTTTGTACCCAATTGCCAAGTGCGGCGTCTCCAAACGCGTTCCGCCCGCATGTAAACTATCCACGCCACTAGCCGTTAATCCGGTCGTGAGCAGGGTCCGCTCAATCGGAATTGGCGATTTGCCGGTCTCATACAACTTCTCCATGTTCCAAGCTAGTGGACTAAAGAAACTCGCCAGCGTCGTTCGCCCATCCGGCATCGGCAGATAGAGCTGCGTCGAAACAACGCGCGACGGGTTATCCAGCCGCATCGCCACGTTGAAATCGCGCAGCATCCCGGTCATTAGCATCATCGTGCAGCGCAGCCCATCATGGTGTTCATACGTGTAAGCCACCGGATCTTTGGCAAGCTGCTTCATCTGGTCTACCGTGGGCATCATGTCGTTGAAGCCCTCGCGCGCGGGCGTGATGGTATGGCTCCGGCACAACGCCGCCTGCATCAAATCGCGCGACCACACGCCGTCATTCAAAGCCTTCCAGAAACTATCTCCGCGATACGCCTGTAGCCACTTCACACCGGTCTCGCCGCCGTGCCGCCGCTCTACTAAACCCTGTATGCTTTCCAATCCATGGAAATCGTAGCTATCTACTCCGCCGTAACAAACGCACACCGCCTCGCGCACCTTCGTGCCCATCGGTAACTCGAACCGCGGGATCCGCCAAGTCACTGGCAAACTCGACCCCGCCATGAACCCGAACTTCATCTCGCGCGAAGTGTCGTACATCTCCTTTGCCCACTCCCATTTCCACGAAAGATGCTTGTCATTGAAGAGCGGTACGCTCCGCCCGCTCTTTTGATAGACATCTACGATTTGTTTGAAGAATTGGTAGCGCGGATACTGCACTTGGCCTTTTTCCGTCTTTGGATAAGTGCCGTGCTCGCCAACAAAAATTACACCATCCACCGCGAGTTTCCCGGTGCCCATCGTCAGCGCTCCTTCGATGCTTGGATAAATCGTCATCGAAGGATGCCGCTGCGCGCGTTCCTTGCTCAAATCATCGGCCCCGACTTGGTCCACATAAAGGCTGACCAGATCAAACGGCGGATGGTGGTACGTGCCCTCATACCCGTAGCCGTCTAAGAACCTATCGACGATGTGCTGGGCGTGCGAGTATTTGCGATATACCGTTACGACGGCGGCGAGTTTTTTAGGCATGGCGGCTTTACGCCATGTTAATACGTTTCACTTTGATCTTGTCGTCGTCGAACATGCCCAACTGCAACATGCCCGCGATTTCAATATGCTCCACTTGCCCGTTCAGGTAGTGGCTGTCCTGATCCGGCTTCGCCAGCGCAATACTCGGCAGGCCTAACTGCGCGCGTTTCGCATCAATGGTTTTCAACCCGGTTTTGTCCAGCGCCACCGGATCGGTGCCAAAGAACAGCGTCTTCGGTTCCCAGATGTAGCGCGCTTTGCCGGGAGGCCCACCCCAATACGACGCCTTCACCGCGTCTACGATGTGCAGCACAAACTTTTCGCGAAACACCGGCAAACTCACAACCGACGGAATAAACATCCCGCAAGCATTATTCGTCGGCGTCAGGTGGCTGCGATTCACATTGTTCACGCAACCGTGCGACATGTTCTTCAGCGTGATGGTTACGCCAGCCGATTGGTGATGTTTCAACACTGGCAGATTGATGATCTTGTTCACCTGCTGCGTGACAATCTTCGCCACGTACGACCGCCGCACGTGCATATCCGTCACACTGTCCTTGGGCTTGATCAGCGCCATCTCCATGTAATGCCGCTCGTCATAACCGCCCATGTCGAGTTGGTACTCCGAGTATGCCGGTGAAGCCGCATCAAAATGCACACCTTCCGGTAGCCACTTGTCGATGTGTGCCTCTAACGCTTCCTGCCGGTAACGGTTGAACACAATAATGTTCGAATTTGAAACGCCCGCCGCGTTCAACCCATCGATAATGGAACGCAGTACGCTCGCGTCCGACGACAACTTCGGCCCACCCACCGGCGACACCTTGATTCCCACCACGTCGCCTTTTTCGAAAAACGTGCGCCACGCATCTTGCCAACTCGGCGCTTCCGTCAGCTCCGTCATGCCGCGCTGCACCATCTGCTGCACTGTCTCGTTTTGATAGACATCGGCCACGATCGAGCCCGGATGCTCTACCGCAATCACCCGTCCTGGATAGGGCCCTGGTATCCCGAGATTCTTCGAAACCGCACCCTTACTCTGTGACAACGTGGCCGTAGCCGCCGCTGCCATAAAAGACTTCTGGATAAACTGCCTGCGATTGGTGCTCACTCGTCCACCTCATGACGAAAATAACACTTTCGTCATGAATGAGCGCCCAACTCCACCGCCGCACACTCGGGCAAACTCCCCGGCCTTCCGTTCTCCGAATAGTGCCCGCTCCACAAAAGCTTCCCGGTCATCGGCACCCCATCCCAAACCGTCAAATGCGCCCCATCACTCGCCCCGCACGCCCGAAACGTGTTCTTCCCGTGGGTATGTCCCAAATCCGCGAGCACGTTTGAATTATCTATTGCGAAACTATTCGAATCACCATTCCCTACCACAGCAAAGAACGGCGTCAACTTTGGAATGTTTGCGGCCGTTGCCGGCAACGAAATCTTGTAACTCGTCGTACCCGGTTGCGTCTCCTCCGTAATCGGACACGCCTCCTGACTGACTCCCACAATCTGCGCATCCGCAAAACTCTGAGGCGCCGTCGGCACCACCAGCGTCACAAAACTGTTCGGCGTCAGCGTGACATCCTTTATAAGGATGCACGTCCGCGCGTCTGTCCGTACCCCCACCCCGATTTCTCTCGAGTAATCCACCGTGGCCGGTCCGTTCAAAGAGGCCTGCGAATTTTGGGCAGTCGGTCCCTTCCAGCTAACAACCAAACACCCAACAGCTAACGCAAAGATAAAATTCCGCACGTCCGATAGACGCCGCCGAACGTTCTACCGGACACCCGCACTCCTACGTCCGCAGTTCTCCCTGATCGCCGAGAATGCAATCCAATGTCGATTCCAAACTCGCCAGCCAAGAATGCTCGGTACAGCGCCTCCTCGGCATAACAAAGGGTTACGCCAGTAAACTCAAGCTCTCCGACGATTGGGCCTTTAACGTGATTCGCGCCGTCGGCAACTATGGCGAAATCTACGACCGCGACATGGGCTCCCACTCACCTCTCAAGATCCCCAGAGGACCCAATGAATTGACCATCCACGGCGGCCTGTTGTACCCGCTTCCCCTTCGAATTGATCCAAATGAAACTCTTACAAAGGCAAACGACCAAACATGTTAAACTTTCACAAAGGCAAACGACCAAACAT
>PMQB01000261.1 GCA_003169195.1 Bryobacterales bacterium
GGGGGGTTTGGCCGGAGAGGAACGTGGGCGCTTGCTTGGCGGAGTAGGCGGCGTTTTTTTCGCAACCGACGGTGGCGGCGATGTACATGACGTTGCTGTAGCCTGCGCCTTTGTGTTCGTTTTCGACGGCATGGATGACGTCGGAGTGCCAGAAGACGCTGTCGCCGGGTTGCATGAGAGGGATGGAAGTGAGGGCTTCGAGTAAGAGAGAGTGATACTCGGCGTTGGCGGACAGGGCGCGGCCGGGCTTGGCGCCGCACAAATCTTCTTCGGGCACATCGTCTTGCAATGCACGTAGCAACAGATAGACCATGGCATTGGCGACCGGGATGAGCTGCAGGGTGCCGTCGCCCTGGCCTTGACGAGTGAGGGCGGTCCAACCTTGGAAGGTTCGAAACATGGAGCAGACGGCGGGTGAGGGGAACTCTTGGGCATCGGGACGCCAAGCCGCGTCGTAGGGATTGTAGGTGCGCCAATCGCCAGCGAAGACATGGCGGTAGACTTTTCGGAAATTGGGTTCGAGCCAACGTTCGACGGAGCCGCCATCGACGTGCGGGGAGAGGCCGAGGGAACTGGACCCTGGGGGACGGCGGCGGATGCGGTCGGCATAGACGGGGACGGTGTCGGGATCAAAGTGGCGCTTGCCTTCGCTTTCGGCGAGCCACAAGCGATTGAGAAAACTGCGGACGCGGGTGAGAGATTCCGCTTGGCGGGCGAGGACTTGAGGGCGCGACCAATAGATGCCGTAGATTTGCGGCTTGGCGGCGGCGAGGGTGCCGAAGTATTTGTCTTCGGCGGCGTTGGCGAGTTTTTCGTTGAGGTGATTTTCTTCGACATACTGGCCGATTTCGTTATCCCAGGCGCGGGCTTGTTCGGGTGCGAAGGTGTTGCGGATGACGCACGCGCCGCGGTCTTTGATCTTGGCGATCATTTCGTCCGAAACGGTGCCAGCGGCGATATCGGAAAAGGGCAGGATGGGAATGACGGCTTCGCCGGCGGCGCGTTCCTTGACGATTTGCGCAACCTTGCTGCGCATTTCGGCTTCCACTTCCTGGAACACTTTGGCATAGGCAGGCAGTTCGCGGCGCAGCTTTTTCTTGACGTCGCGAATGGCTTCGGGCAGGTTCTCAACTTGGAACGGCATAGTTCGTGTAACTCCTTTTTCCAACATCGATCTTACGGTGACTGGGGACACAAGAATTCGCGAGATAGGCCAGTTTGTGATACTATTCGGACAACTCGACGCGACGAGCGTGTCTGAAAAGACGATGAAACCGCAGTTTGAACACGTGGCGATTCCCAAAGGATGCTCGATCCGGGTTCTGCATAGGCAGATTGCGGCGATCCCTTTCGAGTGGCATCACCATCCGGAATACGAGTTGACGCTAACGCTGAACAGCCGAGGGTTGCGATTTGTTGGGGATCATATTGGTGCGTACGAGTCGGGGGACTTAGTGCTGGTGCCGACGGAGATGCCGCACACGTGGGCTTCGACGAATGCGCTGGATGAGGAGAAACCGCATAGGGCCGTGGTGGTTTGGTTTACGGGTGAGTGGGCGCTGCGTTTGGCGGAGGTGTGTCCGGAATACGCGGCGCTTGGCAAGTTGCTGCGACGAGCTTCGACGGGGTTGAGTTTTGCGCCGGCGGCGGGGGAGAAGATGGAAGCGCGTCTAGCAGGACTGCTTTCCGCTTCGGCGCACAAGCGGCTGCAGGCCGCGCTGGACCTACTGACGGAGCTGGCGGAGATGGAAGCCGTTGCTCTGGCGACACCGCTGAAGGGGGCGCGGATTACCGAGGATGAGTCAACGCAGTTGAACCGGATCCTGGATGTGCTGCATAAGCGGTTTGCGGAGCCGCTACGCTTAAGAGATTTATGAGCGGTGGGGAATTTGTCGGAGCGTTCGCTGCATCGATTGTTTGTGCGGCACCTGGGTGAGAACGTGAGCGACTACCTGGGCCGGCTGCGGATTGGACGAGCGTGTTTNNGCTACTACGAGAAGCATCGGCGGATGCCGGAGTTAGAAATGTTTGATGTGACGAAGCGTTCGCCTTCTTTGGAGAGAGGGAATTTCAGCAAGTAGATGAAACGCTCGCTTCGGAAACGTCACTATTAACAGTACGACCATTTGTGTTGGTTGTGAGGCCCTTCGAATGAAAAGCCAGAGCCGCTTGACGGTCTTAGTTGTGCTGTTTCTCCCTTTGCTCGGCTTCGCACAGGAGCCGGCTTCGAGCGATGAGAAGTCGCTTACCCAAGGCGGCACGGTGTTTGCGCTCGACTTGTACAAGCAACTTAGTGCAAAAGACGGCAACTTGTTTTTTTCACCCAGCGGTATTTCAACTACGCTGGCGATGGCGTACGCCGGCGCCCGCGGCGAGACGGCTGTTGAGATGGCGAATGCCTTCCATTTCGATTTAGAACAAAGCAAGTTTCACGCCGCGATGGGTGCTTCGCTGCATAGTGCGCGGAATGACGAAACCGCGCGCGCGCTTTACCAGAGTAACTCCCTTTGGTTGCAAAGGGGTTTCCCGCTTCTTGATGGATTCCGGCAGATCTTGCGCGATGATTATGGGGCAACGGCTGAACCGGTTGATTTCAAATCTGATCCGAGGGGAGCGCGCGCGGCGATTAACCATACAGTCGAAAAACAAACGGGCGGAAGGATTAAGGACCTGATTGCTCCGGGCACTCTGCGGACGGACACTCTGCTTGTGCTCACCAATGCCATCTACTTCCATGGCCTTTGGTCTCTGCCGTTCGACCCCACCAAGACAAAACCCGACAACTTTGAAGTTACGCCGGGGCATAACGTGCGGATTCCGTTTATGCATGTCGATTCCGATTTCGCGCACTTCCGTTATATGGAAACGGAATCGTTCCAGGCGCTCGAGATGCCGTATCGCGACGCTGCCCCAGTGGCTGCAACGCAAGCACCGGAAAGGACGCCAGCCTTGGGAGGGACTGTACAGGTGCAAGAGGAACCGTTCGAGAAGTTTCAACCGCGCCTATCGATGATTGTGTTTTTGCCTAAAAAGCAGGTTCCCCTGGCGACGTTCGAGCAATCACTCAGTTTTGCGAACCTTAACCGATGGCTTCAAGGGTTGAGTCCTGGCGCAGCGCCTATGTTTTTGAAAATCCCCAAATTTAGCGCGACGTCAGAGTTGGATCTCGTGGATGTGCTCGAAGCGATGGGAGCGCGGCGGATGTTTTCCGCGACCGCAGATTTCTCAGGGATCTCGAACAAAATGGGACTATCGGTGTCAGACGTAGAACAGAAGGCGTATGTGTCGGTTGAAGAAAAGGGCACTGAAGCGGCGGCCGCTACGTTCATGGTCTTTGTTCCCCTGTCGTGCTGCCCGCCGCCGCCAAAGCCAATTTACTTTTACGCGGATCGTCCGTTTGTTTATTTGATTCGGGATAACCGCAGCGGCAGCATTGTTTTCCTGGGGCGATTGAAGGACCCATCAAAGAGATAGAGGGAAATGCATTCGGCCGCGTTACTTCTCTGGAAGAACATCTGCCGGCTGGGCGGTTGTCGCGCGGTAAGCCTGGACATAGACTACCAGCGTGGCCACAGCCGCCAGCATTACAAAGGCGAACGCAAAAGTAAGTGG
>PMQB01000636.1 GCA_003169195.1 Bryobacterales bacterium
GGCTCTGACACTGATTCGGTCTCGTTTGGTCGGCTTGTTTTTTGATTGTTATTATCTGTAAACTGTTGATTCTATTGAGCGGGAGACCGTGTTCGAAGCGGCGACGTCCAGCTTGGGAAATTGCACGTGGATTGATTCTAAAGGTCTTAACGGTATCAAACCCGTCACACTCCGTTCACCTAGATAGACGTAGTTTCCATCACTTAGCACATTCTCCTCGCCAAAGTGTCGTGCTGTCGTGCAACATTTTAGCTCCTTTTTGTTGTTTTCACTTTCAAGCAGATCGATGCCCTTTCTCCTCTGACTTAACAGTCGATAGGGCGTTGAATGCCAGCTGGCTCAGCGGTCCTTCCGTTTTGCCATCGATGGCCCCGGCTGCCAGTCAGCAGAAAAGCGGAGGCTCTCAAGATGCGCGATAGCAACATCAATCGAGCGTTCGAGCCACGCTCCACGCGAGTAGCATCCACTCTTCCCGCCGAAGCGAATGCTGGCGGTTACACCACGCTACCGAACGCACTTCTGAGGATCTGGATACCGGCACTTAGCGGAGCCGAGATAGCCGTCCTGATGTGGGTCATTCAAGATACGTTGGCGTGGCACCGCGACAGGACCAAACCTGCAACCTTTCGCTTCATTGCCCAACGGACGAATCTTCACCGACACTCCATCGAGCGGGCGATGGCAACACTCACCGAAATTGGGTTGATCACTATTCGGGATGCGGAGGAGAATGCCGGGGCCTATGCTCAAGTCTTCGTCATCGATGCTTTTCTGCTGCAAAATCCACCGCTGGAGTTCGAGGCATTGGTCCAAAAAATGGACCAACTCCGAACGGGGGATTGGTCCCAAAAAGGGACCGATGTGGTCAAAAAAAGGGACACTATCAGTCCAAAAATGGGACCGACATTGGTCCTAAAAAAGGACCGCTCTTATAAGGAAGAAATTAAAGAGCTAAAAGAAAGTAAAAAGCTAGCTAGCGCCGACTCGCAGGAACTCGAACAAGAAATCCGAGACCGCATCGTGCGCTCGCGCTTGTCCACGCTGGGCCGCACCCCCCTCGATACCCGAACAGTAGCCAATATTCGTAACCAGATCGAACGCCTTTCCGCTGACTGGCAAGCGAAGGAAGTGCTGGAAACGATGGAACACAAATGCGCCGAATTTGCGCGAAATCCCAGAATGGCCGAATCCTGGGGTTTGGTTGTCACGGTCGTGCGGGACGCAGTGGTCCAGACGCTCACTCGGCCAGCCGAAGATGCCGAACCTCGTGACGGCGGATTCACTCAGAAGCCGTGGCATTGGATGACAACAGAAGAACGCACGGCCGCGCGAGAGGCAGCGGAGAGGATCGCCTAGCCTCCATCGCCTCTGACTTTCGCACGTTACGGCGTGCGTTTATCAACCGACAAATCAACGAACGAAGGGAGAAATGAGTATGAGTTCTGAATTCAAACAGACATCGCAGCGAGTAGTTGCAGGAGTTGCTTCAACGGCGCGGTTCGCTAAACGTTGCGGGCCGCTGGCTTTATTGATGGGGGTGGCTGCGGTGCGCTGTTATGCCGGCCAGAGCCCGATGGCGCAGTGGTTCACCGATATGAGCGCGGAGGCCACAGGGACGTGGGCGATTGCCGGCACGGTGATCGGCATGACCCTCGGACTGTTGGGCATCAAGTTCGGCGGCCACGAGATGAAGGGGAAGGCTGTGGGCTTGTTTGTCACCAGCTTCTTTTTGTTGTCGGTGCAGGGCATCGTCAATTACCTGCAAGCGGAGTAATCACTTCAGCCATGAGCGAGAAAGCAACTACGCAGCGCAATCCGTTCGCCAAGAACAGCTATCGAGTCGTCAATGAGCCTTTTAAGCTCTTTGGCATTCTCGACTGGCGCTATGCGTTGATGGCAGCGGTGCCTGCGGTGTTTTTCGGTTTGCTGGCTGGGTCCAAGATCGCGGGCGGCATCGTGTTTGCGGTGCTCGCCTGGCGCGCTTGGCACGTTTCCGAAGACGATGCCAGTTTGCCGCTGGTGTGGTGGGTCACTTTCTTTGACAAGCGCCATGCCAGCGGCTTCACTCTCGACACGAAAGGAAAGGAGAAATAAACGGTGCAGAGCATTTTCAACGTATTTGGCAAGCCGGAAGAATCGGATCCACTTTGCCGGTGGATTCCATACGACTGCTTTGTCGACGAATCGGTGTTTGCAACCAAAACGGGCAGTATCGGCATGACGTTGGAAATGGACGGTGTCGAATATGACACGCGGGCACAAGAGAATCTCGAGGTGATAGCAGAGCGGTTTGCCGCGGCACATCGCTGTTTCGACGGGCGCTTTCGGATTTATCACCACTTCGTTAAGCGGAATGGAGAGCGGGTTTCCCGGACGGGCCGTTACTCTGACGCCATTGTCGAGAAAGCGGTTCGGGAGCGCGCGGAATACCTCGAACGGACAGGACTCTATTCGATCCGGCTGTTCACCACAATTCTTTTGGAATCGGACACCGTCAAGCCAGCTTTCGCTATGAGTGCCGGCCAAGTGCATAGCCAGCTGGCTTTGCGGCTTTCGCAAAACATCGCGACATTGAAAGACGCTGTGGCCTCGTATGCCGGCGCGCTGGGGTCTGTGCTGGGCATTACCGTTTTAGATCGTTTTGGCATTTTTGAGCACTTGTGTTTGCTGGCGAATCCTGGCGCCGAATCCATGCCGCGGCTGAAATACAACGAGCGGCTGGACTACTTTGCAGGCAACGCCGAAGTCGAGCAGCGTAGCGATTACCTCGACTGGGACGGCTACCGGACACGTGTCTTCGTGTTGAAAGAAGAGCCAGACGCCACGTTCGCCCATATGTTTCGGTCGTTCATGAAGATCGAAAGCAACCTGATTCTCGCCTATGAATGGAAGCGCGTTTCGAACCTGACGATGACACATATGCTGCGCGAGAAGCGCAAGCTGGTCTTCGGACAACGGCATGCGGCCACGAAGAAAGCCGAAGAAGCGACGGCAGACCAGGCGGCGACCGAAAAGGGCGGCCGGCTGAATGAAGCTCTGGCGCAGCTGCAGGTCGAAGGCAATCACTTCGGGCATTTTTCCTTGATCGCGGTGGTATTTGATCAGGACGAAGAGCGGTCACGGCGCGCGGTGAGTGCTTTGCATTCCTGTTTCCGCGATGCGCAGGCTACCTTGCTGGAGGAACGCCGGCATCGGCTGCGCTCGTTCTTTTCGATCTTGCCCGGTAACAGCAAGCTCAACATTCGCTATCGCTATCTGTCCAGCCGCAACTATGCGGACCTGGTCCCGCTGTATCGCACGGGCTCGGGCAGCGAGTACAACGCCCATCTGGATTCTGAGTATTTGACGGTTCTGGAATCGATGGACGGCACGCCGTTCTATCTGAATTTGCATGTCGGGCAAGTGGCGGCGAGTCAGATCACCGGTACCACCGGCTCTGGCAAATCAGTGTTGATGAATCAGTTGATCGAAGACAGCCAAAAGAACGAAGGGCAAATCACATTCATCGTAGATGTGGGCGGCAGCTTTCGCGGCATCACCAAGAAATACGGCGGCACTTACATTTCGGTAAGTCTGAAAGAGCGCAACTTTCGCGTCAATCCGTTTCGCCAAGCGTACTCGCCGGCAAACGTCAACGCGATCAAGCAATTGATCTTCTGTTTCCTGGCTAACGAAAAGTACGAACCGAGCAGTGAAGAGCGGCAAGAGATCCACGAAGCCGTTCATGAGGTGTATGGGCTGAGTGAGTCCCGGCGCCGCTTAGGCAAGATCTCACTTCGCAAGGATCTGAAAAGCGCCCTCCATCTGTGGATCAATGGCGGCCCTCTTTCGCATGTATTCGACAACGAACAGGACGATCTGCAGGCGAACCGCTGGTCGACCTGGGACTATACGGCGCTCGAAGATACGCCGGAAGTGCTCGCGCCGCTCATGTATTACCAACTGCACTGGGTGAGCAACATCGTGCGCGATCCGGCGTTGGCAGCGGTGCCGAAGGCGCTCTGGTGCGATGAGGGCTGGCGCTTTGGCGGCAGTCTCATGGCGGATCTAATTCGCACGGCTGCGAAGACTTGGCGCAAACATAACGCCTGGGTGGTTTTCGCCACGCAGGACGAAATCGATATGCGGAATTCGGGATTGCTGGAAGTCCTGAATGCGGCTTGCCATACCAAGATCTTTCTTCCCAATCCCAGCGCGGATTTCAGCGTCCTGGGTACGACATTCCAGCTCACTGAGCGTGAGCAGCAACTTTTGCGCGAAATGCGCACCGGCGAAGTGCTGGTCAAAACCCCGCATGATGCCCATCTATTAAGGCTTCGTCTTTCACCGTCGAGGCTTGAGCAGTACGGAAATCAATTCTTAGCGGGTGACCCCACTGAACTCCAAGAGGCATGACCAACCGACCGATTCAAAAGGACAATTTCAATGAATAAAACATTAGTTTTCGCAAGTCTTCTTTTCGCTTCTTCCACTGCCCTGTTATCGGCGGCGGAAGCTAAGCCAACCGCGGGCGAGCCGCTTTCAGATGCGCAGCGAATCGCTTATCACCTGGGCCAGACACCCATCGTGCCGGTGGCGCTGAAGTGGAAAACCATCTTCGTGTTACCGGCTTCCGAGAAGTTGCTCGATGTAGTTTGCGGCTTCAAAGATGACTGGGACGTCTATGCGCCGCGCGACTCCAATTTCGCGATGGTGCAGCCGCTGAAGGCTGGCGCCCGGACAGACCTGGCGTTTGTGACCAAGGCAGGGAACATCTACACGTTCGCCGTGCAGGATATTTCCGGGCAGGCGGGCGCTCATGCTTACACGCAAGTGCTGGTAGATGCGGCGGATGACAAGATGCGCGCCGCCATCAATGCCGAGCCGAAATACTACGGCGCCGATGATGTGGCCGCATTTCGCGCCCAAGCTGCGAAGGCCGAAAAGGCCAGTCAAGAGTTGGCAGTGAAAGCACAAAAGGAGATGGAAGACGCCCAAACGGTGGGCCGGCTGGAAGCGGCCAAGCAAATCAAACACGACTATCACTATGACCAGCTGGCCGCCTCGAAAGCGCCTTGGAACATCGTGAGCATCTGGCATGACGCGAAGTTCAGCTACATCGAGGCCAACCCATCTGAGCAGTTCGCGCTGTATGAAGTCGTCGACGGAAAGCCCACAGCGGTGAACATCTTTCCGGAGGGCAACGGGTCGTTTAGGACAGATCGAGTGGTCGATGCCGGCTACATGAAGCTCGGCAAAAAAGAGCTGAAGTTTGGGCGGTAACAACCGCAGAAAGGAAGAGTTTCCCACCATGAACCTATTCGGGCGAAAGCCACCAACCGTATCAACCCAGGAGCCCGAGCCGCAGCTCGGCTTTTGGCAGACGCATCGCAAGAGCGTCTATCTTTTCGGGGGTTGCATCTTGTTGCTGCTGGTGTCTCGGGCGTTGAATTCCAACAGCCGTAAAGCCACAACGGAACGCAAGGAAAAGCAGGTCGTTCAGACGACGGAACGGGAGCAAAGCGACAAAGATGCGCAGATTGCCCAGCTTCATTCGCAATTATTCAACGCGCAACGCAGCGTAGCGGCGGCGGCGGTGGCCGCCCAAGGCGCAAGCTTAGCCAACCCACTGACACCCGCACAGATGCAACAGTTGGCCGCGGCGAGCGGGACTGGCGCCGTCCCGCCCTCTGCCTTGGCTGGCACGGTCATGGGCAACGGCTACGGTCAAGCGTCGATGTTGCCACGCTATTACAATTCCGCTGAGACTGGCGTACCGCGTCCCAGCAGGCCTACGACGCTGGTGATCAGTTACCGGCAAGACGAAGCGGCTGCTAAGGATCAAGGGCAGCAGTCAGCCCCAGCAACGCCACCAGCAGCAGCGCCGGCATTTCCGCCTTATCCTGTGGCGCCATCGCCGGTGACGCCAGTATCGCCAAGCGGGGCGGCGAGCACACAAAGCGGCCCAAGCGCGAACCAGCGCATCGAGAAAACACCGCCCAACCCGGAAGATCAGCAACACCAACTGGCCGCGGCCACGGGGGAAAAGTACCGCATCCGGGAAGGGACGCTATTGCCTTGCACCGAGCAGCTCCGGATCAATGGCTTCTTCGCGGGGAATATCAATTGCCTGATCTCGATTTCTTGGTATTCGGCAAATGGCACCCGGCTACTGATCCCGCAGGGCACGGTCGCACTGGGTCACACGGCGGCCGTGGGCGGGCAGAATCAACAGCGCCTCTTCGTGGTTTTCGATGAATTCATCATGCCGGACGGCTACACCGTTACGTTCGACAATGCAGGCGGCACGGACCAGATCGGCCAGACTGGCTTGCGCGACAAAGTCAATCATCACTACATTCAAATGTTCGGCACGAGCGTGGGTCTGGCGGCCATCGCGGGGCTTTCGCAGATCGGCAACTACGGCAACAGCGCCATTACGGCCGGCAGTCAGTACCGGGCGGGTGTGACTCAGGGGCTTTCGGAAAGTTCAGTCCGGATTCTCGACAAATTCACCAACATTCTGCCCACTTTCACCATTCGCGAAGGCGCGCGCAACGGGATCTATTTGCCGTACAACCTCTGGCTACCCGAGTATTCGAAGCATGCCATGCCGGGGGACATGTGAGCGCCCTCTATCGAGTAGCACGGCTGCATGTGGGCCGTCGCCCCAGCCGACGCCGGCGTTGGGAGCGGTACGAAGCCGCGCCTGTGGGCTTCGGTCTGTTTCTGTTCTTGGGTGTTTTCGTGACCATGGCGGGCTTGTTTGCTCTGTTCGCCGCTCGCAACCTTTTCGATGTCGCCGTTACTGCGATGCATCGCGTTCTTACCCCCTAACTTTCGAAGGAGAACTCTCAAATGAAGTCGTTTTTTCGCAAGCAATTGCTTTTGTCAGGAGTGGCTCTACTCGCGTTGACGGTCGTGTCACCGGGTGTAGCGAAGGCGCAGTTTGCGGGCTTTGACGCCTCTTCCTGGACCATGATGGGCCAGATCTGGAACGAGGACGTGAGCAATGGAGTGAAGCTTTCGCAGGAACTGGCGCAAGGTCTCAAGCTCTATAACAATGCGGTCCAGATCTATGGCATCGCT
>PMQB01000062.1 GCA_003169195.1 Bryobacterales bacterium
GCCTACCGCAACGCGAAAAAAGCCGCGTAACGGGCCTCAAATTTAAACGCGCAGGGAATGAATACACCCGAAGTGTGCCCCAAAAACCACTCGCAGCCCCAAAACCGCCGCTCATCACAACTTCCCCCACCCAAAACTCATTCCCTCTTACTCTCAACTCATGAAATCTTTCACCTTCGCCATCATCGTCGCCATTACCACGGCCACCGCGCACGCCGCATCCTTCACCGTAGAGGTCTCCGGCACCGGTAAACCCGTCATCCTCATCCCCGGCCTCGGCTGCTCCGCCGAAGTCTGGCAAGAAACCGTCGCTCATCTCAACAAAGAGGGTTACCAAACCCATGCCCTTACCCTCGCTGGCTTCGGCGGCACCAAACCGCTCCCCGGCGACCACTTCCTCGCCACCGTGCGCGAAGACCTTGCCACTTACATCCGCGACAAAAAGCTCGACCATCCCGTCATCATCGGCCACAGCCTCGGCGGCTTCCTTGCCCTCTGGATCGCCGAGACCAATCCCGACCTCCCCGGTAAAATCATCAGCGTCGACGGTCTTCCCTTTCTCACGGCACTTATGAACCCCGCCATCACCCCCGAAGGCGCACAGAACGCCGGCACTGCCACACGCAAGCAGTTCAACGCCGCCTCCGATGACCAATTCCACCAACTCCAAAAGCAGTCAGTCGAGTCCATGGTCACCTCCCCTGAAAACGCCGCCCGCGAAACTAAAGTCGCCGCCACCGCCGACCGCGCCGCCTTCACCGAAGCCATGGTCGAAATGACAGTTACCGATCTCCGCTCCGACCTCCCCAAAATCAAAACCCCGGTCCTCCTCCTCGGCGCTTGGATCGCCTACAAGGACTACGGCGCCACCCACGACAGCACCACCCAACTCTACGCCGCCCAATTCGCCAACTTCCCCGCCGTCAAAATCGTCATGAACGACACCGCCAAACACTTCATCCAACTCGATACACCTGACTGGTTTTACAATCAAGTGGACCAGTTCCTCCAATCCAAGTAACCCATGCACACCAAACGTACAACCCTATATTGGTCCCTTCAACTGGCGGGCTGGGGTGCATACTTCACCCTTTGCGGCTCGCTCATGATCCTGGTCGATCCAAAGGCCTCCAAGATCTCGTCACTCGCCGCGTGGGTCTTGATTTGTGCCGGTCACTTGGGCGCGTCGCACTTTCTCCGTTATGTGATCCGCCGTTGGCAGTGGCTCAATTCATCGCCCGCCTTGCTCGCGGCCAAATTGTTTGGCGCCTGCCTCATGCTCGCCTTCGCCGTCAACATCTTGCTCGCTCCCTTTCCGGTCATACTCGGACTCAACTCGCTGGCTGAGCAGTTCAGCATGTTCCGCTATTTCGTGCCCTACTCCTTATTCTTGTTCGCACTGTGGAGCCTCATCTACGCCGCCTTCCAATACTTCTTCCGCTACCGCGATAGCGAGTTGCAGCGCCTCCGCTTGGAGGCCAGCATCAACGAAGCCGAACTCCGCGCCCTCAAGGCGCAAGTCAATCCTCACTTCCTCTTCAACTGCCTCAATAACCTCCGCGCCCTCATCTCCGAAGATGCTGGCCGCGCCCGCGAAATGCTCCTCCGCCTCTCCGAACTCTTGCGCTACTCCCTCGAAGCTGGCCGCCGGGACAAGGTCACACTCTCTGACGAACTCCAAATCGTCGAAGGCTATCTCGCCCTCGAAAAGCTCCAGTTCGAACACCGCCTAACCTGGCGTCTCGACATCGCCGACACCGCCCGCCCCATCATGATCCCGCCCATGCTCGTCCAACAGCTTGTCGAAAACGCCATCAAGCACGGCATCGCCCAACACCAAGCCGGTGGCGAGATCCTCATCTGGGCACGCTACGCAAAGTCTGGTTTAGACCTCCGCGTCGAAAACACCGGCACCCTCAAACCCTCCACCAGCAAGGGCTTCGGCATCGAGAACGTCCGCGAACGTCTCCGTCTCCTCTGCGGTTCCGCCGCCTCTTTTGACCTCCAGAACATCAGCGAAGGCCGCGTCGCCGCCACCGCGCACATCCCCTTACACGCATGAAAGTCCTGCTCGTAGAAGATTCGCGTCTCGCTCGCGCCGAAATGAAGCGCCTCCTCTCTGCCGAACCAGATGTCGAAATCACCGGCGAAGCCGAGAACGCCGACCAAGCCGAAGCCCTCATTGCCTCCTCCCAACCCGATCTCCTCTTCCTCGATATCAACCTCCCCGGCCGCGACGGTTTCGAACTCCTCGCCGCTCTCGACACCGCACCTCGAGTTATCTTCTGCACCGCCTATAGCGAACACGCCGTCCGCGCCTTCGAACAGAACGCCCTCGATTATTTGGTCAAGCCCGTCGAACCCTCACGCCTAACTCGCGCCCTCGATAAAGCCCGCCAGTCTCTCGAATCCGATCAAGCCAAGCGCCCCTCCAAGCTAACCCTCCAAGACCGCGTCTTCGTCCGCGATGGCGATCGCTGCTGGTTCGTCACGCTCAAAGACGTCCGTCTATTCGAAGTCGACGGCAACTACACCCGCCTCTATTTCGGCACCGAACGCCCCCTTGTTCCCAAAGGCCTGAACTACCTCGAATCCCGCCTCGACCCCCAACTCTTCTTCCGCATCAGCCGCCGCCACATCGTCAATCTGCAATGGATCACCAATGTCACTCCCGCCATCTCCGGCGGCCTCCAACTCACCCTCAAAGGAGGCGAAGAAGTAGAAGTCTCCCGCCGCCAAGCCTCCCTCTTCCGCGAAGCCCTAAGCCTATAGGAAGAAAAAGGGGGACACTCCGGGCCGTTGCGATACGACTGATCCCACCGATTTTGCAGGCGTGTCCCCTTTTTTCGCTCTACCCTTTCTCCATGCGCGTCTTCTGGCTTCTGGCTTCCGGCTCCTGTCTTCCTCCTCAAATGCGATATTGATAATCGTGCCCCGACTCCTCCTAACCCTCCTCCTCGCCTCTCTCACCCAAGCCGCCATCACCCAAGAATTCATCTACACCGACGCTCCCTTCCCGTCCGCTCACGCCTCCACCATCGTCGAACTGAAAAACGGCGATCTCCTCTCCGCCTGGTTCGGTGGTTCCGCCGAAGGTAAACCCGACGTCGCCATCTGGTCCTCTCGCCGCACCAACGGCCAATGGACCGCACCCATCGAACTCGTCCGCGAACCCAACATCGCCTCCTACAACCCCGTCTTTTTCCACAGCGCCGACGGCAAACTCTGGCTCTATTACAAATTCGGCCCCCACCCATCTAGCTGGTCCGCCGGCCGCCGCTTCAGCACCGACGAAGGCCTAACTTGGTCGCCCGTCGAACATCTGCCCGCCGGCATCTATGGACCCATCCGCGCCAAGCCGCTCATGCTGAATGACGGCACCATCGTCAGCGGCTCCTCCGTCGAAAGCTACCATTCCTGGGCCCTCTGGATCGAACGCAGCGCCGACAACGCGCAAACCTGGACTCGCATCGGCCCCATCGTTGCCCCACCCAACGCCGATGCCACTGGCACCTATGGCCTTATCCAACCCTCCGTCGTTCAATTGAAAAACGGCACCCTCCGTCTCTACGCCCGTTCCACCGAACAAATCGCCAAAATCTGCGTTGCCGATTCCACCGACGGTGGCCTCCACTGGAGCGCCGTCCACACCCTCGATCTACCAAACCCCAACTCCGGTCTCGATGCCGTCGCTCTGCGCGATGGCCGCGTGGTTGTCATCTTCAACAACACCACCAAAGGCCGCACGCCGCTCAACCTCGCCGTCAGCACCGATGGCGAACACTTCCGCATCTTCCAAACCCTCGAAGGCGAACCCGGCGAATATTCATACCCGTCCATGATCCAATCCAGCAACGGCGATCTCTACGCCACCTACACTTGGAACCGCAAACGCATCCGCTACACGCGCATCCCACTAGCGGATATCCCCGCGAATTGATACGCTGTTCTGACATGCGCGCCTTCACATTGTTGTTCGCGGCCACCCTGCTCGCCGCCCAGATCCCCACGCAAGACAGCCGCAACACCAACACGCCCGATACCGATACGCACGCCAAACTTCCCGAATTTCACAACCTGCAGGATTGGGAAAAGCGCAAAACCTTTCTGCGCAAACAGATCCTCTCTGCCACAGGTTTGTATCCCATGCCCAAGCGCGGCGCGCCCCACGCTGAAGTCTTCGGTCGCCTTGAACGCGACGGCTACACCATTGAGAAAGTTCTTCTAGAAACGCTCCCCGGCTACTATCTCGGCGGCAATCTCTATCGCCCATCTAACTCATCCGCCAAGCATCCCGGAATCGTCAATCCTCACGGCCATTGGACCTACGGGCGTCTAGAAAACGAAGACATCTTCTCTGGCCCATCGCTCGGCATCAGTCTTGCCAAACAAGGTTACGTCGCTTTCGCCTACGACATGGTCGGCTACAACGACACCATCCAAACTCCGCACAAGTTCGGCTCGCC
>PMQB01000212.1 GCA_003169195.1 Bryobacterales bacterium
AAAAAACAATACGAAGCGAACGGCACGCGGTCGCGCAACTTACCGCCCAGTATCTGATACACCGGCACACCCCAAGCTTGCCCGACAATATCAAGACAAGCAAACTCAAGTGCAGCCAGCACCTGCGTCCGGTTGTTATAGAGGGACGCCGTAGGGTTCGCAACGATGAAGCGCATCTCTTCCATGCGCGCCGGATCATGCCCAACTAGGTAGCTCTTCAGCGAACGAAACACCGCCTCCGCTGACTCCCCACCCCCTCCCATTTCTCCCAAACCAATCAAGCCATTATCAGTCTCCACTTCCACGATGGTACGGACGAAGCGGCCCCAGTGACAGCCGTTCGCATGGCGCAGCGCCGCTTCCAATGGAACCGTAACTGTGGTGGCACGGATATCAACAATCCTCATGATATTCCCGAGTTAGTTATGACAGACGAATGACACTGCGTTTTCCGGATTGCCCCAGCCATTGTAGTGTGGAGTGAGCGGATATGGACACAGTGGCCGAGTGCGCCCGGGAAAAGCATTGCCCTTCGCAATGATATGTCCTGGCGCCGATCCTTCTTCCACCCACTCCTCCAGAGCTGTCAGTGAATCGAAGCTATCCAGTCCCGGTCCACCGCCACAGTGATTCACACCGGGCAGGAGGAACAAACGCGCGAATCCGAGCGTTTCTTTCTCTCCGCCATTCGCCGCTGTCACGTCCTTGTAATAGCGAATCAAATCGTTCGCGGAAAACACTGGATCACTCATTCCGGTATATAGAATCAATTTGCCGCCGTGCTTCCGAAACGCTGCCAGATTCGTCGCATCCGAATTCAAGTTCGCCGCAGCCGCTTTGTTCAAGCGAGCTGCATCATGATCAAAGTCAAAATGAAAGATATCAATCGGAGGCCGTTGGCCCGCGAGCGCCATGCCGTTGATCGCCGGCGGAAAAATCACCGTGTTAAAGGAAGGCATTGTCTCGCTGCCCAAAATCCAAGCGCGCCACCCCGCACCCGCCAGGCCACTATCGTAAGGCCAATTTGAATATAGCTGTTTGCCATGTGAATCTACCGGACCGCCCATGGCCATCTTCAGCGCAGTGACTTGGCCTTCGCTTAAACAGCTTTCGGTCTTGGCTCCCGCACACCGCAACACTGCGGGATCGAATTTACATGCCTCTGGATTCGAAATCAACTCGTCCTTGACTCCATCCAACTCATCGCACTTAGCCAACACACCGTGCGCTACCAACTGCAAATCGCTGTCAGCGAGTGCGTTCGCCAAATTCGGTCGGTCTTGCGCGTCCTTCGGAGCAATCGCTGCAAATTGCATACTGCTCCAAGCTTCGGCAATCATCGCCCGCGTGAGATGAAACGCCGGAGCTCCCGCAATGACGCCATCAAAATATTGCGGATAGCGTTGAACCGCCATCAGCCCCTCGCGGCCGCCATTAGAACAGCCACGAAAATAGGAATGCTTTGGCCCTTCGCCGTAGTGACGCGCAAGAATTGCTTTGGCTGCATCGGTCACTAATTGAGTCGACCGATATTCATAGTCCGCCAACGCCCCGGGGTCGGAACCAAAGGAACCGTCAATCCCGTGTGCATTGGGATTAGACTCGTGCCCCCCATCTGTGGAGACAACTGCATAGCCGCGCAGTATGGCCGGACGGTCGAGCGCGCCGCTAGCGCCAATCGCCGGTTGGACAACCCCGTCCAAGCCACCACCGCCTTGGAACAGCAATCGTCCATTCCAATCTTTCGGCATTCGTAACTCGAAAAGGTCGCCGTAGGACTTGCCGTCCGCTCCGGTATGTTTGTTCACTTCGCCACGCACTAAGCAATGGGCAGGCATAGCCACGCCATTCCCGTTGACACGCGTTCCCTCCGCTACTTCCTCCGTGCTCAAGATAAGAACAGCAGCAGGTGGGATCTTCTGCAGTGCATCACAACTCGCCGGTGGTTTGATTTGCTGCCCGTGCACGACACTCGCAAACAAGCAAACAGCGCACGACAGAAATGTCAGATCTTTACGCATAATCAGGTTCTGCTCGATCATACGTCAAAGGCCAATCGGAGCTAAGAATTTTTGCTAGCGAGAAACCATTCGTAGGTGGAGCGCAGCCCAGCCTCGAGTTCAATCTGATGCCGCCAGCCGAGTGCATGCAGTCGCGAAACATCCATCAGTTTTCGCGGTGTACCGTCCGGCTTCGACGGATCGAACAGCGTTTTGCCTTTAAAGCCAACAACGCCTGCTACCAATTTCGCCAGTTCGGCAATTGTGAGATCTTCACCCGCGCCCACATTTAAAAACTGCTTGTCATTGTAGTTCTGCATCAGAAAGACCGCGGCCGATGCCAGATCATCGACATGCAAGAACTCACGCTTAGGGGTACCAGTGCCCCACAGCGTCACCTCATTCGTATCATTCAACTTTGCTTCATGAAATTTGCGGATCAAAGCAGGCAGCACATGGGAAGTTTGCAAATCAAAATTGTCGCCCGGGCCATATAAATTCGTAGGCATCAACGAAATCGCATTGAAGCCGTACTGCTGGCGGTAAGCTTCGCACAGTTTGATGCCGGCGATTTTCGCAATGGCATACCACTCATTGGTCGGCTCAAGCGGCCCAGTTAGTAGATATTCTTCCTTCAACGGTTGTGGTGCCATTTTGGGATAGATACAAGACGAGCCTAGAAACTGCAGCTTCGTTGCGCCGTAACGGTAGGCGGCATCAATCACATTATTTTGGACCGCTAAGTTGTCTCGCAGGAAATCGGCGGGATAGGTGGAGTTCGCCAGGATACCGCCCACTTTGGCTGCGGCCAAAAACACAAACTCGGGTCGTTCTTTCGCGAAAAAGCCATTCACGGCATCGGCGTTCAGCAGATCAACCTCCGCACGCGTGCGCAAAATCAGATGCTGAAAACCGTGCGCCTCTAAATTGCGCACGATGGCCGAGCCAACGAGTCCGCGATGACCGGCTACAAAAATACGAGAGGTCTTTTGCATTAGGCTGAGTACACAATCTAATTGTTAAGCCGAATGTTACCGGCGGGAGAAAGACTCAAGAATGGGCTCTTTGAATGAAAAGCTTGAAACCAGACTAGCATGCGAACACCTGTATCGACGAAGCTCCGGATCACGCTGAAATCAATGCGCCTGCCGCGCTGCTGGTCGCGCTAAACGCCTTGTGCTTAACCAAATTGCCAAACCAGCTACAAGAATCAATCCGAAGACGGTCCAGGGAAAATCGCCAATGCCGGAGCCGGCACTCAGCATCGAATTCACGCTCTGCATGACCCATCCCGTGGGCAGTAACTGGCCTAGCAGTTGAAGTGGCGCAGGCATCAATTCTATGGGCCACCAAAGCCCTGTGAGCGGCGCCAAAATAAGCGCGCACCACATAGCGAAGGCCGCGGCGTGGTCTGGATCCTTGAACAGTGCACCAATCAATACACCTATGCTGCCCATCGCAAAAACATAGAGCGAAAGAACGAGAACCAGACTCAGCGGATGACTCGCCCATTGAATTCGCAGCACAAAGACACCGATCGAAAAAAGCAATAGCATTTGCAACCACGCGACAATCAATCTCGAACCTAAGCGACCTAACACTATGCTCAGTGCGGGAATGGGTGCCGTTAACAATCTCCGCATTCGTCCGCTTGCGCGCTCTTCGGCGAAGGTGGCGCCCGACATCAGCAGATTCATTGTCAGGAACATAATCAGGTAGGCGGGAACAGTGCGCTGAAAACCTCCCGTTATTTGCTTCGCAGCGGGGGGGAGACTCAAAATCACCTGAGACTGCTCTACACTGGGTGCGACAGCCGCTTCCACTTCAAATCTCAAAGACCGTTCCGCTTCGTCTTCGTGATCTCCCGTGTGGAGAGTGATCGCTGGAACTGAGGAAGCCGAGCCAGCAGTTCCCACCTCGATGCTGAGTCCACTGCGAGGGATTTCACTCGACTCAGTAACGAAGTGGCCATCGCGGCGGAGCGAAGCAATCAGTAAATCTGAAGTTTTCGATTGCGCATCGCGATGCACAACTGTCACAGGCACCAAGCCGGACGAAGGAGGAGTTAGAAAACCGAAGAACCACATGCAAACCGCAGGTCCCAGAAAAGTCCAGAAAATGGCCATGCGATTTTTCGCGTAGCGAGCAAGATCATTTTGCGCGATGGCGAAGGTTGTCAGCATACAATCATCGTCAAGTTAACTGCGTAGTCGGCGCCCCTGCAACGCAATGGCCGTACAAACCAGCACGGCCGCCCAAAGAAAAACAGTACTCACTCGCCACAAGAGCGCCGGTGAATGCCCCTCCCCCTCGAACAACTGAGTGATTCCCGCCTGTGCGGCTCCATTTGGCAAACCGTACGCGGCATTTCGCAACAACGGCGGATACAAAGATAGAGGCACAAACCCTCCACCGAAAAAAGCCAGCATCATATTAGACGACGCGCTCATCGCCTGCGCCGCCCGCTGAGTTCGCGCCAAGAATCCTAAACTCAGTTGTAAGCCTGCCGAGCAGAGCGCAAAGCCTATGGCGATAGCCCAGAGCGAGGGGAAAAGAAGAGCAGACGGATTCGTACCGAACGCGCACACCGCCAACAGCAGCAACAGCGCCAGTAATGCCCCGCTGGTCAAGAACAAAACGGGTCCGAACACGAGTGCGGATGGGCGAACCGGCATCGTCAATAAGCGCTGCTGAACTGTGAGCTCCTGGTCGCGCCAAACCAATGAGGCCATCGATTGACACAGAAACAGCGCTCCAAAAAGTGCAAGTCCCGGGAAAAAGCGAGCAAAGAAAGCTCTGCTCTTGAGCGCGCCCGCTCTTGGTTCTGGCGCGGCCCTCTGTAGGTTGACCGCATAGATTGGCACTGAGGATTGTGACGCTCGTGCCGCGCAAATCTTCATCACGCTTTTGGCCAGCAGAAAAGCCGGTCCGCTGTTGGGACCCTGCAGGCTCAAGCGAAGGGGCGACCGCGCAGCCACCGTGATGAACGGCACGTCGCGCGGAGGATTCACATCACGGCTCACCTCTTCTATCTGAAGAGGACGGCCAGACTGACCTGCCAAACAAGACACAAAGCGGTCCGCCACCGGAGACGCAATGCCGTCGCTCCTAAACCAGATCGCCTGTGGTGTAATCGTCTTCTTCACCTCGGTACGGCCAAACGCCGCAAACTCCGCTAGTAATAGCGTGAACGGGATAGCCAACAAAAATACAATCAGGAATGGCTTGCGCGCCATTCGCTGGAAGTAATGAGACGTTATCACCCAAGTTTCGGTCATTCTCGCAACTCACGCCCGGTGAGTTGGATGAACAGCGACTCCAAGGTTTGTCTGTTCATTGAAACTTCGCGAACTTCTCCTGCTCTTGCAGCAGCAGCTAACAAAGAGGGAAGCCGGCCTTCGGCGCCAATCAGATTCAGCACGATTTCTTCCGCCGAACACTTCACCACGCTTTCACCTTGCCGGAGCTCAAAAGCCTCCGCGGCCGAAGTCGTCTGAAAAGTGCCACGCAAAGTCAGGATTTCTTTCCCGCCGGCTTGCGATCGCAATTCGTCAAGCGATCCCTCCACTAACAACTTGCCATGGTCAATGATGCCGATACGATGACAAATTTGCTCTACTTCATCCATGTAATGCGTGGAATAAAGTACCGCCGCACCGTCAGCTGCAATTGCTTCTACAATGTCAAGGATGTTCGCACGGTTCTGCGGATCTAATCCCACCGTGGGTTCATCCATCAGCACAACCGCGGGACGGTGCAACAAAGCCGCTGCGATGTTCAAACGTCTCTGCATACCGCCCGAAAGAGTGCCCACAGGCGCTGTGTCGCGGCCATCCAAATGAACCATTGCCAGCAAATCATTGATACGCGCCTCTAAAAATGAACCGCCGAGGCCATAGAGGCGGCCAAAGAATTTCAAGTTTTGTCGAGAGTTGAGTTCCGTATACAGAGCGAGCTCTTGCGGTACCACCCCAATCGAACCCTTCGCGCGAATCGCGTTTTTCAGGATATCGAAGCCTGCCACCGTGATCGAACCGCTTGTGGGTTTGAGCAATCCGCAAATCAGATTAATAGTGGTGGATTTACCCGCTCCATTTGGCCCAAGAAGACCGTATATCTCACCTTTTTTTACCGCTAAACTCAAGCTTTCCAAAGCTTGCACGGCCCCAAAGCGTTTAACCACGCTTACAAGTTCAATGACTGGGGAAAGAGGCGTGTCTGTCGAAAAAGGTTGCTCGAAAGAGCACGTTGCACTCACTTTCCCCAACGTTAGCAGATCCCTAACGCCCGCCAGTACCAGGGAAAAGCAATCCTAGTACTCCAACTCTCAGGACTACCCAAACTGGTAATCCTTGATCAATGGATAAAAACCATTTAGTCTTGGAAAACGGTTCGGTTTGTTAGGCGACCTTTGTGGAGACAATGCAGAGACCAGGGGTATGCGTCGTAGTTACAGGTGTCGGGAGTTTCAGCGCCATTGGAAAAAATTCCGACGAAATGGCGCAGAGTCTCCGTGCAGGGCGTTCGGGTATCGGTCCAATCACACTTTTCGATACTGCCAACTTGAAAGTGCGCCACGCCGCCGAAATCAATTACGATCCGAATGCATGTTTCTCAGCGGAAGAGCAGGCCCATCTCGACCGCACTACCCAGTTCGCACTGATCGCCGCCCGGGAAGCTGTTGCCGATTCCAAGCTCGACTTTTCCCAATTAGCGCCTGAACGAATCGCATTAATCACGGGAGTATGTTCGGGGGCCTTTCCCCTTCCCGACGTCGCGGACATGCCCGAGGTGGACCGTGCAATTCGCGAGATAAGCCATGTTCGCACTGTCCAGACGGCAAAGGTGGCAAAAGAACTAAATATTCATGGCCTACAGGCATCGATATCCACTGCTTGCGCATCCAGCACTACCGCGCTTGCGTACGCGTTCGAGTTACTGCAAGCAGGTAAGGCCGACGTTGCTTTAGTGGGCGGTGCGGATGGCCTGTTGTATCTCACGTTTGCCGGGTTTTACGCGTTGGGAGCAATGCCGCCTGAACCTTGTTCTCCCTTCAGCACGAACACGGGCGTGAGTTTCGGCGAAGGCGCGGGCTTCGTGGTGCTTGAGTCACTCGAACGGGCACAAAAGCGCGGCTCAAAAATCTACGGCGAGATAGCTGGGTATGGATGTACCGGAGATGCTTATCACATCACATCGCCGCATCCATCGGGCGAGGGTCTGCGTCGAGCAATGGAGGAAGCGCTGCTCCGCTCGGAAGCTACCGTCGACGATATTGATTACGTGAACGCGCACGGCACAGGTACGCGTGACAACGATACGGCGGAAAGTTTGGCAGTTAGCGATTTATGTAACGACAAGCGCACCCCTCCGCCCATGAGTTCAACTAAGTCCTTCTATGGGCACACGCTGGGTGCGGCAGGGATTTTGGAATTTATCACGTGTCTGCTGGCAGCCAGAGATGGCTTTCTTCCTCCCACGCTCCAGTTCGTCACGGCGCGCCCCGGCTGTGATTTAGACTATGTCCCGAATCAGGCACGTAAAGCCGATGTTAACTTCTTCTTAACCAATTCCGCGGCCTTCGGAGGTGTGAATACCGTGGTTGCTGGTCGGCTCGTGCCCCGCGCCACCAAGAAGGCACGTGATATCTCGCGCATCGTTATTACTGGCATTGGGATCGTCTCGCCAGCCGGCTGCGGCGTGCAAGAATTCCGCGAAGCACTTGCAGGAAACAACCCTCAGTTCTCTAAGCCCGATCGTTTCGATGTGAGCGACTGCACAAGTAAATACGCGGGCCTGGTGCGCAACTTCAAACCGCGCCAATTGACTCCAACTCTCGATGTTCGCCGTCTCGACCTCCTAAACCAGTACGCCTCTGTCTCCGCAGGGCTCGCTTACACCGACTCCTGCCTCTCTACCTGTGCGGTTAACCCAGAACGAATCGGGTCCGTGTTGGCACTGGCAGCTGGGCCAGTGGGTACCACGGCATTGTTCGAGAAGGATTTAGAAGAAAAGGGCATTGAGGGAGTAGGAGCCAAGTATTTCCCCGCCGTTGTGATGTCAACTGTCGGAGGCCAAGTCTGCCAGACTCTCTCGCTCAAAGGAATTAACAGCACCATTGCCGACGGAGTTGGTGCCGGCTTAGTTGGCGCTATTCACGCATTTGAGATGCTGCGCGCCAGCAAAAAAGAAGACCAGATCATCGTGGTCGCACCCGATGAAATCTCGAAGCGCCTATTTCGAACCCTTGATCTGGTTGGTCTCATGCCGGCAGAGGCGTCCGACATGAAGCCCTATCAGGCGAATTCGCAAGGCTTCGTGTTGGGCGAAGGTAGTGTAGCGCTTGTTCTCGAGCGATTAGAAAGTGCACAGGCTCGGGGCGCACGCATCTACGCGGAGATTCTCGGGTGTGGTTCCACTTGCGACACACGAAACGCCCTTGATCCAAACATTGACGGGAAATGGATCGAGAAATGTATGTCAACGGCCTTACGCGATGCGCACACGGCCCCGAATGAAATCGATTTCGCTGTAGGTCTCGGCAGTGGCATTCCCATTTATGACGAGGTCGAGCAAGCTTCGTTTGAAGCCGTTTTGGGTCGCTCAGTTCCTCTCAGTTCGCCCGTGACCCTGCTGGGCTTGGGGCTTGCCAGTAGCGGAGCCGCCGCACTCGCCATGGGCGCAATGGGATTGTTTGACAAGAAAGTGTATTTGCAGTCGGCAGGAAACAAAAATGCGCCCGTCTCCTTTCGGAAGTCACTCGTCTTTGGCTCATCTGAGATAGGCAACCGCTCGGCTATGGTTCTGGGTATCCCTGAATAACTCTTATTGATGAGCGCCCAAATTTGTATCACTGGTATCGGTGTTCGCTCCGCAGTCGGCAATACAGCAGCCGTCTTCGCTGAATACTTGCGCGCCGGTGTTTCTGGCATTCGGGCACAGACGGGCATCTTCCCCGGACAGACAATTTGGGCTGGAATGGTTGAGCTAGAAGCCGGCGACGACCAACCGTCAACCGTAGACCGCGCTGCATTGTTAGCTCTGCAAGCGAGCCGCGCCGCTTGGCAAGATGCTTTTCCCTCCGAATCATCCAAGCCCGAGGGAAGCCGGGTCGCCCTCATACTCGGAACAAGTCATGGCGGCCGTTCGCAGATAGATCACTGTATTGAGAATCCGCAGAGCTTTGAAACCTGCGAGGCCTCGTTTCGCATTCTCGAAACATCTCCACACTTTCGCCAAACTGAATTTGTGGCGCGCCAGTTGGGCATCCACGGCCCGGTTTTAACCATCTCTACTGCCTGCAGTTCAAGCAGCGCAGCCATCCTTTGCGGCATGGATTTGTTGCAATCCCGCAAAGCAGACTATGTATTGGCCGGTGGCATGGATGGCTTTTCCAAGCTGACGCACGCTGGCTTTCGAGCACTCGGCGCCGTGTCAGAGGGGCCCTGTGGACCTTTTAGCGAACGCATCGGGATATCTCTCGGAGAAGGCGCCGCTGTCATCGTAATGGAGCGGCGCGCTGATGCTGTACAGAGGAACATACCTATCTGGGCAGAGTTATACGGCGGCGGATCTTCTTGGGATTGCTATCACATCACCGAGCCCGAACCTTCGGGTGAAGGACTGTTACGAGCTCTGGAGATGGCAGCATCTCGTGGACGGGTAGCCTCGGAACGCGATTTCTGTTATGCCAATCTGCACGGGACGGGAACGCGCGCCAACGACGCTGCAGAAACCATAGCTATCAAGCGATTCTTTGCGCATAAAGCCATTCCTCCCGCGAGTTCCGTGAAATCCTTCACTGGACATACCCTCGGTGCATCGGGCGCGATGGGCGTCATAACCTCCATAATTGGCATGCATCACAGCTTTTTGCCGCCGACCGCGAATTACATCGGTGCGCGCGCAGGCTGTGACCTGGACTACGTGCCTAATCACTCAAGAGATTCAGAGATTACTCATTTCTCGGCTCAGTCAGCGGGCTTTGGCGGAGTGAACGTAGTTGTTATGGGAGGTCGCAGCCGGGAACTAATCTCTTCCAATCAACAGAAGTCAGTGAGAATTGCAATCTCAGGAATAGGAGTTGTCTCGGCTGCAGGGATCGGCGCTGACGCTTTCAGAGACGCCTTGCTAGCGCGACGCAGCGGAATAGGCCCGATTGATCGCTTTGCAACATCGGGTCCGCAGGATCTTCAGGCAGGCATGGTGCGCAACTTTGAACCTCGCAAAATTGCGCCGACACTCAACCTGCGCCGCGCCGATCTCTGCTTTCAATACGCCGCCGTCGCCGTTGCTGAAGCCCTAGCTCAATCGCGACTGGTGGAACGTGAAGTGGACATGAGCAGAGTCGGCTTGGTGGCCGGCACAACTAGGGGCGCCGTAAATAGCTTCGAACAAGCCATGAAAAGCGCCCTGGGAGGTGCCTGGGAGAAGACCGGTCCCATGCACTTTCCAAATCTCGTGATGAGTTCTCTTGGTGGCGTTGTTTCAAAGATGTTCAATTTGCGGGG
>PMQB01000515.1:0-248 GCA_003169195.1 Bryobacterales bacterium
CAGGTGCTGGTGAGTGCCATCAATGAAGAGCTGGATACGATGGCGGCGGCGCATGGGTTGCAGGTGATGTATCTGGGGTTCCTGGCTAACTCGCAATCTTATGAGATGGGCGTGCCGCGGGTGCCGCTGGGTGAGTTGTATTCGGCCGAGGCTTGGGCGCGGTATGAGTATGTGAAGTTTGCTTATAAGACTCCGGTGACTCCGTTGCAGGTGGAAGGCGGCAAGGTGGTTGGGCCGATGAAGGCGGA
>PMQB01000515.1:266-2745 GCA_003169195.1 Bryobacterales bacterium
TCGCCGATTACGGGGATTCATCTTTGGTTTGACCGAGTGATTACGGAGTTGCCGCATGCGACGTTGTTGGACAGGACGATTCAGTGGATGTATAACAAGGACGGCGCGCGGCATTTGCAGTTGGTGGTGAGTGCGTCTCGGAGTTTGACGGAGATGCCGAGGGCGGATGTGATTGCCCTGGCTTTGAAAGAACTTGGGGAGTTTTTTCCGGTGGTCAAGGATGCGAAGTTACAGCGGGCGCATGTGGTGAAGGAAGTTAGGGCGACTTATTCGGCGGTGCCGGGGTTAGAGGACAAGAGGCCGTTGCAGAAGACGGAGATTGCGAATTTGTTTTTGGCGGGGGATTGGACGAAGACGGGTTGGCCGGCAACGATGGAAGGGGCGGTGCGTAGTGGGTATCTGGCGGCGGAGAAGGTGATGGACGGCTTTGGGAGTAGGCAGCGGTTCTTGTTGCCGGATGTGGCGTGAAGAACGTCTGCTACGGTCCAGCGAAAAAGGGGACACGCCTGTTGGGTTGTCTTAAGAAGCAATGTTCCTAAGGGCCCGGAGTGTCCCCCTTTTCTTTCGTTGGTAGCGGATTGGATCGGCTCAGCGCTGGTTGGCTTTGAGGATCTTCTTGCGGAGGCGGATGGATTTCGGAGTGATCTCGACCAACTCGTCGTCTTGAATGAACTCGATGGCTTGTTCGAGGTTTAGCAGCTTTGGCGGGATAAGGCGGATGGCTTCATCGGAGCTGGAGGCGCGCATGTTGGTAAGCTTCTTTTCCTTAACGATGTTTACGTCGAGGTCGCTGTTGCGGGCGTTTTCGCCGATGATCATGCCTTCGTAGACTTCCGTTTGCGCGGAGATGAAGATGACGCCGCGTTCCTGCATGTTGAAGATGGCGTAGGTGGTGGCCACGCCGGATCGATCGGAGACAAGTGAACCAGTGGGCCGCATTTCAATCTCGCCCTGCCACTCGATATAGCCACTAAAGAGCGAGTTCATGATGGCCATGCCCTTGGTATCGGTGAGCATTTCGCTGCGCATGCCGATCAGGCCCCGGGACGGCACATGGAATTCGAGGCGCACGCGGCCAGAACCGTGGTTGACCATCTTGGACATCTTGCCTTTGCGGCGACCCATCTTCTCAATCACGACGCCGATGAATTCTTCGGGGCAATCGATGACGAGCAGTTCGAGCGGCTCATGCAACTTACCGTCGATGTGGCGGGTGAGGATTTCGGGTTTGCCCACCTGGAGCTCGAAGCCTTCGCGGCGCATCATCTCGATAAGAATTGCTAGTTGCAGTTCGCCACGGCCCATGACCTTGAACGCATCGGGGCCACCGGCCTCTTCGACGCGGATGGAAACGTTGGTGAGCAACTCTTTATCGAGACGATCTCGCAGGTTACGCGAGGTGACGTACTGGCCCTCGCGGCCGGCGAAGGGAGAGTTGTTGATGGTGAACGTCATGGCGATGGTTGGCTCATCGATTTGAATCTGAGCCAACGGCATAGGCGTTTCGGCACTGGTCACCGTTTCGCCGATGGTAATGCCTTCGACGCCGGCGATGGCGAGGATGTCGCCGGTTTTGCCGACGGTTTCATCTACGCGTTTCAGGCCTTCGAAAGAATAGAGTTTGGTGATGCGCGTTTTGTGCAGACTGCCATCGAGCTTAACGATGGCGACGTCGTCACCGTGGCGCAAGGTGCCGTTGAAGACACGGCCAATGGCCAGGCGGCCGAGATATTCGCTGTAATCGAGATTCGCTACCAGCAATTGGAGAACGGCGTCCGGATCGCCTTTAGGAGGCGGGATGTGTTTGACGATGGTTTCAAACAAAACTTCGAGCGTTTCGCCGGGGCCATCTGGATCGAGCTTGGCGATACCGGCTTTGGCGTTGGTGTAGACGACCGGAAAATCGAGTTGGTCTTCGGCGGCATCGAGATCGATGAAGAGGTCGTNNGATCAATCTTATTGATGACTACGACGGGCGGAAGCTTGGCTTCGAGCGCCTTCATGAGGACGTAACGAGTCTGGGGGAGCGGGCCTTCGCTGGCGTCGACGAGGAGCATGACGCCATCGACAATCTTGAGGGCGCGTTCTACCTCGCCGCCGAAGTCACTGTGGCCGGGCGTATCGACGATGTTAATCTTGGTGCCGTGGTAACGGACTCCCGTGGTTTTAGCGAGAATTGTGATGCCGCGTTCACGTTCCAGATCATTGGAATCCATGACGCGGTCAGTAACTGCTTCATTCGCTCGAAAGATGCCGCTTTGTCGTAAAAGCGCGTCTACTAAAGTTGTTTTTCCGTGGTCAACGTGGGCGATAATNNTTGTTTTTCCGTGGTCAACGTGCGCAATAATAGCAATGTTGCGGGTGTTGCGAGATTCGTTATCAGATGCCATTCGTAAGCTTCATGGTCTCATGAGCGAGCATGAGGACTTGTTGCGGCGTGCCATTGTGCGAACCTTAAAGCACTATGGCGTCTGAAGAA
>PMQB01000528.1 GCA_003169195.1 Bryobacterales bacterium
AATAACGGCGGCGGGCCACTTTCATACGCGCTGTTGTGCCACTCGGATTGGAATGGCTGGACGCTGACTGACACTGTGTTCCCATCTTTTGTTTGGATTGTGGGCGTGGCGATTACGTTGGCGCTTGGACGGCGATTGGAAGCTGGCGTGGCGCGCGGAGCGCTATTGAAGATTGTGTTTCGGCGCGCGGCGATTCTCTATTTTCTAGGCTTGCTGGTGTATGCATTCCCGCATTTCAGCCTGGCGCATCAACGGCTGCTGGGAGTGCTGCAGCGCATCGCGATTTGTTATTTGTCGGCTTCGTTGATTTATCTCTACACGAGCGTGCGCGCGCAGATCATCTGGATTGTTTCGCTGTTTGGCGCTTACTGGCTGATGATGGCGTTTGTGAATGTGCCGGGCTACGGGCCAGGCAACCTGAGCGTTGAAGGCAATTTCGCGCATTACGTTGACCGCATTGTACTGGGCGCTCACAATTACGTGAACACCAAGACTTGGGATCCGGAAGGCATCGTGAGTACGCTGCCGGCGATCGGAAGTGCTTTGTTGGGTTTGATGGCAGGGCATATTTTGCGGTTGCCGCTGCCGTTGGCGGTGCGGCGACATCGTTTGCTTTTGATAGGTGTGTTCCTGGTAGCGCTGGGTGAGATTTGGAATCTTGTGCTGCCGATCAATAAGAAGCTCTGGACCGATTCGTTTGCGACGTTGATGGCCGGGCTGGATTTCGCGGTGCTGGCGATCTTTATCTGGGTGGTGGATGAGAAGGGCTTTAGCAAATGGGTGAAGCCGTTTGTGATTACAGGCATGAACGCCATCACGGTTTATCTGGCTTCGGAGTTTCTGGCGGAGTTTCTGGATGCTTACGGGTTTCACGGATCGCTCTACAACCGGTTCTTTGCGCCGTTTATGGCGCCGATGAACGCGTCGCTCGCTTGGGGATTGAGCTTTGTGTTGGTGATGTATTTGCTTGCGTGGGTTTTATACAAGCGGCGATTGTTCGTACGGATCTGACCCATGCGCTGGCTGTTGTTCATTTGCGCCACCGCTTTGTTGGGAGGTGGCGCGCTGTTCTGGTTGATGCGTTCACCAACACTGCCGGCGGTTGCGCAAGCGGGAACAGGGCCGTTGGTCACATTAGTTCTTTTCTCCGATCAAGGCGAGAGGCTGCAGACCGTTGCGTTGGGCAAAGTGGTTCAATCGGATGCGGCTTGGCGGCGGCAGTTGACGGGTGAGCAATACGCGGTAGCTCGGCAGAAATCGACTGAGTATCCGTTCCACAATCTCTACTGGAACAATCATGCGAGCGGCATTTATCGATGCGTGTGTTGCGGCAATGCGGTGTTTAGCTCGCGGCAGAAGTTTGATTCGGATACCGGTTGGCCAAGTTTCTATGCGCCGATTGCGCCGGAGAATATCTTGACTGAAAAGGACATGAGTCTTGGCATTGAACGCACCGAGGTGCTGTGCCGGAAGTGCGATGCGCATCTGGGACACGTGTTTGATGACGGTCCGCAGCCGACGGGTTTACGCTACTGTTTGAACTCGGCCGCGCTGCGCTTTGTTCAAAGCAAGTGAGGCGGCGTGCGGCGCAGTTTGCGAGTTTCGGTGGAATTCAGGAACTCGTTGACGGTTTCGAGCGAGCCGAAGAAGCCGGCGAAACAGGTGCGTAAATGCGTGGGAGATTCGCGGGCAGGCACGAAATCGCGAGGGCGGAACTGATCGGAAATGGCGATCACGGCTGTTCCCATGGGACGGTATTCATGGGTGCCTTGCGCCCACACCACGCGTTCTTCGGAATCAATCCAAACGGCGAATCCCAATTTGCTTACGGCCTCTTAGTTAACAGGACGGGCTTTTCGACAGGAATGCCGTCGCGCAAAACGATGACCATCACAGTGTCGCCGGGTTTGTGTTGGCGGAGAGCGTAGGTGAAGTCGTAGAGGTTTGCGATGTCCTTGCCATCGAACTCAACCATGACGTCGCCTGCTTTGAAGCCGGCTTTGGCGGCGGGAGATCCTTCGCGCACATCGGAAAAGCGCACGCCTTTGGGAGGTCCGCCGAAATCGGGAATGCTGCCGAAATAGGGACCGTAACCGCCAGCGGTGGAACTGCCGGAGGTTTCGCCGCCGTGACCGGTTGGCTGCGCACGCACGAAGGTTGGACGATCGGAAGCGTCGGCGAGAGTGAGGGCGATTTCGTCAATCTCACCGAGCAACTTCACAGCGTCTTCGGCATTGATCTTGTCCCAGGTGTCACTGGGCTTGTGATAGTCGCTGTGCAGACCGGAGAAGAAGAAGAGAGTGGGCACGCCCTTCACGAGGAAGGACGTGTGGTCACTCGAGCCATCGACGCCCGAGCCCGTGAGATCGTCATTGAGCCCGTAATCTTTGGCGGCTTTTTCGACAATGGGTTGGAAGGTTGATCCGGACGTGATACCGCCGACATAGACTTTCTTGTCACGAAGACGGCCGATCATGTCCATGTTGATCATGGCGTCGGCTTCGCCGAGAGGTTCGAGCGGATGGTTGGCGAAATAGGCAGAGCCGAGCAGGCCTTCTTCTTCGCCGGCGAAGCAGAGGAAAAGAAAGCCGCGTTTGTGTTTGCCGGAATGCGCGATGGAGCGAGCCAGTTCAATCACGCCTGCGGTGCCGGAGGCGTTGTCATCGGCGCCGGGATGGATAGTGCCGGCCAGTGACGGTGCGAGGGAGTGCTCGTAGCCAAAGCCCAGATGATCATAGTGAGCGCCGAGAATGATGTATTCTTTCGTCTCGCCAGGCAGATAGCCGACTACGTTGTGGACGGCACGCTTTTCGATGGTGACGTTTACGGTCATACGGGCGCCATCGTCGGAGGGCAGATCCAAGCTGCGCGGCTTTAGATCTTTGTCGATGCCCTCGATAATGCCGGCGAGATCTTTCTTGGCGGTAGCGAGGAGTTCGTTGGCCCACTTAACCGAGATTTGCACTACAGGCAGGCCGTAATCTTCGGTGCCCATGGCGGGCGTGAAGGGATCGAGGCGGTCATCGTCACCGGCATGATTCGGGAGGTCGTTGACTAAGAGAATGGCGGCGGCACCGTGGAGTTTGGCATTGGCAACCTTGCTGGCGAGTTCGGAATGCATGGTGTAGTTCTTGCCGGCAAAGATGCTTTTCTCGTCAAACTCTTGTGGTTCGTGGCGCATAAGGAGAACCACTTTGCCGCGGGCGTCGATCTTTTGGTAATCGTCGTAGTGGTATTCGGCAGCGGTGATGCCATAGCCTGCGAAGACGATGGGGCCTTGTGTTTCGCCGTTGGTGCTGAGGTTCAGAGGAGCGAAGTCGCGCGACTCCGATAACTCTTTGAGGCGCTGGGAGATGACAAGGATGAGTTTGTTGCCTGGTCCGAGGGCGGTGTGGGCGGTGACTTCGAATTCCTGGAGGTAGCTACCGTCTATGGGTTTCAATCCAGCCGAGTGGAATTGATGAGCTATGTAGGCAGCGGCTTTTTCAAGTTCGGGCGAGCCGGTCATGCGGCCTTTGAGTTCAGGAGACGAGAGGTATTTGACGTGTGCGAGATAGTTTTTGGGCGAGAGATCGGCGGCGGGGACAAGAGTGGAGAGGAGCAGAACGACGGTGAAGCGCATTAGTGTATCCAGTCTGCGGTAAAAACGTTGAACTCGTAGCGCGCGGGGGCTTTCCAGTCGGAGACGAAGACGAGTTTCTTGCCGTCGGGAGAAAACTCGGGGAAGGAAGTGAATCCGCCAAAATCAGTGATCTGTTGGAGGCCGGTGCCGTCGACGTTGATCAAGTATAACTCGAACTTGCGGCCATCGCAATTGTGTTTGTTGGAGGAGAAGAGAATCTGCTTGCCATCGGGCGTGAAGGTAGGGGCGAAAGACGCGCAATTGAAGTTAGTGAGTTGTTTGACATTCTTGCCGTTGGCGTCGGAGATGAAGAGTTCCATCTTCATGGGGCTGGTGAGGTTGTCTTTGAGTAACGACGCGTACTTTTGTTTGGTGGCGTCGGTATCGGGATGGTTCGCGCGCCAGACAATGTGTTTGCCATCGCGCGAGAAGACAGCGCCGCCGTCGTAGCCATAGGTTTCGGTGAGGCGCTTCTTGTGGGAACCATCGAGCTTCATCGTCCAGAGATCGAGGTCGCCGGAAGCCATGGATGTATATAGGATGGTTTTGGTTTTCCAGTTGATGGTGGCTTCGGCGTCGTAGCCGTCGGCGGTAGTGAGGCGCTTGATGTCGGAGCCGTCGTCTTTGGCTTCGAAGATGTCGTAGGTTCCGTAGACAGCCCAGACGTAACCTTTGCTGCGGTCGGCGGAAGGGGGACACGCGTCGCCGCCGAGATGGGTGGAGGCATACACGATGTGCTTGTTGTCGGGCAGGAAGTAGGCGCAGGTAGTGCGGCCTTTGCCAGTGGAGACCATGTGTTGATCGGAGCCGTCGGCATTCATGATGAAGATCTGATCGCACTTAAGGTCGCCACGGGTGGACTGGAAGATGAGACGTTTGCCATCGGGCGACCAGTATGCTTCGGCATTCTCGCCGCCGTTGGTGAGTTGGTGGATATTGGGCAGTTCAGCAGCACCAGTCAGTGCTGCTGCGACAAGAACCAGAACGAGATTGTTTCGCATAAAGGACCAGAATACAGGAAGTGACCAAGAAGATTTGGCGGTGCGCTAGTACTAAACGGTCGTTTCGTGGTTGAAACCGGGAAGACAGCAGGAGCACTATGGCCTATGCAGGTAGAAAGTAACTGACAAGAAGCGTTAGATAGGTGACATAAGTGTTTAAAGATCAAGGGCGTTACATCTTCTCGGGTTCGGCGCTAGCGGTAAGTGCGCACCTGAAGAAACCGGTGAATGATTATTTGACGGAGCAAACTTCAGCAGTGCTAGCGCCGACGGGCGGGTATGCAGTGCAGGCACGGGAACATATTAACTTTCGAGAGATTATCCGGACGGGGCACGTGAGTGCGACGGTGATTGGGGACAGCTCTGAGCACGAGCACGTCTCGACGCTGGCAACGGTGACGGTGGAGAACCTCGACATTATGGGCTTCATAAAAGCCGATGCGATTGTGTCGCGCGTTGCGGCTCGGGCGCCGAAGGACGGCAAAGATGGCAATGTGATGCATGCGACGAAGTTTCATTTCGAAGGGTCGGCATTCTATGGTCTGAAGATCAATGGCAAGAATTATGAGCCGCGGCTGTGCGATCCGTGGACTGATTATCCGAACGATCCGAGTTGTCGGGATTCGGATGATAAGAAAGCACGCGAGGTGTGGGACCGGGAAGGCAAACAGCTTCTGTACAAAGTGGGTGTGGATCATGGCTACCAGTTAGCGGCCAGCGCGGCGGCAGAGAGACATTTGTTTTGCGGCGTGCATTACCCGAAACCGGGTTGTCCGTTCCTGGAGTTTCCGGAGTTTGGGCGGATCCATCTGGGCGAATTCGATATCTTCCGAGGTCGAGCGACTTTGACGATGTTGCGAGTGGAGTTTGGGTGTGCGGCAGACGGTGACGCGACAGTTTGCAGTTCGGGCGCGAATGGCCACATAGGAACTTAATAGGGCAGTCACGCGTATTAAAGCGGATAGAATAGTCGGTACCTCGTGCCGACTATTCTGGAACGCTCGATCACGGCGTGTCAACTTTCCTCTTTGCTTGTTCTGCTGGCGGCTTGCTCGTGTGGGCATCAGGACAAGTCTGGGAAGGTTGCAACGTCAGATCCTGGCGATGCGTATCAGAGGATTCAAGAACTGCGGCACAAAAATGCGCCAGCCGCGTTAGCAGAAGCCGAAAAGGCTTATCGAGCCAATCAAGACAAAGCAGATTCAAGTGTTGCGGCATACCGACTCCGCCTGTTGTATGCACACATTCTCATTGAGCGAGAACACTACGATGCTGTTGACTCACTCTTGAGTTTCGATACAAGAAATGAGGAAATAAGAACCCGTCAGCTAGCCGCCATAGCTTACTTGTTTTTCAGACATGGGCGACTCGAAGTCTCGAAGCGAATTAGCGCCTTTGTTTTGTCTGATTCTCATGTTGTTAGAGACGATTGCTGGAACGCCGAATTCTTAGATCATTATTCTACTACGTTGGTCTACCTTGAGGATAGACGTGGACAAACAGTCCTGGATCAAGCTGAAGGCGCAACAGATCATTGCACGGATCAGTACTGGACCGCTTATCGACATCTGATTTGGGGGAATCTGTACGCGTCCCGGTTCCGTTACGAGCAGGAGTTGGATGAGGCCTCCAAAGCTTTTCAGGTTGCCAACAAATATCAGTTCACTCAACTCACTCCACAGACAAGCGGCAATATCGCTTTGGCCTATGTTCATCTTGGTGATTTCGACGGCGCTCTTTCGAAGCTGGATCAGGCTGAGCATTTGTATTCTCCGAATGATAAGGCGAATATCGCTCTTGACGTTCTGCACAGAGCGAGAGCACATCGGCTTAGAAACAACACGGGGGATAGTGAGGACGCCATCCACGATTATAAGCAAGCACTCGACATATTGAAGGACTCGAAGAAAGACCCCATCTATCAGCGAAGCCTGGCAGAGTTGACAACCATATTGATCGAAGGCGGCCGGTTGAACGAAGCTGAAGCACTCAACGTTGAGGCTCTCAAAACCGCGAGCAGCAGTACCGAAAGATGGACGCAGCTATCCGCGCTACTTAACGAATCGGCCATTGCCCGACTTAGAGCTCATTTCGGGACTTCCTTGCAGGAGGGCAGGAGTCTTGCCAGGTTGTTCCGGCAGGAGGGCGAGTCTGATCCGGAGTTGAACTCGCGTCTTCACAGCGAGATGGCGCAGACGTTGGATGCGATGGGACGGCAATCGGAGGCGGATCGGGAGTATCAGATCGCTGTGGATACTGCCGACAAGGCTCGCAAGAGTCTTGATGATACGTGGAGCCAGATGACGTTTTCGGTGTATCTGCAGAAGTTGGTGGCTCTCTACATCGACTCTCAGGTGAAGCGGGGTGACGCGCCGGGGTCGTTGCAAATTGCGGAAACGTTTCGTGCTCAGAGCATGTCGGAGAAGCTGCACTCGAAAGTGAAGCCGGCACCGGAGCAGTTTCGGAAGATTGCGGCGGCGCGGAATGCGGTGATTTTGTCTTATTGGATCAATGGAGACCGGTCTTATCTTTGGGCGACTACGGCGAAAGAGATTAAAGTGTTCGCGTTGCAGGGGATGCGGACGCTGGAGAACGAACTGAACGATCTGGATAATGACATTCGCAATCACGTGGACCTGCTGCCAAGACCCAAGCCTTATATCGAACTCTATAAGAAGCTGGTGAAGCCGGCGGAAGGGATGATCGCGCGCGATGCGAACGTCATTATTGTGCCGGATGGCGAGTTGGCGAGGCTCAACTTTGAGCTGTTGATACCGGATACGCCGAATAAGCCTGCGGGTTATTGGATCAATCAAGTTTCGACGATGGCGGTGGCTCCGTCGCTGGCGTTGTTGCAAAACGAGAGCACTCCGCCGAAAGATTTGCAGCACGCTTTTTTGGTAGGAGATCCGATTGTGAAAGATACTGAGCCGGAATTGAGCGAGATTGAGTACATCAAGCCGCTGTTTCCTGATCCGGAGGCTTTGACGAAAGAGCAGGCGACGACTCAGCAGTTTATTGATAAGAAGCCGGGGGAGTTTGCGGTGCTGCATATTTCGGCGCATGCTTTTGGGAATAAGACCAGTCCGCTGGATTCGTTTATCGAGTTAACGAATGGACGACTGTACGCGCATGACTTGCAGGGACTGCGGTTGAAGGAAGATTTGGTTACGTTGTCGGCGTGCCAAGGGGCGAAGGGGCGGAGTTTGCCGGGGGAAGGCGTGGTGAGTTTGACGTGGGCGATTTTGAGCGCGGGGGCGCACACGGTGATTGCGACTGCGCCGAATGTTCCGGTATATACGACTAGACAGTTTATGAAGGATTTTTATACGCAATTGAAGAGGGGCGATACGGCGGCGAGGGCGTTGCATTCGACGAAGGTGGATTTGATTAAGAAGCAGCCGGCTCCTTACTATTGGGCGGGGTTTCAGTTGTATACGCGGTGAGGGGGGAGACGGAAGACGGAAGCCAGAATTGGGAATTTGAGCGAAGAAAGGGCGATTTATACGAAACGAGCGGGGGGTGAGATAGGCTGCGCCTGGGGAGCGAAAATTG
>PMQB01000570.1 GCA_003169195.1 Bryobacterales bacterium
ATGGTGTCCTTCGTCTAGCGGTCAGGACGGTCGATTGTGACTCGACCAACGGCGGTTCAAATCCGCCAGGACACCCCAACTGTGGGTTGCGGGGCTGCTTGGAGTGGCCATCTCATTTGCAATGAGAACAACAGCAGAGTTCGAATCTCTGGCGATCCACCATATTTCATAAGAGGCTGTATGCAGATCATTTCCGACAAAATTGCCATCTGGGGCGAGCACGAAGCGAAGACAATCGCGCAGATAGAGCGCTGCACGAACGATGACCGCGTGGTGCGTGCGGCCCTTTGCGCGGACGGTCACCTCGGATATGCTGTTCCGATCGGCGGCGTTGTTGCGTACAGGGGCGCTATAAGTCCTTCCGGTGTGGGCTTCGACATTGCCTGCGGCAACAAAGCTGTTCTTCTGGACATGCCGGGCGCGGAGTTGCGCGCAAACATCGCGCGCATCATGGATGATCTTTGGAGCACCATCAGCTTTGGCATCGGGCGCAAGAACGCCGAGCGCGTTGATCACTCACTGTTTGACGACCCGGCTTGGGCCACGGAAGCCGCGAAACCGCTCAAACAGAAAGCGGAAGCCCAGTTAGGAACTGTCGGCAGCGGCAACCACTACGTTGATCTATTCACCGATGAAGACGATAGAGTTTGGATCGGCGTGCATTTCGGTTCGCGCGGATTGGGGCACGGCATAGCGACTTGGTTCCTCAAAGCCGCTGGCGCCAAAGACGGCATGGAGGTAGATCCATGCGTCCTGGATGCCGCAAGCGATCTCGGAACGCAATATGTTTTGGCAATGCAACTGGGCGGCGCCTATGCTTACGCTGGCCGTGACTGGGTCTGCGGGCGAGTCGCGGCACTCCTCGGCGCGAACATAGTCGCGGAAGTTCACAACCACCACAACTACGCTTGGGTGGAAGAACACAATGGCGAAAAGCTATGGGTCGTCCGCAAAGGCGCGACGCCCGCTTTCCCCGGCCAAAAGGGATTCGTCGGCGGCACGATGGCAGAAAACGCCGTAATACTCGAGGGTCTAGCGAACGACGAGTCACAATACTCACTCTGGTCTACCGTCCATGGCGCTGGCCGAGTCATGGGCCGCATGGAGGCCTCCGGCTCCTTCGACCGTAAGACCGGTGCCTGCAAGCGCCCCGGCAAGGTTACGCCGGAGATGATGCACGAGAGCGTCAAGGCGGCGCGCGTTGAACTGCGGGGCGCCGGCCTCGATGAATCTCCCCATTGCTACAAACGTTTGCCCGATGTACTGGCGGCCCACGCCGGCAGCATCCGCATACTGCACACGCTAACTCCCGTGGGAGTAGCAATGGCATCGGCTAAAGAATTCGATCCATACAAAGACTAAAACGTTGTTGTCTTTTTCTGCGGTTGATGCTCGGAATAGCCAAACAAGTTATCAATGCGGCGTATCTGGATTGGCCCCAGGGAAGGCTCATAACCCTCAGAAGCACGTTCGATTCGTGCCGCCGCAACCATTTCAAATGCCGGATAGCACGGGTGTGCGCAATTCACCGTAATTGGACAATCGCGGTTCAAATCCGCCCCCCGAGTTCGAGTCTCTTCTCCTCAACCAAGGTCGCGGCGGCGCTAGTGTTAATGGCACAGCATCTCGCTTCCATCAAGAAGGTACCCGTTCAAATCTGGCGCGCCGCTCCAGGCAAGATCGAGTCCTCTCAGTAACTCGTTCCCCACGCCCGCCAAAACACTTCTACCACTTCCTCCGCCAATCCATTCGGCTCTCCTGCCGATCTCCGCAAAAAGATATACCAATAAAGAATCGGCCCCAACAAAAGCGCCAGCGCAATTTCCAAATCGATTTCCTTCGACAACTCACCGTCCACAATTCCTTTTTCAATCAAGCGCGTCAGTTCTTGCCTTGGAGGATTCATCACCATATTCCTCCATGCATCGCCAAACGCCGGATTTCTCGCCGTATAGCCCAGCAGATGCGGCGTGATTCGTTCGCGCGTTTCACTTTCTTCTTTAGGACGATACGCCAGCACTGCCAACATGTCCGCCCGCGTGTTTCCCGAATCAAACTTGGGCCGAGCATGGATGCCGGCCATCTGCGCCATCATTTCCAGCATCAACGCTTCTTTATCAGGCCAGTGTTTGTAAATCGTCGCCTTGCTCACGCCGGAACAATCAGCAATGGCATCCATACTGGTCGCATCCACGCCGCGCTCGGCCACCAGTTCCACCGCGGCGTTCAGCACTCTTTGATGAGCGCTGGCACTACGAGTCCGGGCCAACGTCACGCCTCAATCTTCGAAAAGAGATAAGTGCCTATGCACAGGATGACCGCCGCCACTACCACCAAAACACCTAGATCCCACGTCACTCCGAAATGCGAAGTCCCAATCAGCGCGCTACGCATTCCATCCACGCCGTACGCCAACGGATCAAGGCTCGTCACAACGCCGAGCAGTTTTGGCAAGTGGGCGAGCGGGAACAGCGCGCCCGACAAAAAGAACATCGGCATCACCATAAAATTCATGATCAGCTGCAGCCCTTGCATGTTTTGCAGAACAGAACCAATGGCCGTCCCGAGTGCTGAAAATAGACAGGCAATCAGCGTCATGAACAGCAACGCTACCGGAATCATCGCCGCACTCACCGGTCGGAAACCGGCAATGAGGCAGACCACCACAACGAGCAATCCCTGCACTACCGCCACCGTGGCCGCGCCCAGCGTCCGACCCAACATGATCTGAATCCGCGGTACCGGCGCTACGAGTGTCTCTTTGAGAAAGCCGAATTGCCGATCCCACAACAAGCCCATCCCTGAGAAAATTGAGCTGAATAGTACCGTCATGCAAATCACACCCGGCGCTACAAACTGTATGTAACTGCCCTGCCCTGCTTTTTGAAAAATCGGGCCTAACCCGAAGCCGAGTGCCACCAGATACATCAAGGGCTGTCCCAGTGAAGCCACAATCTGCGCCCGCGAGCGCACATAGCGACGCAGTTCCCGCAGCCAGAGAATATACAAGACGCTCATCGTTGTCTATTGCTCCACATCTTCGCCATTTGCCGCATTTGATCGGCGGAATTCGCCGCTTCCTCGCGAATGGTAGAACCCGTCAATGCCAAGAACGCCGCTTCTAACGAATCGGTATTCGTGCTCTGCTTCAGCCCCGCCGGCGTATCTTGCGCCACGATTTTACCGTGATCGATCACCGCAATTCGCTGCGCCACCCGTTCGGCTTCGTCCATATAATGCGTTGTAAGAAAAACCGTCACGCCTTCCGTTTCGTTCAGTTTCTTGACATGGGTCCAAAGCTGGTTACGCGTCTGCGGATCGAGACCCAACGTTGGCTCATCAAGAAATAGAATTCTCGGAGTATGCAGCAGTCCCCGAGCAATTTCGAGCCTTCTCTTCATGCCGCCCGAAAAGAGCTTCACACGTTCCCGCCGTCTATCCCAAAGTTCAAACATTTTCAAGAGCAGCTCGGTTCGCTCCAGCCTCACCTTGCGCGGCACGTGATAAAAGATGCCGTGCAATTCCATGTTTTCCTCGGCGGTCAGCTCTCCATCCAGGCTGGGATCTTGAAACACAATGCCAAAACGTTTTCTCACTTCCATCGGCTTTGATCGCGGATCGAGTCCGTCTACCTCCAACACGCCGCTCGTCGGGACAAGCAAAGTGGTCAGCATTTTGATCGTCGTCGTCTTTCCCGCGCCGTTGGGACCCAGGAACGCGAAGATCTCCCCTTGCGCCACCTCGAACGAAATCTCGTCCACCGCAGTGAAGTCTCCAAAACGCTTTGTCAGCTTTTCTACTTTAATCACCAATAAATACTAAACGGTGCAGTTCACACAGTCAAGGCAGTGTTTTTACGGTGGTACTTGTGTGTAGCCACTAGCACTTTTGAGGGTTACCGCCGACCCCAATACTACGTCTCCTAGGGGAGAGGCGTATTAACTTTACAAAATGTCCAAGTATCAGACTAGTTTTATGAAAATCTTCGCCCTTGCCAGCTTGGCAATGGCTACGGCGTCATTTACGCTCGCGCAGCATGGCGACGAACACGGTGGTGGGGGACAACACGGCGGCGGTGGCGGTAAGGTTGGCGGAGGCTTCGTACCTGCCCACGGACCTGCCCCCCATCCCAGTGGTGGACACCAGGCACCCGCTCCGCAAGATCATCACGCTGACCAGCAAGGCCATCCGGAAGCACCGCACGTTCACAACAACGGCCAATGGGTTGGCCACGATCAAGGCCGCGGCGCCGCGAACTTCCATCTCGATCACCCCTTTGAGCATGGCCGGTTCACGGGTGGTTTCGGCCGCGGTCACGTCTGGCATCTCGGCGGTGGCGGTCCTAGCCGTTTCTGGTTTAACGGCTTCTACTTCAGCGTCGCGGATTTCGATTTGGGATACGTCAACGATTGGCTATGGAACGGCGACCAGATCTCAATCTACGCCGATCCCGATCATCCCGGCTACTACTTGGCGTATAACGTTCGCTTAGGAACCTACGTCCACGTCTTGTACCTCGGCAACCAATAATACCCAACACGGCTAATACGGGGACGGCCAAATAAAACGTCCCCGTATAGTTTTGCAAGCTTCAGCCGGCTTCAACCCCGGAACTCCGAGATAGAGAGGCAGGAGGCGCCGCAATTCGATACCAAGCGCTGGAAACACAATGCGACGCATCTAAATTTCCCTTCTTCTTAACGTTGTTTGCCAATGGCAGCGCTCACAACCTTCGGGTGATCCACTTCTGGTTGTTACCTCCGTTACAGGTAAACTGCTCAATTTGAGCATGTTCCGCCAAGCTCGCTCTGGGGACATCCAGGCATTTGCGGCTATTCAGGCTTATGATCTCCCCGGTCCTCGTAAATCGCCATCGTTGGTTATTACCTCCGTGACAGACAATCTGTTGAATGGGCACTCGGTCTTCGGTGCTCCCGTTGGGAACATCGAGACACAAACCGCTGCTGAGGTTCACAATCTCGCCTGTTCCGGTAAGTCGCCATCGTTGGTTAGGCCCCCCGTGACAAATGATTTGCTGAATGCGAACGTGTTCCGCCGCGCTGCCGTTAGGTACGTCCAGGCATTGGCCGCTGTTCACGCTGACGATCTCCGGGAAAGGGGTGGATTGCGCATACAAAGAGACGCCGGCGAACAGCGCCGCTGCGAGCAGAGGTAGCCGTTTGAATGTGAATTGGTGTTGTCTTCGGTTTTCGAGAGACAAGTGCGAAAACTTGAAATCATACATGATGCTCTCTCCTAACTAAATCTTTGGCTTGGAGGTGCAGATTCGCGCACGAGCAAAACAGCCTCGAGTTGCGAAACCTGGTTCCGCTTATACTGATCCAAAAGGTTTTGGAAGTTACAAGGGGAAGACTTAGTTACTTTGAGCGTCGAATACCAGCAGCACAAGAGTAAGAGTTTTAGGCGCCAGTGCTCTCGACGATCAACGCTTCTCGAAATCCAGATTGGACGGGCGATCCCTTCGCATTCCAATTCCTGAGCCGGTAACAGGAATGTCCGTTCCAACCTCTTCAAAGCTGACATTGCTGAGCCAGACTTGCCCCGCTCCGCCCGCTAAGAGGATGCCGAATGCGATTCCCGTGGCATCCTTCGGCACATCCAAAACAACCGAGTAACTGGTCCAATCGCTCGAACTTTTGATCGCGCGATCCTGCATGTTGTCGAAGCCGACCACGGTGCTCCCTTTATCGATGCGCATCCACAAGCCGGCCCAATCTTTCACTTGATCCGATTTCACCACCCCGCTAAAGCGAACGCGTTTTCCGCGGTACTGATCCGCCACGAACTGCTGCATAAGGGTGCCGAATGCGCTGGCGTCTCCGCTCTCACTTTTGGCCTTCAGGTAGACTGCGGTATGGCCTCCAAAAGAGATTTCGGGGTCCGTCCCGGTCTCATAATTCGAGGGTCTGCTGCCGGCCATGAACCATCCCGCAGGGGCTGCCGCCCGCAGAAAGATACAACAGGCCAGCAGCGCTGCCGAAAGATTTGCTGATGTGTGTAGTTTCACTGATGTTCTCCTTTTGACTTACTTGTTCTTTGCTTGAAGTCGACATTGACGGGTCCTGGAAGGCCCAGCGGGAGCGCAGCGCTTGCTTCCTCGAACCGCAAAGCATCCGCCCAAAGGGTACCCGCTCCATTCACGCGGATTCTAAGTTGAATCGCTCGCGCGTCGGGGGGTACGTCGAAAACGATCTGGTAATGGTTCCATCCGCTACTGCCGCGCGTGGTTACCATTCTCGTGAGTTGGTCGACGGAAACGCACAACTGGCCCACTCCGTCCGCCATCCCCGCGCTTCGCAGTGCACCGCTAAAACGAATGCGTTTGCCTAGATATCGGGCCGCCAGGAACTCTTGATACACGTCCATCATTCCTTGCGGGTCATGTTTCAGCGAACGGATGAACAGACTAGCCTTGCCGCTGTAAACAACGCAACGGTCGCTTCCCACGCGATACTCTCCCGGAACGGTCTCGCTAGATTGCCAATCGGCCGGCATCGTCGCCCCCGTCTCGCGAGCGAGTTCAACCGCGCGTGAGTCAACCGCGGCTTGATCGCGAACAGTGTTCCATCCCGGCGTGGTCAGTCCTTCGTCGTGCAGAATGTTCCCGATGCGGAGAACGTTCTGGGCCAGCAGAGCCTTTCGTTGGTCAGCATTATTGTCGCCCGAGGGCGCGGTGTACACATTGAGGAGGCCGCGCGACAGGTTTTGCAACTCGCGCAGGCGTCGTTCCGCGTTGCTGCGCTCACGTTGCGCTTTAGCCCGCTGTTGCAATGCCTCCACACGGGCGGTTTCGGCCATCGCTTTCTCACGCAGAGCGTCCCGGGCCTGGATGCTGGCATGCCTTTGCGCAAGCATCGCTGCCGCTTCGGCACGCCTGGCACGCCCCGCCTCGCCTGCGCTTGCNNTGATAGCCCGTGCTGGGAGGTCGAGCCACCACCGGTCGGTCCGTAAGGTACCGTCGAATGTCCGCTGCTAAATCTGACGCGGATGCGTACCGGCGGTTCTTCTCTTTCTCGATTGCTTTAGCAACAATCCAATCGAGATCGCCCGCCAGTTCACGGCGCATTGTGTAAGGGTCTGTGCCTCGTTTAGCGGCGATCTCGGCAATCCCTCTTAGATTGGCCAACCGATTCGACGGCGTCGGCGCTTCTTCTTCACGGATGATTCGCAGGAGTTCCAATAATCCCGCACCGCGCAGGTACGCTCCCTCAAAAGGCAACACACCAACAAGGAGCTGATAAAGCAGAACGCCGAGCGAGTAGACATCCGTCGTGGTGTCAACATTTAAACCGCTCAGGTCCGCTTGCTCGGGGCTCATATACTCGGGCGTTCCAACCAACTGGCCCAACTTTGTGAATGCCGAGTATTCGGCAAGCCGCTGATCAATGGCTTTGGCGATGCCGAAATCAATGATTTGAGGGAAGGGCTTACCCTCGTGTTCACTCACCAGGACGTTCGATGGCTTGATATCCCGATGGATGACGCCCTTCTGATGCGCGTGCTGGATAGCTTGGCAGATTTCCAGAAATAGCTCCAGGCGTTCACGAATGTTGAGGCGATGAATATCGCAGTAATCAGTTACATGAGTACCCGAAACTAACTCCATCGCGAAATACGGTTGTCCCTCATCACTCACACCGGCATCGATAACGCGGGCGATATTGGGATGATCCATGAGGGCAAGCGCCTGGCGTTCGGAGCCAAAGCGGGCAATAACTTCCCGCGAGTTCATTCCCAGCTTGATAACCTTCAAGGCGACAAGGCGGCGGATCGGCTGCCTTTGCTCAGCAAGGTAGACAACTCCCATGCCGCCTTCTCCTAGAATCTGGAGCGTCTTGTAAGGGCCAAACTGCTCGCCTGGCTCGGGCTCCCCTTCGGCGTCCGTCGCCAGTTCGGTAGTCTCGTCAAGCAGACCTAACACCAGCAAGCACTGCGGGCAAAGACCGTCCGGCAGAGCGTCTGCCTGGCGAACGGCACCGCATTCGGAGCAAACGCTCATCGCATCCTCAGCACGCCTTACATGAGCCAATGTGAGTCAAAGGTTACAACCTAACTGGAAATAACTTTCAGCAAGTAATACAGTTCTTGGTCAATCTGGTCATCTGATTCCACCGTATGCGCAATTTCCCTCCGCAGTAACTCGCCAAAGTACCGCCGCATTCGGTGAATCTTCACCTTTAGCGCGCCCTCGCTCATGCCTAGTATTACCGCCAACTCTGCGTAAGCGAGGCCAGCGTCGCCGCCCGTCAAACAACCCTCAAGCTGGTCGAAGTGGCGTGCACTTCGCAGGCCCGCCATGGCTCTTTCGATCACGGTCAGCGCCCAGCGCCTTTCAAAAATCTGTGCGGGCGTGCGGGTATCCTTTCCGCGATCTTCGAAATCCAAAGTAAGCACGGTCGCGCCACCACCGCGCTTTTGCGTGCGCGCGCGCCGCGCCTGTGCCGCCAGAAAATGCCTCACCGCCCCAAGCAAAAATGAACGGAACCGGCCACGCTCTCGATTCGCTTGCGCAGAATAATTTTTCTCGATCAAACGGGCAAAGAATTCTTGCGTCAGATCGAGGGCGTCGTCCGCACTATAACCTTGGCTCCGCACATAAGCGTGTAAGGGAGCCCAATAGTCCTGACACAGCTGAGATAGAGCGTCCCGAGCCTCGACCGTGGAATTACTGCCGGCCGCGACGACGATACTCCAGGAGGTGCTTGGAAAGCAGACCATAACGAACCACTATGTCTAATGGTGCAAGTGGAGGTAAATTCGTTTCACCTAACTCAGAAAAACTCTTAGGTCTGTCTAGATTAAAGGATTGTTGCGCACAACGCATAAAGATCTAAGTTCTGCGGATTAGCCATACAGGTAGCTGCGGAACGTGTACGTTTGCTTGCAATCGCCTGGCTAGAACTCGTGATACGGCCATAGCCGAAGCTCCGCGAGTGCGCCAAAGTCGGTTGCGCTTGGCATGAGTAAATCTGCTGCGGATTGGCGGCAGCACCCCCCACTACGCCTTGCCTCACGCACGTTCATCTCCGTGAAGTCATGGTTCACGATGAGGAAGAGCCAGTCACCGAGCAAGAGCGCCGCCCCTTCCGTGAAGGTCAAACCTGGTTTGCTCAACACGGTGGCCAAGGCATTCCCAATGGAAGACCTACTCGCCGAGTTCGGACAGAAGCCTGAGGACTTCCCACTGACCAAGTAACGCCGCTGCATGGCGAAATGGCCGGGGCTTTCCGCCTCCGCCTCGGCGACTACCGCGTCTTGTTCTTCTTCCAAAACGATGTCATGCGCATCTTCGGCGTCCGCCATCGCAGCAAAGCCTACCGCCAACCACCACCAGCGACCTCGAAACCGAAGCGATCAGTCGCCGATCACCGGCAGATCAAGTACCGATCACTTAGCAGTTGCCTGGCAGTCGATCAGCAGTCATAACGGCAGTCAGAAAGCAATCGAAAGGCGGACAAACACCGGACAGAAGCCGGACAAAAAGCAGTCACCAGGCAGTGAAAACCGCCTCATTTTTCGAGCACCCGACCTAAGCCGAAGGCTTAGGGATGGTGTTTTTTAGCTGATCTGTTCCAGCAACCCGCAACGCCGCTCGGTCATATCTCGCGAAAACATACTTGGGTTGTCCCGCCGACGTTTTCTCGGTATCTTTGGTTCGGATCTGAACGGAGTTCACTGTTAGTTGGCTGGCAACGGAGACAATACGTCCTCCGATACCAGCCGGTCTGAGCCATCGCCAAACTCCACTGTGTAGAAGACAGCCCCAATCGGCGAAGCCAACATTTCAGCCTGCCTCTGGCTTTGAACCTCAGTGATCCCAACAACGCTACACTGCTTGATTACCGCCTCGCCGCCCTCATCGATGCCCTTGAATAACACCTCGTCCCCATAATCGTATTTCATTTTTCTTATCCCAAGTCCTATTTATTAATGGGCAACCAGGGCGTGCCGTCCGGGTTCGTTTTTCCTGGAACGTGCCCGTGCGGCTGCTGTGCTCTCGGATCGGGATGCCCTGCTGCTGGGTGCCCGCCATCGATGCGCACGCCGGTGGGATTCCCGTTTGCATCCTTGACTTGGACATATCGGCCGTCCTTTGAACCCTGTACTTATTCACCTGTATTTACTGGGATCGCATTTCCCTTCGGATCAACAACGGTTACAGGGCCAGAAACCGGCCCAGCGTAAGGATTTGTATTGGTCGCTGTGCCAGTAGTAGGGGGAGTGCTCGGCTGGCCGTTGCCCTGTGTCGTGCTGGATGGCGGCGGCGGAGTGTTGCCCGTGGAATGGAAGATGTTGTCGAGCGCAGACCCAATTTTGTTAACGGCAGTATTGAGTGCCGCGCCTAAACTCTTTTGATTCTCTGGCTGCGCGATATAGGCGGATACGGCGAGACCGAATCCAACAACCACCAGAGCGCCCCCCTCGATTGCATCGTCGGCGCCGAAAATATGCCCATCGATATCTGCTTTCGACAATGGATTGTTTCGAACATACCCGTAGAGATTCAGGGTCTGCGGATCTTCCAGATTTACGTATGGCACAGCCTCCGGTTTCGCGCTCCAGTCCGGGCTCGTAAACCTCCCCAGCGCACTCCCGTAATACCGTGCCCCGAAGTAATCCAACTGCGATTCAGCATCCCGTTCTTTGCCGGTAAACTTCTGAGTTACATCTATCCCTGCCCTGAAACCGGTCACACGTGACCGCCGAAAGATCCGCGCCGCAAGCCCCCTCACGAATGTGCGTTGGGCGATCCGCCCCAGGAGATACCACTGCACGAATGATACGGCCATTATGGCTAACAATTTGAAACCGCCTACCGAAATGCCACCAACAAAATAGTCGGAGCTCAGTCTCGAAAAAAAGAGGTTCTGAATCATTGTGATCAGCAGGAAAGATGGAAACTCGATCACGAATGCAACTTTCATGAACGGATACAAGAAGCTAGAAGTAGTGAGACCGATCGCACGCCCCCAGATGCAGTAAAGATCAACTGGACCGTGCGGCTGTGCGGGTAGATACGGTCTTGCAGCCTTGAAAAAGGCAATCCAGAAAAAAGCCCAGAAGCAAACATTTGCAACCAAAAGAATCTTTTCAACTCGACTTGTTTACACTGAGCCATCTCCTTCAGTCTGCAGACAAGCTACTTTGGCACTTCGTCGTAATTATGGTGGGACGTCGCCCCTTTCTGGCCGCGCGCGGGATCGAGAGCTCGTACAGCGTTTTCCCCTGATATCGAATCGCGCATATTCCGCTGAGTTCCAGCTGGATCGTGCCCATAAAGCTCTCCCCAAATATGCCCGAGTACTTCATGGCCGAACTCTTCTCCCGTCGTCGCTTGTGGCAAGTGCTGCTCTACAGCGTCTGGATCGTACTCAACGCCCGTCTTGCGATTTGGGTCTATGAACGCCTGCGGATCGTACC
>PMQB01000577.1:0-482 GCA_003169195.1 Bryobacterales bacterium
TCGGGGCAGGCGGGATAGCCGGCAGCGGGACGGATGCCGCGGTACTTTTCGTGGATGTAGTCGTTGGTGGTTAGCTTTTCGGAGAGGCCGTAACCCCACTCGTCGCGCACCTTTTTGTGCAGGCATTCGGCGAAGGCTTCGGCGAGGCGGTCAGCCAAGGCTTCGGCCATGATGGCGTTGTAGTCGTCGTGCTCGGCTTTGAAGCGATCGCACAATTCTTTTAAACCGATGCCACTGGTGACGGCGAATGCGCCAATGTGATCGGGCAGTCCGGTTTGTTTGGGTGCGATGAAGTCGGCAAGGGAGCGGCAGGGCTCGGAGCCTTCGCGGTTGGCTTGCTGGCGGAGGAAGTGGAAGCGCTCGCGGACGGTTTGGCGCGATTCGTCGGTGTATAGTTCGACGTCGTCACCAACGGCGTTGGCGGGAAAGAGACCGTACACACCGCGAGCGGTGATCCAATTTTTTTCGATGATCTGATCGAG
>PMQB01000577.1:491-5456 GCA_003169195.1 Bryobacterales bacterium
GTGGCCAAGGGGAAATGATCAAGCACGCGCACGCCGGTGAATGAAGGCGCGGGGAGATCTTCGGCACGCCACTGAATAGGCGTTTTGCGGCTGCGGGCGGTTTCGAGAGGCACGAGCGCTTGGCGCGGGGAAGCGTGTATTTTGCGGAGATGTTCGTAATCGGTTTGGTGCTGGGCCACGAACGCGGCCTTGCCGTCTTCGCTGAGCAGACTGGTGGTGACGGGCACGGCGCGACTGGCATCGAGAACGTGCACGACGGGCTCGCTATAGTGCGGAGCGATTTTGACGGCGGTGTGGGCGCGGCTGGTGGTTGCGCCGCCAATGAGCAGCGGGAGCTTGAAACCTTGCCGCTCCATTTCGCGGGCGACGTGGACCATCTCATCGAGAGAAGGCGTGATTAAGCCGCTGAGGCCGATGAGATCCGCTTTTTCTGCTTTGGCGCGTTCGAGAATTTTTTCGCATGGGACCATGACGCCCATGTCGATGACTTCGTAGTTGTTGCAGGCGAGGACAACGCCGACGATGTTCTTGCCGATGTCGTGGACGTCGCCTTTGACAGTGGCGAGAACGATTTTGCCCTGGGCCTTGGCGACCTGTCCGGCAGCGGCCATGGCGAGTTTTTCGGCTTCCATGAAGGGCGTGAGATAAGCCACCGCCTTCTTCATGACGCGCGCGGATTTGACCACTTGCGGCAGAAACATTTTGCCGGCGCCGAAGAGATCGCCGACGACGCTCATGCCGTCCATAAGCGGACCTTCGATGACGAGCAAGGGGCGGCCGAGTTTGGCGCGGGCTTCTTCGGTATCGGTGTCAATGTAGGTGTCGATGCCTTTGACGAGCGCGTGAGAGAGGCGCTCTTCGACGGTGCCGTTGCGCCACTCTTCAGTTTTCTTTTCATTCGCCACTGCGCCGGAGCTGGCTGCTTTGAGTTTTTCGCCGTGCTCCACGAGACGCTCGGTGGCATCGGGGCGGCGGTTGAGCAGGACGTCTTCGACGAGCTCTTTCAGTTCAGGCTCAATCTCTTCGTAGACTTCGAGCATGCCGGCGTTGACAATGCCCATGTCCATGCCGGCGGCAATGGCGTGATAGAGAAACGCGGAGTGCATGGCTTCGCGAACTTGGTTGTTGCCGCGGAAGCTGAAGGATATGTTGGAGACGCCCCCGCTCACATTGGCGTGTGGCAGGTTGGCTTTGATCCACCGTGTAGCGTTGATGAAATCGACCGCGTAGTTGTTGTGTTCCTCCATGCCGGTGGCAACGGTGAGAATGTTGGGATCAAAGATGATGTCTTCGGGGGGGAAGCCGACTTCGTCAACCAGGATTCGATAGGCGCGTTCGCAAATGCGGATTTTTTCGTCGTAAGTAGCGGCTTGGCCTTTTTCGTCGAAGGCCATGACGACAGTGGCGGCGCCGTATTTGAGGATGTGGGCAGCGTTCTGGCGGAATTTGTCTTCGCCTTCTTTAAGCGAGATGGAATTGACGATGCCTTTGCCTTGCAGGCACTTCAAGCCAGCTTCGATGACTTCCCATTTGGAGGAATCGATCATGAAGGGCACTTTGGCCACTTCGGGTTCGCTGGCGAGAAGTTGCAGGAAGCGCGTCATGGCGGTGACGCCATCAATCATGCCTTCGTCCATGCAGATGTCAATGACATTCGCGCCGTTTTCCACTTGCTGGCGGGCGATGCTCACGGCTTCTTCGTATTTGCCTTCTTTGATGAGCTTGGCGAATTTGGGGGAGCCGGCGACGTTGGTGCGTTCGCCGATCATGATGTAGACGCCTGCTTGCTGAGTGAAGGGCTGTGAGCCGGAGAGACGGAGAGGTTTGGTCTCAGCTGGTACGCTCATGCTGATTTGGGCACGTTGGCGTGGGGGCGGCCCGTCGAGAGCTTTGGCAATAGCGGCGATGTGTTCAGGCGTGTTGCCGCAGCAGCCGCCGGCGATGTTGATGAGACCGCCACGGGCGAAGTCGCCTAGATAGCGGGCCATGTCTGCTGGACCCAGATCGAAGCCGGTAGCAGAGAGTGGATTCGGCAGGCCGGCATTCGGGTAGCACGAAATATTCGTGTGCGATTTTTGAGACAGCTCTTCGAGGAACGGGTACATCAGATCGGGGCCGAGGGAACAGTTCAGCCCTACCGCTATNNTCGCCACCGCGGCCAACGGCAGCTGAGATCATGACGGGCAGTTCTTTGTGATCGTGATCGAAGACTTCCCGAATAGCGACAAGCGCTGCTTTAGCGTTCAGAGAATCGAAGATGGTTTCTACCAGAAGCAGGTCTGAACCGCCGGCGATGAGAGCCCGCACCTGCTGCATGTAGGCGGTTTTGACCTGATCAAAGGTAGCGACGCGGAAGCCGGCATCATCCGCATCGGGGGAATTGGAAAGAGATACGGTGAGTGGGCCGATGGCACCGGCTACAAACCGCTGACGACCGGTAGCGGTGCCTATGCGGTCGGCCCATTCGCGGCATTGTTGCGCGGATTTCTCGTTGATCTCCCAGGCGAGGTCGTTGAGGGACTTATCTTCGATGATTTTTTGATAGAAGGCGGGGTCTTTGCGGCCGCCGTGTTCGCGGGGATCGTCGACAAAGAATTCGCTTTGGGTAATGCTGGTGGCGCCGAAGGTGTTGGTTTCGATGATGTCGGCGCCGGCTTCGAGAAAACGGCGATGGATGTCGCAGATCATCTTGGGCTGCGTGAGAGAGAACATGTCGCCGTTGTTGAGAAGGTCTTTTTGGGAGTCTTTAAAGCGCTCGCCGCGGATGTCGGCCTCAGTCATGCCGTAGGTGCGGATGGTGGTACCCATCGCGCCATCGATGATGACGATACGACTATCGAGGATCCTCTGGAGAGGATGTTTTTGCGCTGTATTCATGTTTCCCTGAGGTGTTGGGTGTAGGCAGGCGGGTGGATACGCCACTGGAACCTATACTTCTTATGATAGCGAGGAGCGCCATTTGATTGATGCTTCGGCAGGGTTGGGGGATGCGGCCTTCAGGACTGCGCGGGAACGGTTTTGTCGGGCGGGACCCATTGGCGACGGGCGAGGCGATTGGCTACGACGTCGTAGGTATAGAAGGACTCGTGGAGTTTGCGCTCTTGGCCGTAGCGCAAGACGGTGGCTTCGACGGCGGCGAAAGGCGTGGTGTAGTGAGCGGCGGCGAGGAAGTCTGCCACGATTTGGGCCCAGAGGCAGGTGAGGGTTTCATGATAGCCGGCGTCTTCGGTGTTTTGGCCGCCGACGGCGAGGTTGTAGAGTGGGATGCCTTCGCGCATACGGCGGAGGGCGTCGGCGGGGCCGTATTCAGCGGTGTAGAAGGAGCAGACGGCGACGTGCGCGGCGTGGGTCCAGTCGGCTTTGGGGAGAGTGCGGGCTTCCCATTGATGGATGAAGGAGCGGAGAGTGGAGTCGGAGGCGAGGAATGGGTAGGTTGGAAGCACGGCCTTTTATTTTCGCGCATTGGGGGAAATCGAAACTTTACGGAGGTACGGCACACGTTTAACCTTGGGGCATGGAAGAACGCGAACGCCTCGGCTTTGAGATTGTTGCAGCGGTAGAACGGGCTTGCGCTTCGCTGGAGCGCGGCCAGGAGGCCGCGCCGTGGGGAGCGGGAGCTCCCCACGCGGAGCTGGAGCTCCGCCCCACCCAAATTAGTTTGTTACTTTTGGTGGCATGAACGTCAAACAGCAACTGCTGGTTCTTTTACTATTGTTGACTTCTATGGACATGGCGCAAGAGATTCCGAAAGTACACTTTGTGCGTGCGACGGGTGAGGCGACGGTGACGGCCCGTCCTGACCGTGCGCAGATTTCGATAGGTGTGATGACGCAGAGTTCGACGGCGCAGGCGGCCGCGTCGGCGAATGCAACGCAAACGACACAGGTGATTGACGCGATTAAACGCACGCTGGGGCAAGGCGGGGAGTTGAAGACGGAGGGCTATTCGATCTCGCCGCAGTACCAATACACGCAGGGGCGGACACCGAAAATTACGGGCTATCAGGCGAGCAACACGGTGCTGATTATTGTGAATGAGCTGAGTTTGCTAGGCAAGGTGATTGACGCGGCCAGCGATTCCGGGGCGAATAATATCAACGGGGTGGCGTTCAGCCTAAAGGATGAAAGCCCGGTGCGGAACCAGGCGCTGGCCGAAGCGGCGGTGAAAGCGCGGGCGGCGGCGGAGTCAATTCCCAAAGCACTGAATACGCACGTCGTGGGGGTGCTGCAGGCGGAAACGTCGGAAATCCCTACTTTTCGGCCGATGAACCGGTCGTTTGCGGCGATGGCACCCCAGCAGGGAGCGCCGACTCCGATTGAAGCGGGCGACCTGGATATTCATGCCAGCGTGACGGTGACCCTGGAAGTCCAATAAATTCAGCAACTAAAGTCTCGCCAAAACGCGCGAGTGCCGTTACAATTGGAGTTTGACAGCTAGGCAGCAAATGGAAGATTTGGCCTCAAAGCCCTTGATCGACCCGGAGATTCCGAACAAGCTCTATTTTCGGATTGGCGAAGTTGCCAAACTCGCCGGAATCAAGCCATACGTGTTGCGCTTCTGGGAGTCGGAGTTTACCGGCCTGGGGCCGAAAAAATCTGGGACGGGGCACCGGTTGTACCGCCGCAAAGACGTGGAGATGGTGCTTGAGATCAAGCGCCTGCTTTACGAAAAGCGGTTCACGATTGAGGGTGCGCGGAAGATTCTGGAATCGAAGCCAAAGCGGGGTGCAGCGGAACCGGCGGCTAAGCCGGCAGCGGCGGCGAGTGCGCGGAGCAGGCAGCAGGGTGAATTGTTTTCGGGTTCGCCAGCGTTTTATCAGGAGCTGCGCAAAGAATTGGCAGATTTGCTGACGTTGTTGCAGGATTGAGGAAGCGCCGTTGAAGAACCGCTCCTTTCCAGTCGCGGCTCGGATAGGATGTGCGCGCTTGTGCGACTGCGTCACAGGGTATTTGACTCTAGTGATTT
>PMQB01000156.1 GCA_003169195.1 Bryobacterales bacterium
CGGGAGCGGGCGTGTTGTTTCGGATTGGCGATGAGAAATAGCCATACAATTGGGACATGGATCTCACCATAAATGGGCAGCGGCGCAGTATTCATTCTGACCCGGAACGTCCACTGTTGTGGGTGCTGCGCAACGAACTGGATTTGACCGGCGCGAAGTATGGCTGCGGCGAAGGGCAGTGCGGGGCTTGCACGGTGTTGGTGGATGGCGTGGCGCATCGTTCTTGCATCACTCCCGTTTACACCGTGGCGGGGCGCGAAATCACGACAATAGAAGGGCTGGCTGATGGTGAGAGGCTGCATCCGGTGCAGCAGGCGTTCCTGGATTGTGATGCCATGCAATGCGGGTATTGCACCTGCGGGATGGTGCTTTCGGCCGTAGCGCTGTTGCGGAAGTCACCGACGCCTTCAGAGACGGAGATCAAACAGAAGCTAGATGGCAATCTGTGCCGCTGCGGAACGTACAACCGGATAGTGGCAGCGGTGCATAAGGCGGCGGGTGTGATTCAAGCGTCGAATAAGGAGCCGCACCATGCTTGAGTTGAGACGGCGCGATTTTCTGAAGACGCTGGGCGGCGGCCTGCTGGTGATGATGACGGCCGAGAGCGATGTCTTGGCTCAGGAATCGGGGCGGCGTTCGGCGAATGAGGAGCTACCGACGAATGTGGCGGCTTGGCTGCACATTGCACCGGATGGGAAGATTACGGCATTCACGGGCAAGGTGGAAGTGGGGCAGAATATTCGAACGTCGCTGACACAGGCGGTGGCGGATGAGTTGCATGTTGCACCGAATATGGTGACCTTGGTGATGGGCGATACGGCCCGTACGCCTTGGGACATGGGCACGTTCGGTAGTAGAACAACGCCGACGATGGCGCCGGAGATGCGCAAGATGGCCGCGACGGCACGCGAAGCATTGATCGCGCAGGCGGCGAAAGAAACGGGTAAGCCGAAAGATCACTTACGAGCTTGGAATGGAGGAGTCTTCTATGCGCAATCCAAAATCGGGACGCCATATGGCGATCTGGCATCGAGGATCGACTGGGTAGGTGTAATTGGCAATGCGGACGTTGTGACGGCACCAGCCCACTGGCAAGTAGCGGGAACGGATTTGCCAAAGATCAATGCCAGCGAGATGGTGACGGGCAAACATAAGTTTGTTTCGGATTTGAAGCTGCCGGGGATCTTGTACGGACGTGTGTTGCGAGGGCCGGTTCCCGGTGCGAAGTTGTTTTCGGCGGATACCAGTGCTGCGGCGAAAATGGCTGGCGTGGTGGTGGTGCGCGACGGCGATTTCGTGGGCGTGGCGGCGATTGATGAGCGGGCTGCTGAGAAAGCGCTGGCGAGTATTGAGGCGAAGTGGGAGGAGAAAGCAGCAGAGGTTACGTCGCCTAGCGCGTTCGGCGCGGTTGGTTCTGGAAGGCCCAAAGACGCAACACCGGTAAGGAGTTCGTATCAGGTTGCCTATATTGCACATGTGCCACTAGAACCGAGAGCCGCAGTGGCTGAGTGGCAAGACGGCAAGCTGACGGTATCGACCGGCACGCAGCGGCCGTTTGGTGTTCGCTCGGAATTGGCGGCAGCGTTTGCGTTGCCTGAAACGGATATTCATGTGTTGATGCCTGATACGGGCTCGGGCTATGGGGGCAAACATTCGGGCGAATGTGCCATTGAAGCCGCGCGCTTGGCGAAAGGCGCGGGCAAACCGGTGAAGCTGATCTGGACTCGCGAAGAAGAGTTCCAGTGGGCTTACGTTCGTCCGCAAGGCAACATTCATGTGATGAGCGCGGTAGATGCGAACGGCAAAGTCGTATCTTGGAATTTTGTAAACTGGGCGTCCGGTCCGGCCGGATTAAAGAGTCCTTACGACATAGATGAGGCGCAACGGACGGAGAAGTTTTTGGAAGCCAAGTCGCCGCTGCGCGAAGGTTCGTACCGCGGGCTGGCGTCGACCGCGAACCATTTTGCGCGCGAGTCGCACATGGATGAGATTGCCGCTCAGATTGGCATGGATCCGCTCGCGTTTCGAATGAACAATTTGAAGAACGAACGGTTGAAGGCCGTGTTGTCGGCTGCGACGGATAAGTTTGAGTGGTCGAAACAGAAGGCGACTGCAAGCCGGGGTTTTGGGCTGGCGTGCGGTTTTGATAAGGGCGGCAACATTGCGTGTTGCGTGGAGATCGCTGTGAGTCCGAGCCGGCAGGTGAAAGTGGAGCGCGTGGTGGCGGCTTGGGATTGCGGGGCGATTGTGAACCCGAATCATTTGCGCAATCAGGTGGAAGGCGCGATTGTGATGGGTCTGGGCGGCGCGCTTTTTGAAGAAGTGGAACAAGCGAACGGCAAGATTCAGAATCCGCGGCTGTCGCAATATAGGGTGCCGCGGTTTACGGATGTTCCGAAGATTGATGTAATTTTGATCGATCGGAAAGATGTGCCTTCGGCGGGTGCGGGCGAGACGCCGATTGTGGGGATTGCGCCGGCGATTGCGAATGCGATTTTCAGTGCGACGGGTTTGCGGATACGGTCGATGCCGTTGCTGCCGGCGTTGGCTCGGGCGTGAAGCAGAAGGCGAAGAAAAAGAGTTTTTTGCGAAACGGATTTTGCGCGAAAGAGTGATTTTGCGCTTCGAAGCCAACGTCATTCTGCGCGAGCGTTTGTAAAAACGAAGCTCAATCCGCCGACAGCAACTCGCCATTGGGCGAATGAAAAAACGAACCCAATGGCGGGCGAGGAAATATTCGATTGGAAAAGATCTGAACTGGTTGACCCAGTTTGGCGGAGGAAGCGCGATCCGGATAAAGGGAAGACGCTGAAGGTTACAACCGCCGAAAGCTGCATTGAAAGTAGCGTGCGACGAGGACGGTCGATATGTGTCGCTTCCAATGGCAAATAGCCAATACTGCTTGTTTGCAGTACTTTAGGAGCGAAAAATAAACCTGTAAAGTCGGTGACCGCTGTGGGAAAGGGTCTGAAAGGGAATATCCCTTGGTGGCGCGCCTTCATGAAACGGTTTCAAATTCTGTAAACGACTCGTTCGGCCGAGAACCCCGCCACATAATGGCCGTATTTTCTGATATCTTCCAGCGATGCCAGAGTTCTCACTGAGATTTTCAAAAGCCGAAATACCCGAGTGGGCCAAGATGCCAACGGCCTCGGTGCTTCTCCATCTCGGTTTCAGCGATCCTCGAAGCGCTGCGACGGCTGATAAGGCGTACCCGATTATAAATTGGCGTTTCAATGCGCGACCTTGACCGTGCTCTGTGGGAATACTCCAACCAGAACCAGCGAGACGGCGAGTGCGGCTAGAACGAGGCGGACGGATGCTAATGGAACGCGTCAGGCACTGACAGGCACCTTGCAATCGGTCGGGTTCGCTTACAGATCGATTTGCAATGGTTCTGGGAGCGTGGTCTGTGACGGACTCACTCTGGCGGCTTTACCTTGCTGCACCAACGGCAAAAGAGGCAGCTTAATGTTCCGTCGTCACCGCGCACGTCCACGCGGTACCAGCGGTGAAGGCCGATAGCACAGATGGCATCTTTGAGCCAATTCGATTCGTGGGTTCGATTCGGCCAGAGTCTGGCGAGAGTGGCCACATCAAACGGCGTTGGCGATCGTTCCATTTCTAAAGCTTCTCCCGGCCAAATTCGTGATGCTTGGCCGCCTGGACAGGCGGCTAGCAGGCAAGAATGCCCGCCCTACGGATGTCGGATTGGCGCGAGTTCGAGGAGAACGCGATGGGGTCGCTTGCAACAATAAAGAAACACCGTTGCCAAGATCAACCACTTCTCCGCTTGCTCTTATCTTCGATATGGATGGCGTGCTGGTTCACTCCATGCCGTTGCATACTCTCGCGTGGGAACGCTATCTGGCCGGCTTGGGCATCACCATTGAAAACCTGGAACAGCGCATGCATGGCAAGCGCAATTCGGAACTGGTGCGGGACTTGATTGACCCGAATCTGCCGGATGATGTCATTTTTAAACATGGCGCAGAAAAAGAGCGCCTTTTTCGCGAAATGATGATTGAAGATGGGTTAGCGCAATACGCGATTGCAGGGGTGAAGGAATTTTTGAATCGGCATCGCGATTTGCCGAAGGCCGTGGCGTCGAATGCGGAGCCGCAGAATATCGATTTCGTGCTGGATCGGTTTGGCTTGCGCGAGTATTTTCCGGTGACGGTGAACGGGATGCAGGTGGCGCGGCCGAAGCCGTTTCCCGATGTGTTTCTGGAAGCCGCCCGGCAACTCAACACCGCTCCGGAACACTGTGTTGTTTTTGAAGATTCGCCGACCGGCGTGACCGCGGCGCTGGCGGCGGGCATGCGTGTGGTGGGTGTTGAAACCACTCCGACAACCTTCCAGGGCATTGAACTGAAGATCAAGGATTTTCGAGATCCTGCATTAGAGCAATGGATGAGCGTGCAAACGAAAGGCTCCTAGCTCCACCTGTTACAATCCCGGACATGTTCTCAGGTATCGAACATTTTGCGATCGCGTCGCCCAATCCGAAGGGTCTTGCCGATTGGTACGTTAAGAATTTGGAATTCACCCAGGTGTGGGAATACGGCGGCAACTATTTTGTGGAAGCTAAGAACGGCGTGATGATTGAAATCATTCCTTCGGAGGGCGATTTCGGAAGCCCTACCATGAAGACCCCGGGCATGCGGCACATCGCCATTTCGGTGGACGATTTCGACGCGGGTTTGGCGCAACTGAAAACGCAGGGCGTGCGCTTCGCCGGAGAACCTTACGAAACCCTGGGCAACCGCCTGGTCTTCTTTCACGATGCCGACGGAAACCTGGTTCACTTGATTAAGCGGGCCAAGCCCATGCCCCGCGCGGGCGCGTAAAATTTGCTAAACCGGGTCTTCAAGGCATTCGCATACCCTGACTTCCGGGTGATGTGGTTCGGGGCGTGTACATCGAGCATCGGCACATGGATGCAGATTGCCGCGCAGAGCTGGCTGGTTTACAGAATCACGAAATCGGCCGGGCCGCTGAGCTATGACGCATTTTGGGGGCAAGCGCCGATTTTCATGCTGTCGCTGTTCGGTGGTGTTTTTGCCGACCGCGTAAGCCGCCGCAAGCTGTTGCTGATCTCACAGGTGATTCAAATGACTTGCGCCTTCACCATGGCGTATCTGGTCCATCAGGACTTGCTGAGGGTTGCAAACATTTGGTGGGTCTATTGTTTGTCGTTCACGGTGGGCGTGGCTCAGTCGTTTGGTGGTCCGGCCTATTCGGCGTTGGTGCCGTCGCTGGTGAAAAAGGAAGATTTGCAAAACGCGATTGCGTTGAACTCGATTCAATTCAATTTAGCGCGCGTGGTGGGCCCGGCGCTGGGTGGCATTGTGCTGAACATTTCAGCCTTCTGGTGCTTCGCTTTGAATGGCATTTCCTATTTGGCCGTGATCGCATCTTTGCTGGCCATTCGCACCAAGTTCGTACCAGCAGGCACTACGGAGTCGGTTATGGCGAGCATGAAAGATGGACTTAATTTCATGCGGAAGCGCGAAGGGATGACGAGCTTGATCAGCCTGGCGTTTTTGATCACGCTGCTTTCGTATCCGCTGATTACGTTCCTGCCGGTGATTGCGCGCACAGTGTTCCACGGCACATCAAATACGTTCACGCTATTCTTGTGCATTTCCGGTATCGGTTCCATTACGGGCGCGCTGCTGATTGCGGGACGGTCGGCGAAAGCGGGGCAAGCGAAAAAGTCGTTAGAAGCGCTGGCGGTGCTGGGCTTGATGATTAGCGGGGTAGGCATCTCGCGGTTTCTGCCGGCCACAACGTCGGCCATCTTTATGGCGGGCGCGCTGCTGATGGTGGTTTTCGCGCTTAACACGTCGCTAGTGCAATCGCAAGTGGCCGATGCGATGCGCGGACGCGTGATGAGCGTCTACAATGTAGCGTTTCGCGGCGGCATGCCGTTTGGCAGTTTGATTTGCGGTTATTTGATCGATAAATTTTCAGCGCCGACGGTGCTGGCAGGAAACGGCATTCTGGTTGTGGCGCTGGCGCTGTATTTTCTGCTCATTCAAAAGAAACTAACGAAACTCTAGTGCGCAGAAACCGTCATTTCTAAAATGAAGTCAGTCATGTATAAAGCAATTTTTGTTTGTGTGGCCGGCGGCCTGCTGTTGGGGGCGCCTGCGCCCTCGGAGTTAACAACGGCAAGAGATCATCAGGATTTGGGCACGCTGAGCCGGTTGATCAGCGAATACCAGCAGGCCGCTAATGCAAATCCGCACTGCACCGATTGTCTTTATAAATTAGCGCTGGCCGATTCGTTTGCGGCGGAAGTGGCCATGGAGCTGCGAGATAAACGGAAATCGGAAGCATTTGCGGAGGCGGGGATGGACGCGGCGCAGAAGCTTACGTCGAGTAATGGTAATAGCGCGGAATACCACAGGCTCTTGGGCGAACTGTGCGGCCAGGTGATTCCGGCGAACCCGATTTTTGGCGCGCTGAAATATGGCCAATGCGCAAAAGACGAAATTGATAAAGCAATTCAATTGGATGGAAAGCTGGCGCTGGCGTATGTGAGCCGCGGGGTTGGCAATTACTACCTTCCGACTTCCATGGGCGGTGGAATTGACATCGCGTTGAAAGATTTCGATAAGGCGTTGACGCTTGATCCAAAACTTTCGGAGGCCTACCTTTGGAAGGGGGTGACGCTGCGAAAAGCGAATCGCAATAACGAGGCCCGGCAGGCCTTGCAGAAAGCGCTGGAAATCGACCCGCAGAGACTGTGGGCCAAGCAGCAACTGGATAAAACGCCGGCCAGCTAAAATGTTGCGCGTCCCGCTGCTGTGCCTCGCCATTTTCGTGACCGCTTGGCTGGAATTTACAGTCTTTCCAGGTCATAGTTACTTGCAGGGGGACACGCAACTTTATGTACCGATGCTGGAACGAATGGACGCGCCGGGGCTGCTTTCGCGCGACTTGGTAGCGACGAATCCGACGCTGTCGCTAACGGCTTATGACGAAGCGACGCTGCTGTTGCACGTGGTAGGCAAGCAGCCCTTCAGACGCGCCTTGCTGGCGCAAGAGTTTGTTTTTCGTATAGCGGCCATTGTGGGCGTCTTCTTGTTGGTGCGCGCCACAGGATTGAGTCACCTGTTTGCGTTTGTGGTAGCGGCGGTGGTGAATCTGGGAGCGACGGTGGCCGGCCCTGCGGTTTTTTTGACGGACCGCGAGCCGCTGCCTGGACCCTTTGCGCTGGCGCTGACTCTTCTTGCCATGGGACTGCTGGCGCAGGATAAGCCTCTTTTGGCAGGGCTTGCCGGTGGGATAGCTTTCCTTTACGACCCGGTATTGGCGGGGCCTTTCTGGTGCGTCTTGTTGGCGGCGTTTTGGTTCGACCGCGGAATGCGGGTATTGGTAAAACCGATCTTGCCGCTCTTTTTAGTTTTTGTTTTACTGTTGGCGAATCTTGCGCAACTGCAACCAGGGACAGCGGCTGAACCCATTTTGACCCGCATTTCGGCGCAACTGGTGGTCTTTCAGCAGATCTATACTTCGCATCTCTACGTGAGCGATTGGCCAGCAGGAGAGATTTATCAACTGCTGGCGTTGGCGGTTTTCGGTGTTTGGGCGGCGGTGCGTTGTTGGCCGTTGTTGAGCGGTTGCTTTCGGTGGTTGGTATTTGGGACGGCGCTGTGTGGATTGCTCTCGATCCCCTTATCGTTTACTTTGACGGATGAACGGCATTACTTATGGGCGGCTCGGCTGCAACCGGCGCGAACGCTCATTTTCACGGCGGCGGCGAGCGCGCTATTGTTTGCGCTGGCCGGTATGCGCGCTCTTTTGCGGCGGTCGCCGTTTGAATCGTTGGGTTGGTTTGTGTTGCTATTTCTGCTGCCGTTAAGCCGCGGCGTGTTTGAATCTGTGCGACTCAGTAGTGCAGAGCGTGTCAGTCAATTCGCGGTTGCTTTTGCGTTAGCAGCGCTGCTGACTGGATTGTTGCTGGGGTTTGCCAGCGGCGGTGCGCGCTTTGTGGCAATCGCTGCGCCGGCCGTGGCTATGTTCGCGCTTGGTTACCTGCCGGGATTACATCCGGCAAGCAATCTGCCGACACCGGCCACTATAGAGCTGGCGCAGTGGGCTGATGCCAGCACTTGGGGCAGTTCTTTATTTCTCTTTCCCGATGCGGACAAGGCAGGATACCCGAGTGTGTTTCGTGCGCAATCCAGGCACGGATTGTGGGTGGACTGGAATACGGCGCGAGGCGTAGCTTACTCAGACTCAGCCGCAGAGCTGTGGCAATCACGTTGGAAAAGCACGATGCAACATGGATTTTCCACCGATAATTTGCAAAACATGCTGCCGCTGCCGATTGACTATTACGTGCTGCGGCGACGAAATGAGTTGGCTGGCGCACGGCATGCATTCATCAATCGCGACTTTGTAGTGTATGAGGCGGAAGATTTGCGCAATACACCTAAGCCGCTGCGGCTGAATCCATAGTGCTTGGAGAAAGTGAAAGAGATATGATGAGGGTCCGGTGCGGCCGATTTAGTGATCATTAAACCTTGGAAGCCGCTTCCGGAGGAGTGTTTTCCATGTTATCGAGATCATCTCTCGCATTTATTTTGACCTTGTTCGCCGGTTCGCTTTTTGCTCAAGAATTTCGGGCTTCGCTGAGCGGGCGCATCACCGACCCGGCTAACGCTGGCGTCGCCGACGCCAACGTTGTGGTGCGCAATGTCGAAAACGGTGAGGTATATGGCAGTAAATCAAGGGAAGACGGCACGTACACTGTTCTGTTCCTGACACCCGGCAAATACGTGATCACGGTTGAGAAGGCCGGCTTCAAACGGGAAGTGCGCGAGGGTGTGCAATTGGAGGTAGCGCAACGCGCGGTGGCCGATCTGCAACTCTCGTTGGGGCAGATGAACCAGAGCATCACGGTTTCAGCGGGCGCGGAGATATTGGAAACGGAATCGGCCGACCGTGGGTTGACAGTGGAATCGAATCGGGTCTTGAATACCGCCTTGCAAGGCCGCAACA
>PMQB01000031.1 GCA_003169195.1 Bryobacterales bacterium
CGTCTCGGTAGTCGCGGGCGTAGTAGGCAGCCATAGTTGACGGTGGCCGATTGCCAACGTCGATCTGAGTGGCAATTTTTAGGCCCGCGGCCGGATCAGCGGAGAGCTCGCCTACGGCACGCCAGAGTGCGAAGAACTGAGCCGTCGTGACGAGGTTCTTCTTGCCGTCGTAAACAGTCAGCGGCAACCGAGCTCGGCTCAGCACGGCTGCTGGCGTAAGTCCGATCTTAGCGAGCCCTATCCAAAAGGCGTTCGCCGCTTTGAAACGGTCTGGCACGTGGACGGTCATTTTTTTCTCGCCGGCATTTCATCTGGAAGCAATCGCGCTGTCAGGACATTCCTCGGGTTAGCCGATTATCGCTTTGGGTTCCAAGTACTCCTGCAGCCCGAAAATCCCGCCTTCGCGACCGATCCCCGATTGTTTGAACCCACCGAAGGGAGCGAACGGATCGTGACTTATCGTGTTGATCAGAACCCGGCCGGNNGCATGTCGCGGGTGACGTTGGCAAACACGGTGGGCTTCACGAAATTCCCACCCTCAAGTCCCTGCGGATGACCTTCTCCGCCGATAACGAGCTCCGCACCTTCCTCGACGCCAGACTTAATGTACTCCTGCACTCGCTTGTACTGTTTTGTGCTGGCCAATGGTCCGAGGGTGACGTCTTTGTCCCTCGGATCTCCCATTTTGATTTTTTCGACGGCCGCCCTGGCTAATCGCTTCACTTCGCCGAGTCGGTCTTCCGGCACGATCAGACGCGAAGCCGCAATGCAGGCCTGCCCGTTATTCAGGTAGCAGGCGTTGATGGCCATCGGGATCGCTGTGGAGAGATCGGCGTCGTCCAGGATGATGTTTGGCGACTTGCCCCCGAGTTCCAGCGTCAGGCGCTTCATCGTGGCCAGGGAGTTCTTGGCGACCAATTTTCCGATCTGCGTCGAACCGGTGAAAGCGATTTTCTGAATGTCGGGACTTTTCGTTAACTCCGCCCCGACGACCTCGCCGAGGCCTGTCACGACATTGATGACGCCAGGAGGCAACCCAGCTTCATGAAGAGCGTCCATCAACACTTCCGTTTGCATAGCGCTCATCTCGCTGGGCTTGATGACGACCGTGCATCCGGCAGCGATTGCCGGCGCCACTTTGATCGCGATCGAGCCGGCGCTCGAATTCCATGGCGTAAATATGCCCACCACGCCGGCCGGCTCCATCACGACCTTAGATGTGCCGACAGTTTTGACCAGATCGAAATCTTCGAGGACTTTCTTGAAGTGCAGGAAAATGTTCGCCGCGAGGTTGTTGGAGCCCTTCGCACGGTCTTGCGGTGCGCCGTATTCCACGACCGTCGCCTCAACGAGTTGATCCATTCGCTTGGCCACGGCGTCGTGCAACCGCTGCAGGAGCTCCATCCGGTATTCCTTGCTACTTTGCGAAAAGGTGTTGAAGGCCTCTTTCGCAGCACCGATGGCTTTTCGCGTGTCGATTTCGTCTGCCATGGTGACCTTGCCGATAACCTTGTTGTCGGTCGGGTTCACAAGATCGACGACCTGGGTTCCATGGGGAGTGACGAATTGACCGTTGATGTAGGCGCGATCAAAAGCTTTTACTGGAGTCGGGGTTGCTTGTCCGTTCATTTGTCTCACCTTTATGATGTTCAGCTTTAACAAGGTCGCCGTGTCCTTCAGGACCCAGCCACAATTTCATTCTGGCCGAATAAGGCCAGCGTGTAACTAGCAAAAGACGCCAACTCTCTTGCAAAATATGCCAAGCGATCTATCGGGAAGCGGTTGGGTTTGTAAAGGAACACAACGCCGTTTCGCGCCAATGTCACCATGGCCGACCATGCAGCCGGATCGAGTCGCCGCCACGCTAATCAAACGCCAGATGCACTATAAGCCAGCACACGCCGGCCTTCGGCACCAGCCTTGAAACGAGACATTTGGGCGGATTCCGGGTGGCTCGCTAACCAGCAGTGAGTGACGAGGCTGAAGCGTCCAGCGGCCCCGGCGTGGCTCCAATGATAGCGAGCCAAAGTATAATCGGCGCTTCTCCGAGGATCGCGATGTTGGCGACGGGAGCGACCGTATTCATGTATTGCGGCATCAAAAAACCCGTGAAGCTGAAAGCCAGGTAGCCGAAGCAGGCTACGAAGAGGAAAAGGCCCAGGAAGCGAGGGATGAATCCCGAGCGCCAAACCAGCAGGCCGAACGGGAACAGCCACAGGCCCCAGAAAATCTCATTGGCAAAGACTCCGTAGTCATGTAGGCGTAGAAAGAACATCACAAAGGCCTCGCGCTGAGGTTTTTCGAATACGGATACGAAGTCGGCCGGGCGCGCAAACATTAAAGCCGCAACGTCGTTTAGCGCGTTGCCGAAGTAGACCCCCGCCGGCATCGGGCCGCCGAGGATAACCAGGAGCACGGCCTGGCTCCGGTTCACTCCGTGGAACAGCCGGTAAAGGGCGAGAGTGACGAAGATCGCGGCGGTCGCGGTGATGAGATCGCTGACGATGCCGAAACGGAAGAGCAGTTCGTGGGCAGCGATGTTTCTGGTTGTCTCGGCGGCGTCGTGGCCGGCGAGCAAAGCGCCGGGAATGTATTTAAGGCGGACGACCGCGAAGCCGAGGAGCAAGTACAGGAGGCCGGCAACTCTGCCTAGGTTATAGCCTGATTTCATGTTCCTCCCAATCGCGGCCGTGAGGGACGCATCGACCAGCGAATTGAGCGCCAGAACGAGCCCGACGCGCATCGTCTTCCCAGATCCCGTCCAATCTAGGACAGTCTTAACGATACCATCTTGGCGGCTGATCGAAATACTATCCTCGACCGAACAGCGTCGCCCAGGAACGTGCCGACCGTTCAGTTGCCGCATAACGCGCATCTGGTTGCTTTGAATTCCGACGTTGGCCACTAGTCCCGTTCTGGGAAGTTTCG
>PMQB01000662.1 GCA_003169195.1 Bryobacterales bacterium
GATTTTTCCGAGTTACTACCGGAGGGAGCGGCCGGAGTTGGTGGGGCATCCGGCGATTTTGGTGACTTATCGGTTTAGCGGGTTTTTGGATGATATTTACGCGACGTTGGTGGTGCGGCTGCATCATACGCGGGCGTTTGAACATGACAAGTTGTGGCGGTATGCGGCGGATTTCAAGACATTGAATGGGAAGCAGCTTGGGATTAAGCTGACGCGAAAGGCGGAGGGTGCGGGGGAGTTGGATGTTTATTTCGATCCGCTGATAGCGGATGAGCAGAAGATTATTTTTGCGCGGTATGTGCATGAGCATTTAGGCGAGAAGGCGCAGGAGGTGGTGCGGCTGCGGCACTATGTGTGCGGGCATTGTGGGACGGCGGTGGGGAATCGGGAAGTGGCGATGGAGAAGCTGAATGCCTGGCTGGCGGGGAAGAAGGCGGATGCGGCGGCGGTTGGGCGGGGTCGGAAGGGGGCTTTTGGGGGGACGGTGCCAACGGTGGTTTGTATTCGGTGTGAGAAGAGGGTGGCGCTATGGGATGACTTGGAGCGGCGGTTTGCGAGTGAGGAAGTGCGGCGGCGGGTGAATGAGGTGGAGGGGGCGTCGGCGGCGGGGTTGGATAGCGAGAGTAAGGAGAGGGTGTTGGTGGGGGAGGTGATCTCGACGGTGGCGCTGGCGGGGCAGATTTGCCGGGAGTTCAGTGTGAGCGACCACGGGATTGATATGGAGGTTGAGTTTCGGCGTGACGATGGGGAGGCGAGTGGGCGGAAGGTTTATTTGGTGCTGGAATCGGGTACTTCGAGTTTGCGGGGCGACTTGCGGGTTGATGTTGGGGATGAGCGGCAGGTGCGGTATTGGCGGGAGCGGGCGTTTCCGGTGATGTTGGTGGTGCGGAGTGGGAAGGGGGAGATACGGTGGATGGAGGTGCGGGATGGGGTGATGCAGCTTCGGGGGGAGCGGTTTGATGTGATGAGTGTGCGGCGGTGGCGGGAGAGGGCGTTGGGGGGTGGGGGCGGCGAGTGAGAAGAAGGTTGATCGCGGGTCGGAAATGCGCCGATTGGCAATCGGCGCTGGCCACCTGAAAGGCGGCCGGCTCGCAAGAATGCGCGCCCTACTGGGTTTGTTCGAGATAGGTGAGGAAGCCGAGGAGGGCGCCCCAGTGGTAGAAGCGGTCGCTGCTGGGGACGTCGTCGCCTTGGCCGAGGAGGGCGTTGTAGTTTTCGTGGACGTGGCCGTTGGTGGTCCACTCCTTCATAAATAGAGCCAGGGATTTGGCGGCGAGCTTTTGGCGGGCGGCGGGTTGGGGGTAGTTGCGCAGGCCGAGATAGACGAGATAGTTCATGGGGCCCCAGACGCGGCCGCGCCAGTATTCCTGATCTTTGAAGGCTGGATCATTTCTAGCAATAGAGGGCAGCACGAATTCGCCGCCGAATTCGGCGGGATTTTCGAGGTGTTCGCGCACCATGCGGTCGGCCTGTTCGGCAGTGGCGGCTTTGGCGAGCAACGGGTAGAAGTTAGTGGGTGAGATGCGGGGACTGAACTCGCCCGTTACTAAGTTCTTATTCAAAAAGATTCCGGTTTTGTCATCCCAGAGAGAGGCGAGCTTGGCGCGATAGCGGTCGGCGCGGGCGGTGAGTTCTTGGGCCTCGACAGGTTTTCCGAGTTGGGAGGCGATGGTGGCGAGGGCGTCGCAATCGGCGACATAGAGACCGATGAGGCCGGCGTCGGCGAGGAGCATGCGGCCGGTTTTATGGTCGAAGGGGACGTTGTCGTACATGGGCGAGTTATCGAGTCCGGACTCGAAGCGGGCGGCTTGTAGGGTTCCGCGGGCAGAATCGTCGGTGTCTTCGGGTGCGCCGTGGGCGTCGGTGCCCCAGACGAGATAGCCTTGGACGTCACGGTGCTCGGCCCACCAGCGGTTCCAGGCGAGCAAGTGAGAAAACGTGTCGCGCAGGAACCACTGGTCATGAAACTTGCGGTAAAGGCTGAGGACGGTGATGGCGCCGACGGGTGGTTCGGAGCGGTCGCCACTTTTCCAGCCGCCGGGGCGGGCGTAGTTGGGGACAAAGCCGGCGGGGGTGGATTCGTTGAGGGTTTCGATGGCGTCGGCATAGGCGAGATCGCGGTTGCCGATGGAGGCCATAGAGGCGGCGAAGAAGGTATCCCAATCGAAGAGGACGTAGCCGCCCCACGAGACGGACCAGAGGCGGCTGACGGGCGAGATGACGCGTTGAAATTCGGGATCGTAGATGGTGTCCCAGCCGAGCACGGTTTGAATGGCGGCGGCGATGGAGGAGGCTGGGCCGGCCTTTTGGGTGGAGGTTGTGAAGGCGGCGAGATGGGCGGCTAGGATGGCGCGCACCTCGGCTATGCTGCGGCGCTTACCGGAAGAAAGCGCTATCGGTCTATCGAGAGTGGCGGCGAAATAGGGGGCGGTGAGGGGCGCGTCGCGGGCGGTGGTTTGGGTGCCATCGAGAAAGAAGGAAATGCGACGGCTGGCTGTATCCGCTAGCATGGCGCCGCTGGGTTGAAGGGCGACCGATCCGGGGCGGTTCCAGAGGAAACCGAAAGAGAAGACGGCTGTCATGGGCAACGGGCCGTTTTCGACAGGCGCGGCGAGAGGGGTGATGAGGAGGATGAGATCGTCGTGATCGGAGGCGGATTGGATGCGGAAGGACTGGCTTTTCCAGGTAAGGGTGAGGTCGGAATAGCTGCCGTCAAAGGCGTGGGGGCCGGGGAAGACGTGTTCGGCGTTTTTGTCCAGGCGGCCGATGAGGGCGGTGGGGAGGAAGGAGTCGCCATAGAGACGAGTTTTTTGGAGGAAGCCGAGCCGAACGGCTAAGCCTTGGGGCAAGAGAACCTGGGTGGTGACGCTCTGGACGTCCCAGGTGTTCCAGCCATGGGCGAGGTGGCGTTGGATTTGGGTGTATTCGGGTGAGGTGATGGGGGAGGACGGCTGTGCGTGGGAAAGGAAGGGGAGGAGGAAGAGTATAGAGCCGCGCATGTCATCTCCAGAATACTGAGCGTATCGGCATCCACTATAACTAAGAGGAATTGGGGTGGATGTGTACTTAGAGGTAGGGTACTTGAACTGGTGCGTGCGGGAATTGCGGAAAATGAATCGGAGCGGCTGGCGGCCCTGTATCGCTACGAGGTGCTGGACACTCCACCGGAGGCAAATTTTGACTTGATCACGAGCTTGGCGGCTTCGGTGTTCGGCGCGCCGATGGCGCTGATTACGCTGATTGATCCGGACCGGCAATCCTTCAAGAGCCGGTATGGGCTGTCTGTGACGGAAACGCCGCGGGACGATGCGTTTTGCGCGCATGCGATTTTGTCGAGCGACGTGCTGGTGGTGCCGGATGCGGCAACGGACGCGAGGTTCGTGGATAATCCGCTGGTTTTGCATGATCCGAAGATTCGCTTTTATGCGGGGGCGCCGCTGGAAACCGCCGACGGGTTCCGGTTAGGGACGCTGTGTGTGATGGACCGCGAGCCGCGCTTACCGGAGCCGCGCCAGATCAAGGCCTTACAGGCGCTGGCCCGACAGGTGATTGAGTTACTGGAGTTCCACCGTGCCAAGCGCGAATTAGTGGCGGTTCGGGATGAGTTATCGGCGCGGTCGCGCGAATTGAATGCAAGTGAAGCGCGTTTCAGCGCTTTCATGGAACATAACCCGTGCGTGGCGTACATTAAGGACGCGACTGGTCAAGTTTTGTATGCGAACCGATATTCCGAAGAGTTGTGGCGGCAACCACCGGGGTATTGGATTGGGAAAACGACGGACGAACTGTTTGGACCGGAAATCGCGGCGCGGGTCAGGAAAGTGGACGAGGCGCTGCTGTCGTCTGACCAGCCCGGACAGATGACCGAAGCGTTCACCAAGCCGGACGGGACGTTGCGGGATTTTTTGCTGACCAAATTTTCGTTTCCGGATGGTTCTGGCGGGAGAGCGCTGGGTGGCTTTGCGGTTGACATCACGGAACGACTGGCGAACGAAAAGAGGTTGTTAGCGGCAGAGCGGCGGTATCGCGAATTCTTCGAACGAAATCCGGTACCCAGTTGTATCTATCGCGTGTCTGATCTGCGAATTATCGATATCAATCAAGCTGCTATCGATCAATACGGGTGGTCGCGGGAGGAATTCCTGAGCATGGCCGTCACGGCGATCCGCGCGACGGGTGAAAACGGCAGCGTTGAGGAATACCTTCAGCAGCTTGCCTCGGACCTGGCGTCCAGCAAACCCATTCGGCACCGGCGGAAGGACAAGAGCGACATTTGGGTGGAACTTTCGAGTATCGAGTTGGAGATTGACGGTTGCCCGGCGCGGCTGGGGATGGCGATTGACATTACCGAGCGAGTGGAGGCACAAAGCCATTTAGAAGGGTTAGTGGCGCAGCGGACGGTTGAACTGCAAAAAAGCGAAGCTCGCTGGCGCGGGTTGGTGGAATCGCTGCCGCAATTCGTGTGGTCGACGACGCCCGACGGGCTTTGTGACTACATGAGTCAAGAATGGGCCGACTATACGGGCGTTCCAACGGAAGAATTACTGGGCATGGGCTGGGCCAAAACGTTGCACCCGGACGATCCGGAGCGCTTGGAACCCAAGTGGAAACTCGCGCTCGAAACGGGTATACG
>PMQB01000093.1 GCA_003169195.1 Bryobacterales bacterium
GTTGGCGTTCTGGAAGAAGATGCTGCCGTAGGCTTCGCCGTCGAGGGAAGAATCGTAACCCGCGTCGATCAAGGTGTGAGCTTTTTTCTCTTCCTTGGCTTTGCACCAGACGAATTTTTCGACGTCGGGGTGGTCAGTATTGAGGATGACCATTTTGGCGGCGCGACGGGTTTTGCCGCCGGACTTAATGACGCCAGCGAAAGCGTCGAAGCCCTTCATGAAGCTGAGCGGACCGGATGCGCGGCCACCGCCCCACAAGTGGGCGTCCTCTTCTCGAATCGCGGACAGGTTCGTGCCTGTACCGGAGCCCCATTTGAAGAGCATGCCCTCGGTTTTAGCGAGGTCGAGAATCGATTCCAGCGAGTCGCCTACGGAATTGATGAAGCAGGCGGAGCATTGCGGATGATTCTCACCAGGTACTAGCTTTTTGACCACTTGCTCGGCTTCATCGAAATAGAAGCCGTAGCCGCGCGATTCGCGGACGCCCACGTTGAACCAAACCGGAGAATTGAAGCAGGCCTTCTGGGTGAGCATCAGATGGGCCAATTCGGAGCGGAAGTTTTCGCCGTCTTCCTTTGTCTTGAAGTAGTTACCGCTGAGACCCCAGTCGGCTATGGTGTCGACAACGCGGTGGACGAGCTGGCCAACGCCGGTTTCCCGCTCCGGGGAACCCATGCGGCCATGGAAGTATTTGCTGACAACGATGTTGGTGGCGGTTTGCGACCAGTCGGCGGGAACTTCGACGTCACGCTGCTCGAAGATGACCGAGCCTTTGTCGTTCCCGATGGTGGCGGTACGCCGTTCCCAGGAAACTTGCTCATAGGGGGTAGCACCCGGTTCGAGTTTGGATGTGAAGAAGCGCGGGAACGACACGCCGGTGCGCTCCTCTTTCTTCAGAGAGCGATGCAACTCTTTCACTTTAAGGGCTAGATTAACACTGAGTTGACCCATATGAATTGTACTTCCTACTTCCTTGGGGGTGGTGGAATTTGAACGCCAGAGTCAATTTGAAACCATTTCTTAATTTGTGTCAATACGTAATCACTCCCTGTAGTGGCGATACACAGGAAATCCACAAGATCTAGGGGTGTTGTTCTAGAGAAGCCGTACTAGGCCTGAAGTTTTCTGGAAAGGGCTAAGACTCTTCTTAATTATAGCGCCGGAAAGGGAGCTTGGAATGGGTGGGTACGTGTGGGGCCATAGATTAGCACGTTGAAAGCGAACGTTCCACGTGGAACCTTTTGTGGAAAAAGTGTTGACAAAATCGGGCAAAGGCTAATAGCATTAGCTATAAGGCTATTAACATTAGCCTTCAGATGAGAGACTCTATGAAAACAAACACTCAGGCAACAGACTTTGGCACGGTCAAGGGCGCGCCGCAAGCTTGGCTGCGCTTAGAAGGCGCGCTGGTTTTTATCCTCAGTATTCTTTTGTATGGACACGCCGGGGCTTCGTGGTGGCGCTTCTTGCTGCTGCTGCTGGTGCCTGATGTAGCGATGGCCGGCTACTGGCTGGGTGCGCACTGGGGCGCAGTTTGCTACAACGGAGCACACAGTTACGTTGTACCGGCGGCGCTGCTTGGCATAGCCGTGGTGAGCGGCCAGATGGCCTGGATTCCCTATTTGCTCATCTGGAGCGCCCACATTGGGATGGATAGAGCACTGGGATACGGACTAAAGTACCCGGGCAGCTTCAAACAGACACACTTGAGTTGGCTGGGGAAGCGNNCTGGAGAGCCATGGCGAGGCAGGGCTGTCGATGCAGGCGATCGCGGAGGCTGTGGGCGTGCGGGCACCGTCTCTGTATAAGCGCTATAAAGACAGAACGGACCTGCTGAGTGCGGCGGCGCGCGACGCTTTGCGCGAGTTGGCCGAATTAATGAACGATCCGAATGGCGGTAGTGAAACGTATGAGAGTTTGGAACGGATGGGGCACCTATATCGTAAGTTCGCGAAGAAGAACCCGCGGACGTACTCTTTGATCTTCAGCGAGGTGCTGGCCGCACGCGAAGATCTACTGCCGGCGCGGCAGGCTGCTGCCGAACCCATGCTGGCTCTTTTGTCCCAAGTGGTGGGAAAAGAGGCGGCGCTCCCGGCGGGAAGAATGTTGGTCTCATACTTGCATGGGTTTCTGTCGATGGAACTTACGAAAACTTTCCGCTTCGGAGGAAACGTGCAGGAGGCATTCCAGTACGGGCTTACAAAGCTGCTCGATTCTTTACTGGTGAGTAAAAAACAGGCGTGACCCAGATTTAGAAAGATTCGGGCGAGAATTTTGTTAGGATCTAAAAACTTCCTAATGACACAGATTGAAACTTTGCCCGAAGCTCCCGCATCTGAATCCACTGTACGAGGCAAATAGAGCCCGAAAACGGCCAAAAGATCCTAGTTTTCAATTAGTTGGAACAGGTAAACCGAAAAGCCTTGACGAAGAAGTAAACGGTATTGGTTAGGAGAAATGACAATGGTTATCAAGAAAAAGAACGAAGCACGCAAGGTTCTCGAGACAAAACGCCGCGAACTCTTGACGGGTAGCTCCGATCGGGATGAGATTCTGATCGAAAATGCGGCGGAAGATTTCGACCGCTTGCAGCAACAGATGAATCGCGAAGTAGCGATTCGGAACCTCGACCGCGAGTCGAAACTGCTGAAAGAAGTTCAGGGGGCGCTGAAGCGCGTCGAAGACGGGTCTTACGGAACGTGCCTGCGGTGCGAGGAAGAAATTCCCGAGAAGCGCATGAAGGCGGTGCCGTGGGCGGCGTACTGTGTGCCTTGCCAGGAGACGATTGAGCGTCAGCGCGCTGCCGGCGAAGAAGTCGAGGACCACGAAGAGGTTTTTGACCAGGCCGCCGCGTAAAGGTCACGGCGGCCTACGTCTTCTGAGAAACCTCGCGCCAGTTGGACGAAGTGTCACGCTTGCGCTAAAGTTAAACCGTCAAGCTTCTTCGAGCAGGAGGACTGGGGCTACCGCCAGATGGGCGGCAGAACCCGCCAGGTAAGTTTGTAAAACAGCCGAAGCACCGCTCATTTCCCCGTTCAATACGTGGGGATGAACGGTGACTTCGGCTTCTTTCATTTTGAGTTCGCCGTACTGGAAGATAGGGAACGATTCGCGGGCCGATAGCGTGCGCTCTTGCACGACGTAAGGAGACCGGAGCGCGAGCTTTAGCGCTCGATCCCAGGCTGAATCGGTCATCTCGGCACCGATGTAGATTCGCTGATCGCTGGAATCCTCGTTGGGGAGGAGAGCCAAGCGCTCTCGCTGCGTGAGGATGAACTCGGGCAGATCGATTTGTTTATCGCCATGAGTCGTTTTGCGCGGCGACACGATGCGCGTCCAGGAAACGGAAGAGCGAATTAGTTTGCGGTCTGCCGCAGGCAAGTGCGCGGTGACGGCTTCGTCGGTAAGCAGATCGAACAGGGCGCGTCGCTGGGCAAATTCGGATCGGAAGCTGTTCACTACGCAAACTGCCCCGTCGCGATAGGCACGGAGCAGAGGGTGCGATAGATCCCAGCGCGTCAAAATTTCGCGGGTAGACACGCGGCGGAACACTAGATCGATTTGAAACTCGGCTGAACGCAGCTTGCTGTCGGAATATTCCAACAGTTCGGGAGGAATGAGGCGTGCGTTGCCACCGAGTTGGTTGAGAGACTCGGCGAGCAGGAGGCCTTCACTGGACGGTCCGCCCCCGCTGGTGGAGGCGCCGGATTCCTGGCCGAGTTCGACAATGGCGATGGCTGGCTTGTTCTTGCCGCCGAATTGACGGTAGGCCGATTGAATCGCTTGCTGGAGAGCTTTGGGTCCACCAAGCTTCGAAAGCTTGTAGCGGCCGCGTTTGAACTCTTTCACGATGGGCAATTCGAGAAAAAGGTCGGCCAGCAGATTGGAATAGCCGAGACCTGCGGGCTTGCAGGCGTCCACACCTTGCACAGAGAGATTGCCGTTGCGCAGGTTGGCATCCATGGACGCGGCAACGCCCGAGCGCGTATAGCCGTGCGGGACGGAAGCCAACATCTTTTCCGCGGGAAGCATTTGCAACCGGCTGAGCAAAAGGGGTGAAGCAAAAGCGATTGCTTCCAGGCGTTCCAGAATCTCCGCCATTTGTGCGGAGAGACGGGACAGCGCGTCCACTTGACGACGCGACACGAAATGCGGACGCAGGACGGGTGCAAGCAAGCGGCCGGAATCGACCAAATGCTGCTGCCGCATCTGCTCTTGGAACTGATCTGCCCACGCAGTATCACGGTAGCTCGGCTGTTCGAGGAGCTTGTGGTAGCGGGATATTGCGTCGCCAAGCTGAGCCATAGACTTGATTTCTAAGGTAGTTAGTATGACATGCTAAGTCAAATTTCTAGGCCATTCTGGATGTTTTTTCGGGGAAGCATGAGTTAATGGGGAATATGGCCTCCCCTTACGAAGTGACGCCCCAAGCGGCCAAAGAGCAGCTAAATGATAGAAAACAAGCAACTTTGATTGATGTGAGGGAGCCGGAGGAATTTGCTTTGGCGAGGATTGAGGGGGCCGAGTTGATTCCGATGGGTACCGTACCGGCGGAGCTGCAAAAACTGGAGGGTTTGGCGGATTCCGGGGATTTGCTGATTCTGTGTCATCACGGCGTGAGGAGCTTGCAGGTGACGATGTGGCTGAGGGCGAGGGGTATTGAGAATTGCTTTAGTGTGGCGGGTGGGATCGATCGGTGGAGTTGGGAAGTCGATCCGAGCGTGCCGCGGTATTGAGGTTTACCCTTTGAACAATTCCTCAATATTCTTTGCATTGAGCAATCGCGCGGTGAGTTCGTCCAATTCGGCGGTGGACAGCTTAGACAGGCGTTGGTCAATGGCGGCAGGAATTTGGCCGAAGCGTTGTGTGATGATACGCCGGAGAGCCTTCAACTCGCCTTTCTGCTCGCCCTCTCGTATGCCCTTCTGCTCGCCCTCACGAAAGACAGGGCCGAGCACGTCGTGGTCCATGATGTCGTCTAGGATTGGCATATATTTCACCTCCGCACGGATCGAATCTCCTAGCTTACGCAAACCAGCTAGGATCATTAGTTTCTTAAAAGAGTCGTCGCGCCGTCCAGTTTCTAGTGTAGCGATTCGCGCTAGAATTCGGCGAATGGTTTCACGGCGGTCGCGGTGATGCGTCAGGATCGCCAGGATGTTATCGGTGTCGAACGGGCTGTTGAGCAGCGATTCCTCGTCAAGTGTGCGGATGTCGATAATCTTGAAGCGGCAAAAGAAATCCGGGCCAACAATTTCCGTGGGCATTCGTAACGGCTCGTTACCGACATAGAGCACATACTGGCGAGGAAAAACTTCGTACAGGCGGTAGGTCCGCAAGGCATACTCGGCCATGCGAAGCGGGAGCTTCGCGTCGCTGGTGCTCTGCAATTCGATGCCAGCCAAGTCACGCTCGTTGACCACGGTGACGCCGAGCATGTCGACGCGCGTTTGCTGGACTTCGGGAAATTCGACATTCAGCCAATGATCAATCCGCGAACCGATGATCTTTTCGAAGATAGTGTTCTGTGGGCTCTGTAACAAGGACTTGAGAACGGTGTCGTACTCGTGCATCCGCCCGTTATGGTCTGAGCTTGGCCACGATCTCGCAAAATTTACGAGCGCGGTCGGTGACGGCGTCGTAGTTTCCGCTGGCTACCGATTGGGCGTCGATGAGTTCGCTGCCGACACCGACAGCGGTGGAACCGGCCGTCAGGAATTCGGCAATCGTGTCGAGGTTCACGCCCCCGGTGGGAATCAGATCAATTTGCGGGAACGGCGCCTTGACGGCTTTGATGTACTTGGCCCCGCCCACGGCACTGCAGGGGAACACCTTGACGCCATCGGCGCCGGCTTCCCAGGCAGTGAGGATCTCAGTCGGCGTCAGGCCACCGGGAAAGATAGGCCGGCTGTAGCGGCGCGCCATTTCGATGGTTTTGTGATTCAGGCTAGGGGTAACGAAGAACTGGGCACCCGCCAGCATACACGAGCGGGCGGTTTCGGGGTCTAGCACGGTGCCCGCACCCAGAAGGATGCTGTCGCCGTAGCGGTCGGCGATCGATTCAATAGCCTTCAACGCGTTGGCCACCGTCATGGTGATCTCGACGCAATCGATGCCCCCGGCACGCACGGCTTCTACGGCAGCTAACGCGCTCTTTTCATCGGGCGTGCGGACGATGGGAACAACAGCAAGCTTCTTGATCTTCTGAATGATTTGCGAATGGGTCACAAAGGTTCCTGCGGCTTAGTGAACGGGCGACGAGCTAGCCCGTTTCGGTTTAACAGTCACCGTCAGGTTTACCACAATGGATGGCTTACTTTCGAAGACACTCACGGTCTTGGGGCTGCTCATGGCGCCATTGAAGCGCGCGCGTAACTGGTAATTGGCGTCGGAACTCAAGCCGCGAAAACGATACTTGCCATCTTCCTGGACGATGTAAGAGCGGACTTGCAGAGTTTTGAGATCTTCGATCAGAACGACCGCGCCGGGCAAAGGATGGCCGGCATGATCCAAAACAGAACCTTCAATCGTTCGAAACACCGTCGACGAAGGACTCCGCTGATCGGCTGCGAAAGCACTGAACGAAAGCAAGCTGGCGGCACAAAGGAAGAGCAGGCAAAATCGAAGGCCTGCGGTAGCAATCGGGGCAGACGCATCCTCGGGATCGCCGAAACGATTCACCGGGCGACGACGTGAGGGGCAGGCAGAACTAATGCCACTCCTCCTCTTCTTCCTCGTCTTCGTCTTCGTCCTCGTCGTCCTCGTCTTCATCCTCGTCGTAATCGAAGTCTTCGTCGTCATCGTCCTTTTCATCTTCAGGCTTGATTTCGACGGGATTGACGCCGGCAACGGTCAGAGAAGCTCCGCACTCGTCGCAAGACAAAACGTCTCCTTCGTCCAATTCTTCTTCTTCCACATCAATTGCAGAATCGCATTTAGGGCAACTAACCATAGAAATTTAAAACCTCATGAGCTAAGAGTGAAAGCGCAGGGTGAAATTTATTCTTAGCACGGGATTGACCGTTATACCAGTGGGTATTTGCTTCAGCCTAGCGATGTTTCGCGAAGGAAGTGGAGTGGAGCTGCCGGTCATAAGCCATTAATTCCTTGGCGGACACCGTAACCAGCGTCTTATCCATATCTTCCGAAGTTTCGATCATGTGCTTCAAATGGGCGGCGGCTAAACGCATGCACAAAGGATCTGAAAGTTTGCGGTTGCCTTCCCGGGCAAGACTCAATAACACCGGATGCGGCATGGCCACCACTTTTTCCTGCGGCTCACCGCCATCCGGTGTAATAAAAAATTTCACGTCAACAGTATCTGCGTGGCGAATGGAAATGCCGGTTTGGAGCCAACGGAACTGGACTCTCCACACGCGGCCGAAAGGATCCGGACCCGCGTCAAAAAGACGGCTTTGGTCGCTCATGTCCCGATGCTAACACGCGAGAAGGAGGAAGGGTGAAGTGGCGGCTGGCGCCTAACGCTGGTTCATGAGGGAAAGCACTTCATCGCGCGTTTCCTTCCGTTCGCGAAAAGCGCCCAGCATGGCGCTAGTGACGGCATCGGAATGTTGCTTTTCCACGCCGCGCATCATCATGCAAAAGTGGCGAGCCTGGCAAACGACGGCGACGCCTCTGGGATTGATGAGCGACTGGACGGTTTGAGCAATTTGCTGGGTGAGGCGTTCTTGAATCTGCAAACGGCGCGCAAAAGCATCCACCAGCCGCGGTATCTTACTCAGGCCAATAACTTTCTTATTCGGCAGATAGGCAACGTGAATTTTGCCGTAAAAGGGCAACATGTGATGTTCGCACATGCTGAAGAACTCAATGTCGCGGACGATAACGACTTCGTCGTAATCAACATCGAAGAGCGCGCCGTTCACAATTTTTTCAGGATCCGCTTTGTAACCACTGGTGAGATAGCGAAGCGCTTTCTCCACGCGTTGCGGGGTGCGCACCAGACCATCGCGCGTTGGATCTTCCCCCAGCTGGCGGATGACACTTTCCATGTGCGCTGCGATCGAATCGGGCGAGACCGACGGCATCATCTCAATCAATTCACCGGGAGACTTAAGGAGTTTTGCGGCGGACTTGCTTCTAGGCATGAACCATCACACTTTCGTTCCGCTGAGCGGAGGAGTTTTCAATTACCGGCGCGGAGAGAAGGACTTCAAATCCGTTGCGGTCCGTTTCCTGCACGTGGACTCGTGAAGCGCAGATTCGCAAATCCTCAAAGGATTCCTGCCAGTGTTGACGCACCAGGTTGCTGATGACAAGAGCCACATTTTCAGTTGTGGGTACTAAGTCGGCGAATTGGGGCACATCAACGTTGATGTTGCGATAAGCGAAGAGGCGTAGAATTTTCTGTGCCACAAAGCGGTCGAGCCGATGCAGCGGTACTAACAAACCGGTGAGGGGATTTACTTCGCCGGAAACCGTCAGTTCCAAAACATAATCGTGGCCATGACCGAACGGGTTATTACATTTACCATAGACGCGATCATTCTCTGCATCACTCAAGCGCGCTGAGTGAAGCCGGTGCGAAGCCGGGAAAGGATAGCGGCGAGTTAAGGAAATCATACGTTGACCGGTGGCACCACATCCACATACAGATCGGGCGTTTCGAAGAGACGAACCTTCGCCAAGCGAAAGCGCGCTGAATCAAACTGCCTGTCTAATCGGCGCCAAATTTCTAAAGCGATATTGGCTGTGGTGGGAATCACTCTGCTAAACGGTTCTACTTCGTAATTCAAGAAGCGATGATCCATGGGCGTCACTACTTCGCGCTCGAGAATGTCTTTCAGATCCTTCAAATCAATAATCATGCCGGTAATGGGATCTGGCTCGCCTTCCACGCTGACCTCAAGCACAAAATTGTGACCGTGACCGGCTGGATGCGCTTCCTCGCCGAAGACTGAGCGATTTTCCTCGTCGCTCCAAGCTGCTGCACGGCAGAAGTGGGACGCGGAAAATTCGGCTTTTCGGGTAATAAACATTCGCCTTTTGTTGGATGCGCCTAACGCGGCATTAGATACTGTAATTTAGTGGGCGTCCCTGGTACTGGGACACGACCCAAGCCGCTCAAACATGAAAAACGCACTTATCGGGCTATTAGGAGCCCTTACCCTTACTTTTGCAGGGTTAATCATCGTTAGTTTGCGAGACACCTCCGCCAAAGAAGGCGGACAAGCCCCCGCCTTTACCATTACTACTGACCAGGGGAAGAGCATAACACCAGAATCGTTCGGCGGCCGCCTCTTGGTACTCAATTTTTGGGCTACCTGGTGTGGCCCGTGCGTGCAGGAAATTCCGTCGCTCAACGTCTTCCAACAGAAATACGCCGATAAAGGCGTGGTGGTTGTGGCTATCAGCGTAGACAAGAATCCTGACAAATACCGAGCGTTTCTGCAGAAGATTCCGGTGACGTTTGCCACCGCTCGCGATGCGAGCGCCGATATCAGCGCCCAATACGGCACGTTCCAATATCCCGAAACTTATCTGATCAAAAACGGGCGCGTTTTACGCAAATACGCGAACGCAGAGAATTGGACAAATGACGACATCACTCACTACGTGGATGGATTGCTCTAGCGGCAGGTTATGGCAATCACAGCGAATGTAGCGATCGCTTTGGAAGAGGCGCTGGGTAAGAACGCGGTTCTGTCTGATCCGTACGATCTGGCGCTCTACGAGTTTGACGCCGGAGTGGACAAAGCATTACCGGACGCAGTGGTGTTTCCACAAAGCACCGCCGACGTGGTGGCGATTCTAAAAATCGCCCGATACTATGCGGTGCCCTTGGTTGGCAGAGGCGCCGGCACGGGATTAAGCGGCGGGGCGATTCCGCGCGCCGGAGGGCTCATTGTCTCGTTTGCGCGCATGAACCGCATTCTGGAAATCGACGTTGAGAATGAGCGTGCCGTGGTGGAACCGGGTGTGGTGAATCTGGATATCTCAACGGCGGTGGACGCGTTTGGCTATTTCTATGCGCCCGACCCCTCCAGCCAAAAGGCATGCACGATTGGCGGTAACGTGGCTGAAAACGCCGGCGGCCCGCATACCTTGGCGCATGGCGTGACGACGAATCACATTGTGAGTTTGGAAGTGGTTTTACCCGATGCGACAGTGATGCAATTCGGCAACGGCGAGTTGGATAATCCTGGCTATGACATGATCGGCCTGCTGACGGGTTCGGAAGGCACCATGGCGCTGGTGACGAAAATTGGCGTGCGGTTGATGCAAAAGCAAGAGTCGGTGCAGACGATGCTGGCGGTCTACAAGACAGTGCGGCAGGCGGGTGACACCGTTGCAAAGCTTACGGCCAAAGGAATTGTTCCGGTGGCGTTGGAAATGATGGACGGGCCGATGCTGCGCATGGTGGAAGAAGCGACGCATGCAGGTTACCCGAAAGATGCGGCGGCGGTTCTGCTAATTGAAGTAGAAGGCTTGGTGGAAAGCGTGGAGGAGCAGACCATCAAAATTGATGAGGTCTGCCGGGCTTGCGGGGCGACAGAAGTCCGCGTGGCGCAGACGCACGAGGAACGACTGCTTCTGTGGAAGGGCCGTAAGAACGCGTTTGGCGCCATAGGACGCGTGAGCCCGACCTATTATGTGCAGGACGGCGTTGTACCGCGCACCAAGGTAGCAGATACGCTGGAAGCCATTGAACGGATTGCGAAGAAGTACAACATTCCGATCAGCAACGTGTTCCATGCCGGCGATGGCAACATGCATCCGATTTTGCCTTTCGATCCGCGCAAGAAGGGCGATTTGAAGCGTGCGCAACGAGCGGGCGAAGAGATTTTGCAGTACTGCATTTCGGTAGGCGGATCGATCACCGGCGAACATGGCGTGGGCATGGAAAAGATGGAATTGATGAGCCAGTTGTTCCCCGAGGAGACGCTGGATCTGATCAAAGACTTCAAGACGCTGTTTGATCCGACTTGCAGTTTTAACCCGGGCAAGTTGCTGCCTACGGGCAAGGGCTGCCTGGAGATTCGACAGAAGCCCGAGTTGACGCTTTAGACACTGAGAATGTTTTATCGCGCTAGCGCAGGTGCTGAGTCTAAGTAATAATGCTGCGCTTTCGAAACTTGATTGTGGTGTTTGGCGATCAGTTAGATCACCAGTCGGCTGCTTTCGACGGTTTCGATCCGGCACGCGATCTAGTCTGGATGGCAGAGGTGGCGGCCGAGGCTACCTACGTTCGATCGCACAAGGTACGGATTGCGCTGTTCCTGAGCGCGATGAGACACTTTGCGGCAGAACTGCGGGCGAAAGGGTACAACGTTGAATACCGCAAGCTGGATGCGAAAGACAATCGCGGCGATCTGTCGGGTGAACTGACGGCGGCACTGAAGAAGTTTTTGCCAGAACGAATGGTGGCGGTGGAGCCGGGTGAGTTTCGGGTACAGGAATCGTTGAAAGAAGTAGCGGCCCATATGCGTGTGATGTTAGAGATCCGCGGGGACCGACATTTCTTTTGTAAGCGAGACGAATTCGCTGCCTGGGCGAAAGACCGCAAGCAGCTTCGGATGGAGTACTTCTATCGGGACATGCGTAAACGGCATAACGTTTTGATGGACAAAGACGAGCCGACTGGAAGCAAGTGGAACTTCGACACGGAGAATCGTGGCAGTTTTGGCAAAGCAGGACCAGCTAGCGGCATGAAGGCTCCGCATGCGTTTGGACGCGACGAGATCACGCAGGCGGTTTTAGAGCTTGTTGAGGCGCGATTTGGTCATCATCCAGGATCACTGCAGCATTTTAGTTTTCCGGTAACCACGGCGCAAGCGGAGCAGGCCTTGAGCGATTTTGTTGCGCATCGTTTGGCGAAATTTGGCGAGTTTCAGGATGCGATGTGGACGGGCGAAACGTATTTGTATCATTCGCGGATTTCTGCTGCTTTGAATTTGAAGCTATTGAATCCGAGGCGGGTGGTGGCGGTGGTAGAAAACGCGTTTCGCGAGGGCAAAGCGCCGCTGGCCGCGGCGGAAGGATTTATTCGGCAGGTGATGGGCTGGCGTGAATATGTGCGCGGCATTTATTGGATGCA
>PMQB01000417.1 GCA_003169195.1 Bryobacterales bacterium
TCGAGTGGCTTGCCATAGGTCTCCAGATGAAGTGCTTTCATTTCGGTTGGTTTGGAATTGTTCATAGAGTTCTTCGTTTGATATCGGCGATAAAGTCGAGATGCGGCTCAGTGAGGATCGGCGGTCATACAAGGCCGGCACTGAGCTAGAATTGTCAGTGACTGACACTCTACCCTAAAGTACCACAAATCGTCAGTGACTGACAATACGCGGAGATTCGTGCCAAGAAACAAAGAAGAAATACGAAAGCGTCTTCAGTGGGCGGCACTGGAGTTGTTCCGCGAGCGCGGGTATGAGGAGACGACAGCGGCTGAAATTGCCGCTAATACGGGGGTCACGGAGCGGACATTTTTTCGCCATTTTCCGGACAAGCGAGAGGTGCTTTTCGATGGCGAAGCGGCTTTTTGCCAAGCCCTTACAGCCGCTGTACGTGACGCCCCTGAGGCACTTGGCCCCTTGGATACGTTGTTTGTCGCCTTCAACTCGGTGAAGCAGATGTTCGTTGAGAACCGGCCGTTCACCGAGCCCCGTCAGCAAGTGATCGCCAGTAATCCTGCTCTGCAGGAACGTGCGGCAGCTAAAACCAGATCTTTGATCGCGGCAGTGGCATCGGCGTTGTGCGAACGGGGCCTCACTCCTCCACAGGCGAGTTTGGCGGCACAGCTGGGAATGGCCACACTCAGCCACGGAGTGGCGGCGTGGTTTAATCATGGTTCGGTTGATTTAGGTGAGCATATTGCTAGAGCTTTCCAGGAGGCGCGCAATCTCTCCTCGTCCAGCATCCCACTCGCGAAGGGAAAACCCAAAAATCCAAGGCATCCAGGAGCCGGGGGACGAGCCAAAATCTAGGTCTGATCCATCGCCCGTGACTTTTCAAGATCTGTCGGCTGTAGTCGAAAAGGGTAGATCTACCCATCCATGAATTCTTTGTTCGTGTAACATCATTGCCACCCTTGAATTCGGAGCGGGCCGTAAGTCTCCTTGGGGGAAGCTTCAAAATCGCCTAGTGATTCAAGACCGGCAGTGCCGGTGCTGGCTTTATCGATTCCGTTGAATAGTAGGAAGGCGCCAGAAAGGCGAACGTTGCCTTTCTGGCCTATGAGGACGCCTGGCTGAAACGAGGAAGCGGTCAAGGTCGGCGAAGTCGCCGCGTCAGCGGCTCGGAGCTTGCGGAGAGGCCTTGAGGGCGTGGCGAGTGAAAGGCATAGGGGCCGTTACCGGATTGAGTGTGATTTGCCACAAAACGAAACTATAGAAGAGGCCACGCGACGAACGTGGCCTCGGTCGAGCTCAATATTCGCTCGGTAAATGGATTACGTTGTTAGTGAAGTAGAACGTGATGGCATCCAGCGGGAAATCGGTGTACTCGATTTCTTTGGTGAACACAGTGTTGCCGTTTCCGTCACTGCAGGTGAGAGTGGCTGTGTGGTTGGTATGAACAGTCAGTACCCAAACCTGGAATTCTTCGGCAGCGACTATTTTGTCATAGGGCTGAATGAGAGCAATCTCGTCGAGCAGCCAGTAGGCTCCGCCGTGTTCAGCGACGTATTGTGCTCCGTCGGTGTAGAGAACCGTGCGATTGATGGAATGTCGATACCATTGTTCGGTTCCCGTGAATTGCGCGAGATCGGCGGCGTCGAGTGTCTTTTTGTCTTGTGTATCTGATTGCATGTTGAACTCCTTTTGATGTGCTTGCTGCACATGACGGAAGGAGCTGGCCAAGTCAAGGCCGAAGCGAATGCGGAGTGCACTTAAGCCTTGACGCCAAGCTACGATGGACAGGGCAGCAGGCAGAAACGCTCCAACATAAACGAGATTCAAAATGAGTGTGAAATTAAGAGTCTGGTAGCGGCAATGTCCTTGAATTCGCGCAGCGACACCTTGGGGAAAGGGCCTGGAGGCCCTAGGCGGCCTCCATTTCTGATGCAGTGTCATCGCCGTCACTGCTGGGCCGGCGATCCAGGATACGGATAACGTCAGCCTTGACTTCGACTTCGAGCTGCTTGACAACAGCTTCAATGACGGCGTTGCCATTCGGCACTTTGATGGTCCGTTCGCGATCGCGGGTGGTGAGTTCGCCCTGCACGTAGACGAGTGTTCCCTCCAGAAGGCGTTCTGCCAGCTTGGCCATGCGGTCACCAAAACAAACCACTTGGTGCCATTGCGTGCGTTCTTGCCATTCATTGTTGCTGTCCTTCCAGACCTTCTTGGTGGCTAGGCTGAAGTTGAGCACAGGCGTGCCGTTCGGGAGAGCTTTCTTTTGAGCGTCGCGGCCCAGGAATCCTACGATAGTAATTTGGTTGATCACTTTTAAACCTTTCTGCTTTCTGCCCTTTGCTTGGGCGCGAACCAAGCGAGTGGCGGCTGCTCTCAAACCCAGCGAGTGCATTCTATGGGGGACCGAAAGAATTTAGGTTTTAGAGAGCGCAGCGAACAAATTCTTTGGGTGGATCCGTAGAAAGCAGAAGGAGCGCCGTGTGCCGAGCGCAGGAATTTCGCCCGAAGCCGTGCCAAGAAAAGGTGGGAAGAAGAAAGGAAACAGAGTCAACAGAGATACCAACGGATTTGTCGAGCGAGGCAAAGAATTAGAGAACGAGGGATCATTGGCGCTGCTCACTCTTGGGAATCAAGACGGTCAGAAGAGAAGCACTAGCAAGATACGATCACTCACCGTGTCGACTGGGTGATCGCAGTTTGGCTGGCGCAAAGACAAAGAACGTTCGGTCGGGCAGGTCAACGAAATTGCAAGCCTAATCAAAGCGAGAACACGAAACTGCCTTTTGCTCACGCGACTGTCAAGGCCTCTCCACTGCGTTTCGATCCGCTCACGCGGCGGCTGGCGCCGACCATTGACAGCCGCTCCGCTTCAGGCCCAGGTCCTCCTAGGCCAAAACGGCGAACCCTGCCGTTCTGGCGGCATCCATGCGACGACGCAGCCAACTTTCGCCAGTTCACCGAATTTATCGGCGGCAAAAGATTACAGGATACAAGCCGACTTTCGGGGCGGAAAACGTTTAACCTCAAGCCAAATGGCAGTTTTCTTGATTTTGCGAGCACTCAAATTGAGTTTCGACCTCATGATTTGAAATTGCGCCTTGTCCGTGTGGCGCGTGATTCAGCCGAAGCCACCTGTTTTATCTNNTTAGACATGTACCCACTTTTTTGCTGTTGACGGCCGTTCGATGGTTGCGATCTCGGCGGCGTGCGCTATTCGGAAATGGCCCACCTAGCCATCAAGCGCATGCTGGATGCAACATGGGTTTGCGAGCCAGATGAGTATCCCGCCATGATGGATGATGTGAAGTGGAGGCTCGATGCCTGAGAACGACGATGAACTGCAGGAACCGCCCGCAGATATAGTGTCGTCAGACGCCCTGAGAAGGTCATCTTTTACCCCCGAGATGGGCCAACGACTGTTTCAGCAGGTCGTTGATATTTGGATAAATCCGGAATTGCAACGCAGGTCCGCTGCGGGATTAGTCGATGAATCGTTTGTGTTGAATGCAGCGCAGATTATCT
>PMQB01000066.1 GCA_003169195.1 Bryobacterales bacterium
GAATTCGTTTTCGTTGTGGACGTGTTGCACGCGCGCGAGGTGCCAGTGGGCGATGGTGGCGTCTTCGACGAGCGCCGCTTGTTGTTCGGTGAGGGGTTTGTAGTAATGGAAGTTTTCCTGGAGCATGGACAGGAAGGCTTCCGGGTTTTCACCGGGGATGAAGAGTTGTTTGGAGGTGGCGCCGTGTTGGAGGCTGTTGAGACGGGTTTGGGCCGTTGAGGGGTTGAAGGATTCCGAGTGCGCTTTGGGAGCGGCTGCGGGTGATGGTGCTGTTGCCATGTGAACCTACTTTCAGTTTGATTTTGGAATGAAGGCGTTTGGGGTGGAGGGGGAAAGTGGGCTTAACTTATTGAGAGCATTGAAGAAAATATATTTTCAAAATCTGTCACTGGCTTGCGAAACGCCGCTGCATCTCGCATGATTATTAGAAAAGACGCTTCTTTTGGCGTTTAGCGCGTTTCTCAGATAGGTTTGGTCGGGGAGACGACGGATGGACACTTAAATTAGAAAGCTACTAACCAAGTAGAACTGTTTTGGAAGCGATTATGCAAACGATTTAACGCTACCAGGGATGCCGCGAGTGGCATAAGCATAACGTTCGTTTTATTAGTCAATGGCTCCGAGGAAGTTTGTAAGCCTATCTCCGGTCAATGTTCCCACCCACACGTTTTGGACTTTATTATTCCGATCAACTAGCATAACGGTGGGCGTGGCAAGCACTGGCACCCTAGCCTCACAAAAAGCAACACTTTGCGATCAGCCACCGAGTGGTCTGATCGCGGAAAGGGTATAGTCTTCCCAAGGAAATTGGTTTCGTTGGGATCTTTTGGCGATGCTACTGTGGGCACTGACCGAACATAGCGATCGTAAACCCATCCGCTTGATACAAGGAGGCATGTAGCAATCAGTAGAACCTGCGAAACGCGTTCTATTTAGTCATAGTTTTTGATTCCCTATTCGATTCCGAATTCATAGCATCACTTTGGAACGACAGCGAGGTCTTTCTGCGCCACTTCGCCCGGCTTCAAATCAATCGTCACGGCGGAAGTTCGATACTGTTGTTGATATGCGATGTCTTCGACTCTGGCTCGATTAGGAGCTTCCCAACTGTATAGCTCGTAGCGGCCGGGCGCGAGGTGGTCGAACGAGAATGAGCCATCCGAAGCACTTTTAGCCCGGATCATAGGCCCGAGTTGCGGACTTTCAGGCACAAGAAGCACGACGGCGGAGATCGGGCGTCTGTCGTTTGTTACGTGTCCTACCACTTTGGCGCACGAGTCGGCGAGGGTAAGGATAATGTCAGGGTTGTCAGATTGGTTTGTTGATAAGGTCAGCAAGGGTCCAGAGCAAGAACGACCGGAGACGCTGACGCATGCAACAAACAAGCCGCTTGGGATTCCGGTGACTTGGATTAGCCATCGTCCGAGTGAAAGTTTGCGGAATAGAAATTCGCCGTCATGGAGGGCCGCAACTCGCTCTTCGTCGATGCCGTCGAGTGGACTGAGGTGCACGTTCACCTGGCTGATATCTTTCGCGGCTCCCGGGGGAATTGAGCGAACATCCGTTCTAAATTTGCCGTGTAGTGTGAACCCATCTCCAGCGCGAAGGCTCAGACCCGAAACTGCGGCTGACGAAACCGAAACTGGTTGAGCGGATAGGGTTACGCCGAATTGATCGGAGGACTTCACTTGAATAACGTAGTCTCCCCGAACTACCCCGCTGAAAGAAAAGTGGGGACGGGACCGATAAACAGAATGCAATGCGACGGGCGGGCTGCCCGTCAAGTCTGGGCCAGCGGCTTGTAGGTAGAGTTCTAGCTTGTCTTCGTGGTCGGGCCAAGGGTCGATTACGCCTTCGATGGAGAATCCTTGGCTCTTACGCAGCTTAATATTTGCGTTTTGGAGGCTGGCAGATTCGGTCACTGTAATCGGGAGGGCGTTCTCGATCGAGACGCTACCGGGGTAAAAGCCGGCGATCAGAGCGTCACGGTCATATAGGTTGTTTGGCTGAGCGAACAGCAGGTACTCACCGGGCTCAATAACGTCGAATGAGTAGATGCCCTTCTCATCAGAAACTGTATGATCACGCGGTACAAGGTGCGCGACTCCTTGAGAGAAGCTTAAGGAGTATAAAGTGACTTGAACATTTGCCGCAGCCGAGTCCTGAGGACCCATTACCTTCCCAGAGACCGACACCGGAGTGTTGAGATATATTCGGATGACTTGGCTTGAAAGGCCAGCTCTCACGTCTACCGGTACGGTCCTGCTCATGGCGGAGGCAGACCGCCGCGATCCAACCGCACCGCCCCGAATCGCCTGAAGAAAGTAATGGCCCGGCGCAACCGACTCGAACTCAAAATGACCGTTCTCGTCGGCGCGCGTTTCCGGAAAGGGACCTGCTCCAAGTCTCTCGAGAATAACTTCGGCACCTGCGATCGGTGTACCGGCGGTGCGATCGATAACCTCACCTATCACTTGGCCTGTCTCGATTGTCTTTTCAGTTTGAGCCCACGCGAAAAAGGTAACGACAAGGCAGAAACTGAGAAGTCTCAACACTCGCATCAGTTTTGCTTGGGTGAAGGTATGCACTCGTCTGAGTTTGACTGGCAAACGTGATAGTCAGAACAACTCTCGTAGACAGGGCAGAGGGGATAGGAATTTGGGTTGGGTCTAAGCTTGCATGAATATCCCTGGCACAGTGAACCGGCGTCGGGGCCGCTGGCAATGCAGTACGTAGCCGCTAAAACACAATAGCAAGCAAATCCTCCGGTTGGGCATGTCGGTGGGATATCGGCTCGGATGTGTGTGAGGACGCCTGACGAGCTCACCAGAAGAGTAACTATCAACTTAAATCGAGTTTTGGCCATAAAGGTTGGCTATGCCTCCAGATGCGAACTTTCAACCGATACGGAGAGAAGTTAACATGGCTTAGGAAGAGGAGTCAAGGAGAATTGTGGCTTGCTAAGTCAGACTGATTTGCAATGTAAGCTAACTCACTGAGTAGTGCGCAAAGTAGTCGTGGCTCGGCTTGAGGCCGCGCGGCCGCGGGTGGCGCCGCCCCACAAACACAGGATTCGATTACGCATATACACGCCGCATCAGTCCAGCGGGAGGCGTCGGTTGGAGGAAGGGCGCCGTTCGAGGCGAGAGGAAATGGCAAAGTCTAAAGGCAGCTCAAAAGCACCGAGACGAGTCTCGGCGCGGCAAACACGAGTGTTTGCGCCACGGGTGCGGGCTCGACAGATTCTCCACAGCGCGGGACAAATGAAAAAGCGCCGAGATGGGCGAACAAAGTGTATGTGCCACGTGCAATAGACCACTCCCTCACGGTCGTGTTTCGGAACGGACATCCTAGCAACGAAAATGTAGAAACTCCAGGCGCGGAGTTGTTGGGCGGAG
>PMQB01000633.1 GCA_003169195.1 Bryobacterales bacterium
GGCAAAACGCCCCACCCGGCTACGTGAACACCTGGAATCTCGACGGGACCGCTAAACGTTACTACGGTCTTCTGGTTCCACTCGTCCGCTTTGGCGGTTGTCGTGAGCAGCGTGCCCATAGATACAAGGCCACACACGGCTGTAACAACTTTGAATAGTTTCATTTCTTACTGTCCTTTTGGTCCAACTTGAGTCCGCTTCACACATCGGTTAAGCGCGAAACAGATCTCGGCGGGCATGTCCCACGCTTGGTCTTGGAGCATTTCGCTGGCCGTTCACATGATTGAGAGTTTCGGGATTAAGCGCCACTAAAGGGGCCGGGTGGAATTTAAAGAATTGGCAGCGCTTTAACGGCATATGGTCACATGACCTGATAACGTCATAAGGGACCAATAAGGAAATGGCTCTTGCTCGTATTGAAAAGGTGCTGGCGTCGCCCAACTACTACGAGATTCTACGATATATTGAGCCGGGAGTAGACGGGCACTTTGGCGAAATCGAAGATAAAGGCAAAGACTGTGGCGGCGATTAGGAGTGCGGCCACCAGCAGTATGGAAAGCGGCGCCATGGCGATTCCGAATATTGAGAGGATACAGGCGACGGACAGGTCAAAAACAGACGAAACCACCAGCCAGCGGCTCGGAGGGCAGGACCCCAAACGCTTGCGGTCGCGGTTTAGGTAAGTGGCCGCTTGGTTAGCGAAAACGAGCGCGACAAAAGAAAGCGTTCTGAGCTTGTTTATGTCAAAGCCCAAAGCGAACTTGCCGAGAGCGAGGCACGCTGTGCAAAAGAGAAACTCGCCAATCCCCATGAAGACTCCGCCAATGGTCAACTTTTCGATCTGCCATGAATTCGGCCGTGGTGAGGGTTGGACATTATCGGTGGTGAGAGACATGCCAGGGAGGTCGCCGCTGAGCATACTAATGATCATGAGAAGCGGAGTTAAGATGGCATGACCCGTCATGACCAGACCGACTGTCAGAAAGAAGATCTTAGCGATCTTATTACTGATGGAGTTGAGCGTGTAGGTCAAGATGCGCTGAAAGATGACGCGGCCTTCTTTGACGGAGGCAACGATGCCAGTGAGTCCAGGCTGGGTGAGAACAATGCCAGCGGCGGACTTCGCTATATCGGTAGCGGTAGAAACGGCAATGCCCATCTGAGCTTGACGGAGTGCAGGTGCATCGTTGGCGCCGTCGCCACACATACCTACCGTGTGGCCGCTCTTTTGAAATGCCTTTACGAGGTTATATTTTCCCTCTGGAAGAATGCTGGCGAACACTGAGAACTGGTCGGGACGAACATCCGCAGGAATGGCCCCTGGAGGAGCGAGGTTGCCATCGAGTCCTACGGCGTGAGCCACGCTGACTGCGGTGGCAGGGGCGTCACCAGTCAGCATAATGGCGCGTACTCCGAGGGTGTGGAGCTCTTTGATAAGGGCGGCTGAATCCGGGCGGGGCGGATCACTGAGAGCAATGAGTCCAGCCAGTTTGAGGGCCGTAGAAGGACCGGCGGCGACGGCGAGAACGCGGAAGCCCTGCGCCTCGAGTTCGTGTGCGGTTTTTGACGTTTCTGCTGCTGGTGGAGCGAGTTTTGAAATCACTTCGAAAGCGCCCTTGACCACGCGGATCGTGACGCCTCCAGCATTAGCTGCGGTCGACTCCGACATCTTACTGGCAGGATCGAAGGGAACGAACTCGAGCAACTTAGGGAGATCGGAGGCGACCTGTTTGCCTGCTGCGTTGCGGATAGCGGCATCTACCGGATCTTGTCCACCGTCGGAACTGGCCAAAGCGGCGAGACCCAAAACGTGCGCTTCTTTGAATCCAGATGAGGCGCGGACAGTAGCGACTGACAATTGATTCAGAGTGAGAGTGCCGGTCTTATCGACACACAACACGTCAATGCTTGCCGCTTCGTCAACGGCCGTCAGTCTTGTGGGAAGAACGTGTAACTTCGCCAACGCCCTGGCGCCGAGCGCGGCCGCCAGCGTAAAGGTCGCTGGAAGCCCTACTGGTATGGAGCCGATCACCGCGGTAAGAACAAGCGGCACGATCTCACCGGACGGCATTTGCAGGAAGTGAGCATATACAACCAGCAAGACAATAACGAAGGCGTCAAAAAACGCAAGATTTCGAACCACACGAAAAACCGCTTTTTGTTGGGTACTTTCGATCTTGGCCGTCTGAACTAACTTAGCAGTGCTACTGAACTTGGTGGATGCACCGGTGGCCGTGACTTCGGCTACAGCTTCGCCTCGTCGAACCAGCGCGCCGGCAAAAGTCTCGAAGCCAGCCGCGGCTTCGATGGGAACAGACTCACCCGTGAGCATGGATTGATCGAGCAGTACAGAGCCATCCGCGAGCCGGACATCGGCGGGGACGACGGCGCCTAGAGAGAGCTTTACGACGTCTCCGACAACCAGATCAGCGGCGGGGATCGTTTTCCAGAAGTCATCGCGCTTAACTGTGGCAGTTAAAGCCAACCGCGATTTCAACGCCGCCAGAGTGGATTGAGCACGCCCTTCCTGAAAGAATCCAAGACACGCATTGAATGCCAGAAGGAAAGCGATGGTGGCCGCTTCGAAATACTTTCCGAGAACGATCTCGAGTAAAACGGCCGCTTCCAACATCCAGGGCACAGGAGCCCAGAACTGCCCAAGCACAGCGCGCCATGGATGCACCGAGGTGTCCGGCAAGGCGTTGGGCCCGGAACTTTGCAGCCGACTCTGAGCTTGTTGGGTTGTGAGACCTTTGGGTTGGGTTAGAGCGGCGGGTTCCGTTTTAATTGCAGACGGACTAGCCAACTTCGGCCCCTACTCTGACAGTGAGCAGCCCGGATGTGCGCAGTCACAAGAGATTTCTTGTTCGCCTTTGGCGTCTTCGCAGGGCTGGCTACAATACTTTTTGTCATCCGGCACAATACATCGGCATGCGGGATGCGCGCATTTTTTACTGTCTACATTTGACATAGGTTGTTTTTCCTCTGAGTCAAGTATACGGTGGAAAATGTCAAAAAGATGTCAAAAGAACTTTGCGCGGCTATCGGCCTCTGGAGAGTTTTTTGTGAGGAGCTTACGGATGGATTGCAATTCCAGACGCCGATTTTCGGTGGTTTTCGGATAAGCCATTTTGAGATCAGCAAGTGAATCTAAGACGATTTGAGAGACGATGAGGCGGGCGTTTTCTTTGTTATCGGCGGGGACGACGTACCAGGGCGCGTGCTGAGTGCTGGTGGAGCCGAGACAATCCTCAAAAGCCTTTACGTACTCCTTCCAAAACGCCCGTTCTTTGACGTCTGAAGTGCTGAATTTCCAATTTTTATCGGGCTCGTCAATCCGTTCGAGGAAGCGCTTGCGCTGTTCCTCCTTCGATAGATGGAGGAAGATTTTGACTGTCCGGGTGCCGTTGCGATAGAGATGCCGTTCGAAGTTAGTGATGGACTGGTAACGCTCGTTCCAGATGATTTTCTCATCGCGAAGCTCCTCGGGCAAACCTTCGTTACGAAGCGCCTCTGGGTGGACCTTAACGACCAGCACTTCTTCATAGTAGGAGCGATTGAAGATTCCGATCTTGCCGCGACCCGGGAGTTTGAGCGTGGTGCGCCAGAGGAAATCATGCTCCAATTCTTCGGGGCTTGGCTGCTTGAAGCTGGAGACCTGGCAGCCCTGCGGATTGACGCCAGACATGACGTGACGAATGGCGCCGTCTTTGCCGGCAGCGTCAATGCCTTGAAATATCAGCAGCAACGCATAACGATTGGCTGCGTAGTGGAGGCGCTGCATTGAGCTAAGATCTTCGACGTGTTTATCGAGGAGTGCTTTGTATTCGTCTTTCGATTTGCAAAACGGCTTGACCGCGGTGGGCCAATCTTCCAGCTTCACTTTCTTGCCGGGAGATACGCGGAAATCATGTGAGTTGATTTTCATTTGCGGAGAGTGTCGCTCACTTAGGAGCCAGCTGGCTTTCGGCGGGATCATTAAGCAGTCGTTTGAGCGAATCCAACGACTTTTGAACTTGTATAAGCTGGAGGCGCTCTTTTGCCAGGTCGGTAGTGCGGACGGATGCATCGGCACCAGTTTGCGCAGATTGGACGCCGGTCGTTTGCGTTCCACCTTGTTGGATATCTTCTCCGCCAGGGCCGCCGAAGAGCGCACTGAGAGCCCCTTCGAGTGAAGGCTCCATGACAACTCTGTCACCGGTGGCAGCAATCACACGTTTAAGCTGAGGAAAGTTGGTGCCCTCCGCCCTTAGATAGAGAGGAATGACATAGAGGAATGAATTCTCAATTGGAATCACAATCAGTTTCCCGCGAATGACACCCGAGCCTTTTTGATCCCAGAGAGTTAACTGTTGGGAAATGAGCGTGCTCTGGTCAATCATCGCTCCCACTTGGTTTGGACCATATGTTAGTTTATCTTTGGGAAGTTCGTAGAAGAGCATCTTGCCATAATCGGGGAAGTCGGATCTGGCAGCGAGCCACGCGATCATGTTGTCGCGGTTCTGCGGAGTGAAGGGACTCATGAGCATGTACTCCAACTGCGTGCTTCCAGGGAGTTTCATCAGAATGTAGTACGGTTCCATTGGGCTGAGTTTACCGTCGTACTTTTCCATCGGGGGAACCCACAGATCCTCGCGATTGTAGAAAACCTGAGGGTCGGTCATATGAAATGTCTGGTATTGGGTGGCCTGGATAGCGAAAAGGTCTTGGGGGTAGCGAAGGTGAAGCTTGAGGTCGGCTGGTAATTGATTCAAGTTCTGAAAAACCCCGGGGAAGGCGTTTCGATAAACGGCCAATACCGGATCATGGGGATCCATCACATAGAGCGCGACCGTGCCATCGTACATATCGACGGTGATTTTCACTGAATTACGAATATAATTCAGACCATTACCGACGTCCACGCTATGAGGGTTCGAATAGGGGAAGCCAGCGGAGGTGGTGTAGGCGTCTTGGATCCAATACAGCTTGCCTTCGCTCAGCACAGGATATGGACTTGCATCGAGTTTCAAGAACGGAGCGATCTGTGCAACTCGTTCTTTCACATCTCGCCAAATCTGTATTCTGCTCTCTGGTTTGAGATAGCGAGTCAGCAAGATATTGATGTCGGCTTGAGTCAGAGTAAATAAGATCCGCTTGCTCAGACTATCGAGCGGGATTCCACCCTTGCCGGTGTAGCTGGTATACACGTTATCGTTACCCTTTGGGTAATCGAACTCCTTGACATTGGTTGACACGATTCGCGAACCCGGCGTGCCCCAACCGAAATAAATGGCAGGCTGAGTCACGTTTATACCAAATGACGACTCAGGTGGTACGTTTTTTACGAGATATTCCGGGAATCCTCCACCGATACTCTTGGAAACAAAGTTCATCACGAGACCGTAACCGTGAGTGAATTGAAGATTTTCATTGACCCAGGTCTGGGCTTGTGCGGGCAGTTGCTCTGAGAGCTCACGCGTGGAGAGCATCACTTGGTGATAGCCATCTGGCAAGTGATAGCGATCAACGGCTACATCATAGAAGTTGTAGTAGAGCCGAATGGCCTGGGTCTGTTGATAGGTCTGTTGTAAGGGGCGCTTATCCCAGAGGCGGATGTTGTCAATTGTGTCCTGGTTGCGGGCGAGAATCGAGGGAGTTAANNGTTTCGAGGCTCAGTTCATTCGGCTGCACCACGAACTTTTGAACAACTGCGGGAATCAGTACTACTCCAAGCATGTAAAGCGCGACATAAGCACCGGCTCCTATGGCGAGAGTTTGCCAACGCGGGCGAAAGAAATTGAAGGCGAGTAGAATACACGCTGCGACTGAAACAGCAATCATTGCCCAAAGCGCAGGCATGGTGGCGTGAGCGGCGGTGTATCCAACGCCGTAAACCACGCCAGTTGTTGAGTAAAGGAGCTGGAACCGATCGAGATAATAACCCCAACCGAAGGCGGCGACGAGAAGCAACAAGAGAACCGACACATGCGGAATCGCATTGCCGCGAACTTCAATTGTCCGACGGTTGGTTATTCGGAAAAGGCCAAAATAAGCGTACTGACAAGCGATGGCAGCAATTCCCAACTCGATCAGGAATACAGCGCTCCCCTGCAGGAGCTCATAAAACGGCAGACGGAAGATGTAGAATCCAAGGTCTATCCCGAAGATGGGATCGGACAATCCGTACGAACTACTGTAACGGAATCGAAGATACGTGTCCCATTGCGTATAGAAACCGATAGCGAACATAGCCGCGATTGCTATCGTGATGAATACTAAAGTCCGAGTTAGCAGGCGATGATCAATTGGGACGCCACGTATTTGAATGGAACTCCTTTTGGAGGAAGGCTCGTCCGAACTGTGTCTGGCCGCCTCTCGGATATTGATGCCGAGAAAGGTCAGAGCTATCAAGAAAGCAACGCAGGTCATTCCCAATTTAATGGAGAACATCGTCCAAAAGATGCCTACGAAGTTTAGTTCACGCATCCACAGCCACTTTTGAAGAAAGTCGGGGAGAAGGACAAATGCGGCAATCAGGAGAAAGACAACCGGCAGAATCCACTTTAAGACAGTTCCGAGCCACGCGGGTGGCTGGCCACCTTCGAAATCGCGGACGCCGGTGGCATAGTCGTTATTTTCGACCACGACGGCAGGTCTAGCTACTGGTTCTTCGCGGAGCTTGTCTGCGACTTTTGCACTGCTATTTTCACTCACGGTTTTGACCTCTAACCCAATCGCTTATTGAAGGAGCTGATGACGTACGGAACAAAGGTAGCTGTAAAGACATCAAAGCGCCGTCAAAAGATGACGCCAATGAGGCAGGAATGGCTCCTCGCTCATACCCTAAATCCCAGCGACAAACTCTATATACAGGGCAAATACCTGTCCCACGCTCATTCCAGCCCACTTAACTCGCTCTTCCCGACCCAAACAACGCAAACTGATTATTGCCCCTGAGTTTCGCCGCGTTGTTTCCAACCGGAGTAATGCACGGCGATCATTAGGAATGGTGTGCGTGTTTGGCGAGCGCTTCGAAGCCAGAAACCACGTCGAACAGCTCTTCGTCGATCGATTCTTGGCGGAGGCGGTGAAACTCGAGATTCAGGTCTTCGAGAATCTGTTTGATGTTCTTTTCAGCACGCTGCATGGCGGCTAAACGGCTGGCGTTTTCGCTATTGAGTGATTCAGCGCAAGCCTGAAAGAGCAACACGAAGAGATAACCTTTTATGAAGGCATCAAGGGCCGGCTTGGGTCCGTTCACAATTTGGGGTAATTTCTTGTCGGGCCAAGGCAAGGCGGTCAATTTCCTTCGCCATTCGCGGTCAAATGGCAGGAGGCGGTGGCAGACAGGGTCATAGGCAGCGCCGGATTTCGGGCGATTGTGGAACAGGTAGACATCATGAACGTCGCCCTTATCTTGTGCAGTTTGAATCTCGATCAGAACTTCACCGATCAAGGGAGTAATGCCGTGAACCGACGTGGGAACCGTGAGTAGCCTTGCGGGTGCGAAGTTCGCATCCGTGAGAAGAGAGTGGACGCGATCTCCGACGGCCAGGATTTGCTTTGTTTTGCCGGGCAGTTTCTTGAGAGTGTCGAGAGCCAAATCAACGATGACTTCGTTAAAGCGGCCGACAAGGCCTTGGTCTGATCCGAACACCACTGCACCAATGGGACCGGTGTCCTTTCGCTGCCTGTGCGGCAACGGAACTGGCTCCGCTTGCCGAAGACAGGCGGACAATCCGAGTTCCACAGTATGGTAGTAATCATTCAGGGATTGCACGGCTTTTTCGTACTGTCCGATGCTGGAGGCCGCTAGAGCCTTCATAGCACTGACGACACCCTGGAGATCGCCAGCCCCGGCAATCTTTCGACTCAAGCTCTGCATTGTTCCGCTCATGATTTTGGTTTGGGAGCCGGCTTGGGAATGAAGGCAGCGAGTGCTTGGCGGGCCACATCAAGGATGGATTTACGGTCGGCCTCGCTCAATTTATCCGCGGAGGTCAGTCGCCCTACGAGGTCGGCCGGAATTTGCAGCGCGGCCCTTTGTAGGGCTTGCTGCGCTTCGTTCATTTTGTCTAGCGGCACTGGATCGAAAAGGCCGGCTGTCAAAGCCAGGAGAACGTAGATCTGTTCCTCCATAGAGACTGGCTGCGACTCAGACTGTTTGAGGCAGGCACGGATACGCTGTCCGTGGTCGATGGTTTTGCGGGTAGCGTCGTCAAGACGTGTACCGAATTTTGCGAATCCTTCGAGTTCCTCGAATTGCGAATAGGCGAGCTTGATATTACCGGCGACTGCGCGATACGCGGCGCGTTGGGCGGCACCTCCCACTCTGGAGACGGACTTACCAACATCAATGGCAGGGAGAACACCAAGCTCGAACAGAGTGGGTGATAGATAGATCTGACCATCGGTGATCGAGATCAGATTCGTTGGGATATAGGCAGAGATATCCTGCGCAGTGGTTTCAATGATAGGCAAAGCGGTAAGGGAACCACCGCCCTTCTCTTTGCGCAGATGGGTAGCCCGTTCCAACATCCGTGAATGGATATAGAAGATATCGCCGGGAAAGGCTTCGCGGCCGGGTGGACGTCGGAGCAGCAGGGAGAGTTCACGATAGGCCCGGGCATGATGAGTCAAGTCGTCGTAAACGATAAGCACATCGCGGCCCTTTTCCATAAAGTATTCGGCAATCGAGGTAGCGGCGTAGGGCGTAATGTAGACGAGACCTGGGGCATCATTGCCTTCCACGACAACGACTACGGTGTATTCCATCGCTCCTTTCTCCTGAAGATTAGCGATAACTTTAGCAACGGCGGAAGCACGTTGACCGATGGCGCAGTAGATGCAGAGCACATTTTTGCCGCGCTGATTCAAGATGGCATCAACGGCAATGGCAGTTTTGCCGGTCTGGCGATCGCCCAGAATCAATTCGCGCTGGCCTCGGCCTACGGGAACGAGCGCGTCGATGGCTTTTAGTCCTGTTTGCAGAGGAACGACTACAGGCGAGCGATCCATAATGGGAGGCGCTGGGCGCTCAATCGGTAAACGGTTATCGGAGTCGATGGGTCCTTTGTCATCGAGGGGGTTGCCTAATGGATCAATGACACGACCTAGAAGACCATCTCCGACAGCGACATCCATGACCCGGCCGGTGCGTTGCACTTCGTTCCCGGCATGCAGATTTTGATAGTCGCCGAGCAGAATGACTCCTATTTCGTCTTCGTCGACGTTGAAGGCGATGCCGAGCAATCCGCCTGGAAAACTGACTAACTCTTCATAGCCGACGCCCGGGAGACCGGAGATGGTAGCTATGCCGGTGGTGACACTAGTAATGACACCCACTTCATGAGGAACTAGCTGCGGCTTGAACGCTTCGCGGGCGCTGCGAATGCTGGAGAACGTCCGGTCAAGCGCNNTTAGCAACTGGCTTGGATTCCGTAGCCAGCAGGGCTTCGACCTTTTGATCGAGTGTTGCAAGATAGTCTGCAATGTTCCAAGCGACCTTCTGGCCGTTGGCGGAAAGCTCGATTCCGCATATGGTGTCAGGAGCCGTCTCAAAGCGGAGGCGGACTTCCGCAGAGAAAGTTTCGTTCAGCGCGTTCTGTATCGCGGCCCTTTGATTGGCGGGCAGCGGGAAGGCACTGCGAACAAGGGCTGGATCGGAATCTGTCTTTATGGAGGCACCTAGCGCGGCCTTTGATTTTTGGTCCATCTCGCGCAGGCGGCGGGTAAATACCTCTCCCATGCGTTCTTCGAGACTCACGGTGGCAAGATCCGCCAGCGCTTTGCGAGTTATGTCAAAGACTTCATCCCTTGTGAGATGAACGATCTGGGTACTTAATCTTTTTTGATCATTCTGCAATGCAACAGCTTGAGCGGCGCGCAAGGAATCAGCCTGTTTGTGTGCTTCATCTATGAGGTGATCTTTCTCCGCTTTGGCCTCATCGTTAGCCTTACTTACAAGAGCGCTGCGCTGCTCATCCCACACTTTATTCTTGCCTTGAAACTCTTCGTGCTCTTTCTGGGCCTCCGCCTTTTTTGTAGTCGCATCCGCCAGTTGAGCGGCTATGCCCTTTTCCCGGGCGTCGATAGCATTGAGAATTGGCTTATATAAGAAATGCTTTAATAGCCACACTAGGATCAAGAAGTTGAGCGCCTGCGCGCAGACGGTGAACCAATCAATGAGCATGGCTCATTTCCCCCCAGATGCGATGGCGTGCGTCCAAAACGGATTCGCAAAGATGAGAATCATGGAAACGACGAAGGAATAAATGGCTAGTGATTCGATCATGGCGAGACCTACAAACAAGGTTCGGGTGATGGTGGCCGATGCATCGGGCTGTTGAGCTAATGATGTGAGAGCGGTGGCGACTGAACGCCCTTCGCCGATGGCTGGGCACATGCCGCCAATTCCGATGGTGAGGCCCGAGGTGGCGATTGAAACTACTGCGATGAGATTGCTATCCATAATGGTCCTTTTATTGCTGGGAAGATTTCAGTGACTGGGTGCGGCCTTTTTCTTGCTGACTCGTGTAGCGGCCGCGATATAAACGGTGGCGAGAATGCTAAAGATATAAGCTTGCACCATACCCGTAAGCAAACCGAGCGCGGTCATAACGATTGGAAAAATGAAAGGCGTGATGGTGAGTAAAATGCCGACGATCATGACGCCGCTCATCATATTTCCGAAAAGACGAATGGCCAACGCTAGGGTTCGTGATAATTCGCTAATAATGTTGAAGGGCAGCATGAATAGAGTTGGTTTGGTGTAGGTTTTCAGATATCCTCCCAAACCCTGCTCTCGCACACCGAACAAGGGTACGGCAATGAACACACACAGCGCTAATGCCGCCGTGGTGGAGAGTGAACCGGTAGGAGGGCTGAAACCGGGGATGACAATACAGATGCTGCAAGTAGCGACAAACAAGAAGAGCGTGCCTAAGAACGACAAGTACTTCGTAGGCTGCTTGAGACCAACGTCGGCAATTTGGTTTTCAATACCGGTGATGATGATTTCAAGTGTCCCCTGCCAGCGAGAGATGGAGCCCTCCGTTGCGAGCTTTCGAGTGATGAGTTTGGCTCCTACTGACATCACGAGCATCATGACCCAGGTGGTGACAATGGTTCCATTGAGCTTGATGAAGCCGTGCTGCCAGAAAATTTGTTGATCGGAGGTAAGGTTCATGCTGAACCTCCTGGAATGAGTTGACCGCTCTTGGACATTTCACTGCGAGTGAGGCGCACAACAGAGATGCGGGCGAGGAGAAATCCAGCAAGGCACGCCACTAAGCGCCGCCAATCACCCTGCATGACGTAATAGAAACCAGGAACAACGATGGCCGTTCTCAAGAACATGCTGCCAACAAACCACAAAGCCGGCTGCGTGGAGACAACGCCGCGCCGAACAGTCCACCAAAGGCCACCGAAGAAGATTGTGCCGAGGAAAATACCGGCGACTAGGGCAAACAGCAGAACCAGCGTTTCACGCATCTTTGTCCTCCGGCTCATCGTGCATGGCGTCGTTCTGCTCAGAGACCCAGTGCCAAGCATTCGCGCAACCCACAACCAGACCAACAGCCAGCAACATGAGCGTCCAAGAGCGATTTCCTGGATGCCGATGGTCCCACCAAAGACCGAGCATTGCGCCACCGATGGTTGGCACGGCGACCGACCAACCGATGATTCCGGCCATGCCAAGGCCAAACCAGACGCCTTGCGCTCCGTCNNGTTCGCACCTTTTTCTCTTGTTCGTCGAGTGTCAGGAACTCGCGTTTCACGGCAGCATGGAGTTGACTGAGATCTGTCCCTCCGATAGCATGTCGAACGGAGACAAGCACATCGGCTCCTGCTTTGACAAGAACACCTTCATCCACGGCGACATAAACGGTCCCCTCTTTCTGCGTTTGATAGGTAAGTATGCCGGGCGCCAGAGCCGCCACGCAATCGAGCCGATGGGGCAGAAATCCGAATGACCCGGCGTCCGTCTCGGCGACAATGCGCAAGACGTCGGCCTTATTCGCGAAGATTTCGGACGGCAGAAGAATTTTAAGATTCATGTGGTTTGGCCGTCTCTGGCTTTGGTTTAGCGTCTGGTTTTGCTTTGTCGTCTGTCTTTTTTGCTTCGCTGATGGCACCGATCATGTACAACGCGCTCTCGGGGTAGTCTTTGAATTCGTCGCGCAAGATGCGTTCGCAGCCGTCAAGTGCATCCTTGAGACTGACCAGCTTACCCTTCATTCCACTGAACTGCTCCGTAGTGAAAAATGGTTGAGTGAGAAAGCGTTCCAGACGGCGAGCGCGACCGACGATCATACGATCTTCCGGAGAGAGCTGTTCCATGCCCAGCATGGCGACAATGTCCTTGAGGTCTTCGTACTGCGCCAGGGTCTTGCGAATTTCCTGTGCAAGATTGTAGTGAGCTACGCCGACAATACCGGGCGTGGCCATTTTAGAACTCGACTGCAAAAGATCGATTGCTGGATAGAGTCCCTCGCTGGCACGCTTACGGGAGAGAACGATCGAAGCAGAGAGATGCGAGAATACATGGACGGCCGCGGGATCTGTTAAATCGTCGGCCGGCACGTAGACGGCCTGGATAGAAGTGATGGCCCCAGCCGTGGTATTGGCGATTCGTTCCTCCAACCCTGATAACTCAGTGCTCATAGTAGGCTGATAGCCGAGGCGCGATGGCATGCGTCCAAGCAAGCCAGATACCTCCATACCAGCCTGTATGAATCGAAAGATATTATCGATGAGCAGAAGAACGTCTTTGTGCTCATCGTCGCGGAAATATTCAGCGAAGGTTAGGGCGGCGGCACCGACGCGAAATCGGTTGCCGGGCGGCTCATTCATCTGACCGTAAACCAACACCATGTCTTTGAGCACCCCAGCAGCCTTCATGCCACTGTAGAGCTCTTCGCCTTCGCGGCAGCGTTCACCGATGCCGCAGAAGATACTCATGCCCTTCTGATGCCCGATCATGTTATGGATCATCTCAGTCAGCAGGACAGTCTTACCTACACCCGCGCCACCGAATAGCCCGCCTTTGCCGCCGCGTTCGAGCGGGACCAGGACATCAATTGCTTTTATGCCGGTCTCAAATACCTCGGATTTTGTGGACCGCTCCGATAGCGAAGGTGGATCGCGGTGGATCGTTCGCCACTGAACATCCGTTGGCTCGGGTTGGTGATCGATAGCGCGACCAAAAACATCGAACATACGAGCCAGGACAGTTTTTCCTACCGGCACGCGTAGGGGCTCGCCCGTGTTTTCCACGGACATACCGCGGGCGAGGCCTTGCGTTGGTGTCAAGGCGACGCCGCGAACACGGCGAGCATCCAACTGTGTCAACACCTCGATGACGATCTCTCCCTTGGTACCCGTTCGCAACACGGTATAGACAGGAGGTAAGTTTTGATCGAAGCGCACATCAACAACTCCGCCGCGCACCGAGACGACAGCGCCGTGATTCGGAGAAGTGCCGCTGGTACTCATTTGGCCTTAGTGCCGGGCCATTTCCAGTTGCGGATTTCCGGCATGTCTTCGCCACGTTTATCAATGTAGAGTTTATGTTCGATGAGCTTGTCTTTGACCATTTGTTTGAGGTACGCGCCTTTCGTGCCAAGCTGAGGCAGGCGATCGACCACATCTTGAACTAGGTGGAAGCGATCAAGCTCGTTCTGCACCCGCATATCGAACGGTGTGGTGATCGTGCCTTCTTCTTTATATCCGCGTACGTGGAGGTTGCGGTTTGTCCGGTTATAGGTCAGTTTGTGGACAAGCCAGGGGTAACCGTGGAAGGCAAAAATAATGTGCTTATCTTTGGTAAACAGCGAATCGTAGTCTAAGTCACAAATGCCGTGTGGGTGTTCGCGCTGCAAAGTCATGAGGTCAACGACATTGATGACTCTGATCTTCAGATTTGGGAGGTGTTCACGGAGAATGGAAACGGCGGCGAGAACCTCTAACGTGGGGGTATCTCCGCAGCAAGCCATGACCACGTCTGGTTCGGATTCTTGATCATTGCTTGCCCATTGCCAGATGCCAATGCCTTGCGTACAGTGCACAACTGCGGCTTCGATGTTAAGCCACTGCGGCAAGGCATGTTTGCCGGCAACGACTACGTTCACATAGTTCCTGCTGCGAAGACAATGATCGAACACAGACAACAAGCAGTTTGCGTCAGGCGGCAAATAACAGCGCACGATATCGGCCTTTTTGTTGATCACATGATCGAGGAAACCGGGGTCTTGGTGCGTGAAGCCATTATGGTCTTGCTGCCAGACATGGGAGGCGAGCAGGTAGTTCAGGGATGCGATCTCACGCCGCCACGGCAGTTCGCGCGTGACCTTCAACCACTTGGCGTGCTGGCTGAACATTGAATCGATGATTCGAATGAAGGCTTCGTAACTATTGAAGAGACCATGCCGGCCAGTCAGCAGATACCCTTCCAACCATCCTTCGCATTGGTGTTCACTCAGCATGGAATCGAGGACGCGTCCAGAAGGCGCAAGAAACTCGTCGTTTTTGACCTCCCGTGCGTCCCACTGACGGTCGGTGACTTCAAACACAGCGCTTAAAAGATTTGACACGGTCTCATCAGGACCGAAGACACGAAAATTGCGTTGATCTTGATTCAGCTTGGTAACATCGCGCAAAAACTTTCCGAGGATCTGGGTATCCTGGGCGTCCACGGCACCCGGTGACACCACACTTACGGCGTGCATACGAAAATCGGGCATGCAAAGGTCGCGCAGGAGGATTCCACCGTTAGCGTGTGGGTTAGCGCCCATGCGGCGATCACCCTTGGGGGCCAGTTCGGCTAGTTCGGGTATCAGGCGGCCGTTCTTGTCGAACAACTCCTCCGCCTTGTAGCTCTTCATCCAATTCTCAAGCAATTTGACATGGTCGGGATGCTCGGGATCAACGAGTAACGGTACTTGGTGCGCGCGGAAGGTGCCTTCGATCTGGAGGCCATCAACAACTTTTGGCCCCGTCCAGCCTTTCGGCGATCGAAGCACAATCATCGGCCAACGTGGGCGGCTGTTGTCATTTCTGCGACGTGCATTCTCCTGGATTTTGCGTATGTCTTCAACGGCCTTTTCCACCGTTGCCGCCATGAGCGGATGCATCTTTTCGGGATCGTCACCTTCCACGAAGTACGGAGTCCAGCCGCAACCGCGGAAAAACATTTCCAATTCATCGTGCTCAATGCGAGCGAGCACCGTGGGATTGCTGATCTTGTATCCATTAAGGTGCAAAATAGGAAGAACTGCGCCGTCTGTAATTGGGTTAAGCAGTTTGTTGGATTGCCAAGCAGTGGCTAAGGGACCCGTTTCCGCTTCGCCATCGCCAACCACGCAGGCAACGATGAGATCTGGATTATCGAACGCCGCTCCGAAAGAATGGCTCAGCGAGTAGCCTAGTTCGCCGCCTTCATGAATCGATCCGGGCGTTGTAGGCGCGACGTGGCTGGAAATACCACCCGGGAAGGAGAATTGTGTAAATAGCTTTTTCAGCCCAGCCTCGTCCTGGCTAACATTGGGATAGATTTCGCTCCAGGTACCCTCCAGGTAGACGTTGCCGACAATAGCTGGGCCGCCATGACCTGGGCCGGCGACGTAGAACATGTCGAGGTCGTATTTTTTGATGACTCGGTTGAGGTGAACATAAATAAAATTTTGACCGGGGGTTGTTCCCCAATGGCCGACCACGATTGGCTTGACGTGCGAGAGCTTCAAGGGTTCGCGCAACAGAGGGTTGTCGTAGAGATAGATCTGGCCAACCGAAAGGTAATTGGCGGCTCGCCAATACGCGTCCATCTTGGCCAGCAATTCCGGCGACAAGGCATGGTCCATCGGGTTGGGCTGAATCGACTTCACGGAGGTGTCGCTCTCGTCGGCAAACGTTGACGTGTTGATTGGGCGTTCAGTGGTAAGTTCAATCATGATTTCGACCTGTTTAACGTTAGCTGAAAAAACGTCAAAACCATGTCAAAAAGAGACGATGAGCCCAACTGGAGCAAGCCAATCTAAGAGACTGAGCGACCACATGTGGTCAATTGACACTTGATGGACGATGACGATAGATGCGAACCTAGCGAATGATACCCAAAAACTCCAATAGAATGTGTTCGTGACGTTCGGCCCGTTAGTTGCTCTACTTATTGCTGTTCGCAAATCCAACATATTTGAGGTTAGCCATGGCAGCGTTAATGCAAACTTCTCGGCCAGTTGTCGAAAGTAGCTCAATATCTAACCAATCCGCAAAGCAGCGTCTTAGAATTCTGCTTGTCGGCGATGACGATTCGATGATTGAGATCCTCAGTACCGCGCTCAAGTCAGCAGGATATACGGTTTATCCTGTCGGCACTGGGAGAGAGGCTCTCCGGACATTCCAATCTGCACGGCCCGATCTCATTCTTCTCGATCTCTATCTGCCGGACATGGACGGGCGGCAGGTCTTGCTGCACCTGCGAGAATGGACAACCGCGCCTATCATTGTCATGTCCGTTCAACAGGAGGAATCGGAAAAGATCGCATGTCTTGACACCGGCGCAGATGATTACGTAACGAAACCTTTCACGATTGGGGAGCTTCTAGCCCGGCTGCGTGCCGCTTTACGACGCGCCTTCGGCACTCCCCGCAAAGAGGTCTTTACCGCGGGAGATTTAAAGCTGGATTTCAACAGGCGAGAAGTATTCGTTGGAAATGAGAAAGTGAAACTTACAGCCACCGAGTATGACCTGTTAAAGCTTCTTGCAAGTCATGCGGGAACGGTAAGGACGCATTACCAGCTGATTCACGAGCTATGGGGTACGACACAATACCAAGACGTGGTTCATCTTTTGCGTGTGACTGTTAGCAATTTGCGCCGAAAACTCGAGTGCGATCCGGGGCTCGCGCGCCACATACTGACTGAGCCCGGTGTGGGGTACCGTTTGGCGAGCGCTTGAAAACGCGTTCTACTCCATTGACGCTAACACTTCTGATAGTAAAACGGTGGCAAAGCCGGTGGCATGATCGGCCAAGCCATAGGGAATGATGAGTTCGCCTTTGTGAATGAGGGCTCCGCAGGTATAAACCACATTGGGCACATATCCTTCTCTCTCGTTTTGATTTGGCTTTAACAAAGGCTCCCGAAGACGGCCAATCACTTTCGAAGGATCCTGCAGATCTAGCAGAAATGCCCCAATGCAATATTTACGCATAGGGCCGACGCCATGGCTCAAGACCAGCCATCCGGCTTCTGTCTCAATGGGAGAACCGCAGTTGCCGATCTGCACAAGCTCCCAGGGAAATGCAGGTTTAAGTAGCGGAGTGTGTTCGTTCCAGAAATGGATGTTGTCGGAAAACATCAGAGAGATACTTTCATTATCTTGGCGGGCCAGCATGGCATAGCGACCGCCAATCTTCCGTGGAAACATAGCCATGCCTTTGTTCTTGGCGGCTGGACCATTCAACGTGATGAAGCGAAAGAGGAGAAAATCCGAAGTCTCTAACAACTCCGGAACAACAGTTGATCCGTCGAAAGCCGTGAAAGTAGCGAAATAAGTACAGTCCTTATTATCGTCATGGAAACAGACAAACCTTGCGTCTTCAATGCCGTTCCGTTGTGAAGGCGTTGAGGGGAAGATCACTCGTTCAGACAGCTCCTGCTCAGGTTGAAATTGGACCTCGTAATTGGAGCGCGCCAACATCCATATTCCTCGCGAAATAGTGTGGTCTTCCGCAGAGAGGCTATCGGCTAACAGTAGCTTGGTTGTCTTTAGAGCGGCGCGTAATTCGTCCAATGTAAAGGAATCTCCGAGCTGGCTCATGAGCCGGGCCGTAAAGTTACCGGTCAAGCCTAACTCAGTAAGCTTCCTTCCAAAGAGAGCTTTTTCATAGGCGGCATTGGGCACTTGCCTTGGCTCATTCAGGAAGCCAGTCGGCTTGAATACTTCAATTCGTTGATCGGAGTGAATGACACCCACTCGAAACGTAATAGAGGAAATGTGGCCTTCGCCAGTGGCGCGCAAGCTGAGGATAAATCGCAGAGCGCCCTCCGGCAGTCCGGTCTGGTCTGGGTGGTGAACTATGGAGGGGTTGAATAGCGCAGCGGATTCTAGGGAATATTCCGCTAAGAAGTAAGAACCGATCAAGAGCTTTCGTTGCTGAGAGATATTGTCGGTCCCTGACAGCGATCCACGAACTTGCCCGAAGCGCTGCAGAAAAGACTTGCGAATGTCTTTGTGCCGTTCGGAGAACCCAGCGGAAACTTCTTCGAGCAAAGGCGACACTTGCTCTTCGGGAAGGGCCATAATGCGGCCGATGATTGCGGCCATACGTTGCGGATCTCCGACGTCAAAAGGACGCAGGAGGACACGTGTCTGGTCGGGTTTCAGCACGACAGCAGTCCGTTTGAGGTGAATTGGCATCACACTAGGCTTTTCAACAAGAGGTGGAGGTAGCATGACTTTTCGATGTGATTGGCTCTTTAAAAATTGTGAGCATAGCTTGTGCGGAGCGCATTTCGGCCAAGGAGAGCAGGAAGGCTAGAGTGGATTCTGCGCCTTGGTTACTGTTGACCCTATCCACATGCAAGCCGTCGCGGCAACCGCCGGTCTCAGGAGAGTAGACTTCTAATCCGAGATCGTTCGAGCCGATGAACCAGTCGAAAGCGATTTGTGCTTGTTCGTACCACCAAATATCGGAAGTTGCTCGATAAGCCTCCAGACAAGCCGAAACGGTGGCTTGGGCTTCAATGGGTTGCTGATCAAAGGTGGCGCGGACCCCGCCGTGACGATAGAAGCCATTGCTGCCTATGGGACGAAAGTGCCCTTCTTCAGAGATCTGTAATCTTGTGAGCCAACGAAGAGCCTTGAGACCTCGATCGAGTACCGCTTGTTGTCCGGTCGCCTGGCCGCTCAATATCAAGGCATGCGCGATTTTGGCATTGTCGTACGACAGTTCCTCTTCAAACCACTGCCAGTCGGGCTGTGCAACGGCATCAAAGAGATTCATGAGGCGGGATGTCAGTATCTCGCGAATTTGGGTGACCAGACTGTCTCCATTCAAGCGGCGGAGATACTCATGAATGCCGATGAGGCCGAATGCCCAGGCTCGCGGCGAAGTGAAAGAGAGGAGAGAGGGGAGTGCTAACGCGAAGAGTTGGCCCGCCATCATTTGAAAGCTTCGAAAAGGAGATCGGCCAACGCCAATTCCCAGAGCCCAGAGTGCCCTACCCTGGCAATCTTCAGATCCTTGTTCGTCAACCCACTGACGATCAAAACTCAGATGGTTATGGAAGCGCTTGGTTTCGGAGATGAAAGCATGATTCAGAAATGCAGCCGATGTGGTGGCCAGTGTGCGCATATTCTCCGGATCTTCCCCTAATTCGTCGAGCAACACGGCGAGAATGAAAAGACGGGCATTATCGTCGGTGCAGTGGCCCTCGGAAAAATTCGGGATGCCAAAGTTGGCATGTTGATAGAGCCCGGTAGAATCGGTCATGCGCCAGAGGTGGCTCAAGTTCATTACCGGCAGTTCGCGCGGCTTTTGGTCGAGCGTCTTGGTGGCCAGAGACTTCCGGGACGGCGCCGCGACTTCGAGGCGGGAACCTTCGAAAGAATGCATGTAGAGCTGAGCAGCGTTGCTCCAAATCATTTCCCGACCGAGGCGGTAGGCGTTCTTTCGCATGGCATTGCGGCGGGCGTCATCGTGTAACAACGAAGTGACGGCGTGCGCGATGGCGGGAGCGTCGGCGAATGGAACCAATACTCCTCGGTCATCGGCTAGAAGTTCGGTAGCGTGCCAATAAGGCGTGGAAATTACGGCCTTTCCGGCACCGAATGCGTAGGCCAATGTGCCTGAGGTACTTTGTGCAGCGTTGAGGTAAGGAGTGATATAGAGATCAGCCGCGCCGATAAATTCCTTCAGATTCTCAAGCTCTACGAACTGGTTATAGAAAATTACGTTTCTATCGACCTTGTTCTTCTTGGCAAGAAGCTCTAAACTGAGTCGGTACGCTTCACCGTGCTCTCGAAGTTCATTGGGATGAGTTGCGCCGAGAACAATATAGACAACCTCAGGGAACTCTTTCAAGATGGCCGGCAGAGCGTTGAGTACAAATTCAATGCCTTTGTTTGGCGATAGTAGTCCGAAGGTCAAAAGCACGATTTTGCCATCGACGCCAAATTGGTCTTTGAAGTAGGTTGGATCAACAAAGCCGACGTCGGGAATACCGTGAGAGATGAGATCGATTTTTGAAGCCGGGGCTGTATAGAGGTCTCCCAAAATTTGGCGTCCCCGTTCGGACATCACAACAAGCCGGGTCGAGAGTGCGATCAAGCCGTCCATAACTCTGCGCTGATCAACATTGGGTGCTTGGAGGACGGTGTGCAGCGTTGTCACAACGGGCATCCTCAATTCCCGCAGCAGCGCCAGAATATGTCCGCCTGCAGGACCTCCGTAAATGCCGAATTCATGTTGGACGCAGACGATGTCCACATTGCTAATGTTGAGAAAATCCGCCGCTCGAAGATAAGAGGACAGGTCTTGTTCTTCAATCTCGAAGCGGACGACATCGGGATATTCGTAGCCTCCCGGAATGTCATTTACGGAAACGGCAAAGCACTGACTTTGTGGGTATGCGCCGGCGACGGCGGCTAGCAGGTCGGAGGTAAAAGTTGCGATGCCGCACTTTCGTGGCAGATGGTCACCAACAAAAGCAATTTTGTGAATTTTCGACGTTTCTTGCAGGTAACCCTTTCAGCGTTCCCTATGTCAGGGAGCAAGCGAATGGCCACGTTGCAGGTACGACAGATCAACGATGACGCGAACAGTAAGTGATCTGGTTACGTCAGATGACCACATTTGGTCAAGGATTTCGAAATGGCTTTAACCGTTGTTTCTTGAGGCGATTGATTGGGCACTGAGTTCGATGATGGCCCTCAAGCTGCACTACCCGGTATGAATGAAATTCTTCGTTGAAGGAAACGGGGCGAACGCCGCGCGTCAGACGCCCATGCGGGTTGGAATTGCCGCCGATCACGCCGGCTATGAATTGAGACAGTACCTCTTCATACAACTGAGTGACGCCGGTTACGAAGTGGTTGATTTTGGCGATCACAGGTCTAAGATGGACGACGACTATCCGGAATTCGTAATCCCAATGGCGCAAGCCGTCGCGTCTGGAAAAGTGGAGCGCGGTGTTGCCATTTGTGGAAGCGGTGTGGGTGCGTCCATCGCGGCAAATAAAGTGCTTGGTGTTCGCGCCTGTTTAATTCATGAGTCTTTTTCAGCGCGCCAAGGCGTTGAGGACGACAACCTCAATGTGATCTGCATGGGCGGTCTCGTGGTTGGCCATGCGATGGCTTGGGAACTATTGCAAACGTTTTTGGCATCAAAGTTCAGCGGCGCGGAACGTCATCGCCGACGCTTAGACGAAATAGCCGCACTCGAAAAGAGAGAGCTGTCAAAAGCGTTATGAAAACGGAAACGGCACGCATCTCTCCGATTACGTGCATTTTTGTCGATATTGGTGGGGTTCTGCTCACGAACGGCTGGGATCATCTGGCACGTAAGAGAGCAGCTAAACAGTTCAAGCTCGGGTGGGCCGACATGGACGAACGCCATCGCCTTAATTTCGAAATTCACGAAGAAGGCAAGCTTAGCTTTGAAGAATACCTAAGCAGAGTGGTGTTNNGGTGAGTAACGAATCGCGCGAGCTGAACGCGCACCGAATCCGCGAGTTCAAGTTGGATGGATTCGTAGATACTTTCATATCGTCGTGCTACGTTCACCTACGCAAACCAGACGTGGAGATCTTCCGGCTAGCATTGGACGTTGCCCAAGCGCCGGCACAGCAGATCGTGTATATCGAAAACACGCCGCTCTTTGTAGAAATCGCGCAGGGTTTAGGCATTCGGAGTATTTTGCACACAGACTATAAGTCCACCTCCGCAAAACTGGCGACGATGGGATTGAAGAATGACGGCTGAACAAAGCTCGACGCCGCCGGTGGGCAGAATCCTCACTATCAACGGTGGCTCATCGAGCATCAAGTTCGCAATTTATCAAGAGGGCGAAATACTTCAACGATCGCTCTACGGACAGGTTGATCGGATTGGACTTGCCGGGACAAACCTCACGTTCAATGACCCGGTCCAAAATCAGCAGAACAGCATAAATCTCACGACTTCGGATCACAAATCAGCAACCAGTTTTCTGTTTGATTGGATAGAATTTCAGAGCGGGTTTCGCTTGATTGGCGGAGTGGGACATCGCGTCGTTCATGGCATGCACCATACGGCGCCTGAACTGGTAACTCCGGGGCTCTTGGAGGAGTTACACCGGATCAGCCCCTACGATCCAGACCATCTACCCTTTGAGATCGAGTTGATTGAGAGCTTTGGTAAGCGGCATCCCAAAATACCCCAGATTGCCTGCTTTGATACGGCATTTCACAACAGCATGCCGCGCGTGGCCAAAATGCTTCCCATTCCCCGCCGCTATGAGGCAAAGGGAGTACAGCGCTACGGCTTTCACGGTTTGTCTTACGAGTTTCTGATGGAAGAACTGGGCAGACTGGGCGATCCTGCTGGAAAGAGTGGCCGCGTCATTCTGGCTCATTTAGGAAACGGAGCCAGCATGGCGGCGGTATGCGATGGCAAAAGTATCGACACGAGCATGGCGTTCACTCCCACCGCCGGATTGATGATGAGTACGCGTACAGGAGATTTGGACCCGGGCGTGGGCGCATATCTAGCGCGAACTGAGCAGATGACGACGGCGCAGTTTTACGATATGGTGAACCACGAGTCGGGCCTGCTTGGCGTTTCTGAAACGAGTTCCGATATGCGAGACCTGCTCACTGAGGAATCTCACGACATGCGAGCGGCGGAGGCGGTGGCGATGTTCTGCTATGAGGCGAAAAAGTGGGTTGGCGCCTTTGCCGCTGCGCTGGGTGGTTTGGACACTTTAGTATTTGCCGGCGGCATTGGTGAGAACGCTCCGCTTGTTCGGGCGCGGATCTGCCAGGGCCTTAGCTTCCTTGGCCTGGAATTGAATGAGTTGCGCAACATGGAGACCGCCGGAATTGTTTCCGCGTACGGAAGCCGGGTGATTGTACGCGTGATTCATACAGACGAAGAACTCATGATTGCCCGCTCAGTAGGTCGCATTCTTAAATCCAGCAGCGCTAAGAGAAACGATTGAGTCCGATTCTAGGAGTATTTCAAAATGAATGAGCAAGAACTGATGAATGTGGCTCGGCGGTTGGTGGCCGACGACAAGGGCCTGCTGGCCATGGACGAGAGTACCTCAACCTGCAATAAGCGATTTGCCAAGGTCGGAATTCCTCAGGATGTGGACATGAGACGGGCCTATCGCGAGTTACTCATCACCACTCCCTTTTTAGGAGAATGCATTAGCGGGACGATCTTGTATGACGAGACGATTCGGCAACAAAAGAAGGTGGGCACTCCTTTCGTCAAGGTAATTATGGATGGGGGCATGATTCCTGGCATTAAAGTGGATACTGGCGCGAAGGATATGGCTGCTTTCCCAGGCGAGAAAATTACTGAAGGCTTGGATGGATTACGCGACCGGCTGAAGGAATATTTTGAGATGGGCGCGCGCTTCGCCAAGTGGCGCGCGGTGATCACCATTGGATTTGGAATTCCCAGCTTCGGGTGCATCGAAGCGAATGCGCAGGCGCTTGCTCGCTATGCGGCGTTATGTCAGGAGGCGGGACTGGTGCCGGTGGTTGAGCCCGAGGTTCTGATGACGGGCGACCATTCTATGGAGCGTTGCCGCGAGTTGACGAAAGACGTGTTGCACGCAGTTTTCAGCCACCTCTGCACCCAAAGGGTCATGCTGGAAGGGATGATTCTAAAGGCGAACATGGTGCTGCCCGGGCGGGCTTGTGCCAAGCAAGAAGCAGTGAGCGAAGTAGCGGACGCCACGGTGAAGTGTCTCTTGCAGGTGGTTCCACCGGCGGTTCCTGGCGTTGCGTTCTTATCCGGCGGCCAAACCTGCGAATTGGCTTCGGCGCGTTTAAACGCGATGAATGCGAGATCTAGATCGCCGCTACCCTGGGCCTTGGCTTTCTCGTTTGCTCGTGCGATTCAGCAGCCGGCCCTCGATATTTGGAAGGGAAACATCCACAATGTGGTGGCGGCGCAGAATGCTCTTTATCATCGCGCCCAATGTAACAAAGCGGCGCGCAGAGGTGAATATACCGCCGCGATGGAAGAGACTTCGACTTTGGCTCATGCTTAGAACACGTCGAACCAAGGAGAAATGAAAATCTGTGAATGAGAGCAAGCACCGCCATCCCAAAACCCCAGAATCCGTGAGCGCCGTTCCATACTGGAAGCGGGCACATCATGACTGGCGTTTCTGGGTCGGGTTAGTACTAATGTTGCTGGCGATAACGGTGTATGTTGTGAGCGATAACTTAGCGTTTCTGCCGCACGATTAAATCGAGATCAAGCCGTCGTGTTCTTAGCGGCGGCCTTTTCTACGTGACCGCCAAACTCGTAGCGCAGGGCTGACAATATCTTATCAGCGAAATCGTCTTCGCCTCGTGAGCTAAAACGTTCAAACAGCGCGGCGCTCAAGACGGGCGCCGGCACTGATTCATCGATGGCAGCCTTAATCGTCCAACGCCCCTCGCCAGAATCCGACACTCTGCCGGCGAACTTTGCGAGATCAGGACTTTCCAGAAGCACTGTTGCGGCTAGGTCAAGCAGCCACGAAGCGATTACGCTGCCACGTCGCCAAACCTCGGCGATGTCTGCGAGGTTGAGGTCGTACAGATAGAGTTCAGGCTGGCGTAGAGGTGTGGTCTCGGCATCGACAGTGCGCTGCTGTTTGCCCGAATTGGCGTGTCGCAAAATATTGAGGCCCTCTGCGTACGAAGCCATCATGCCGTATTCAATGCCGTTGTGAACCATTTTCACGAAGTGACCAGCACCACTGGCTCCGCAATGCAGGTAACCGTGTTCGGCTGTTCCGTTAGTCTTTTCCCTCCCAACAGTGCGCGGCGCCTCTCCGATATTCGGAGCAAGGGTTGCAAATATAGGATCAAGGCGCTGCACTACACTCTGGTCGCCGCCGATCATCAGACAGTAGCCGCGCTCTGATCCCCAGACGCCTCCGCTGGTTCCCACATCCACATAATGGATACCTTTAGATTTCAGATTAGAGGAACGACGGATGTCATCGTGGTAGTAGGAGTTGCCACCGTCGATTAAGACGTCATTACTTTCAAGCAGCGGGACGAGAGTCGTCAGCGTTGGATCGACTACGGCCGCGGGAACCATCATCCAGATGGCACGAGGCTTCGCTAACTTATTGGCAAAGTCTTGGAGGGATGTCGCACCAACTGCTCCTTCCTTGACAAGCGTCTCTACGGCTTCTTGCTGGAGGTCGTAAACAAAGCATTTGTGGCCTGCCCGTTGCAGCCGGCGAACCATGTTGGTTCCCATGCGTCCGAGACCAATCATTCCTATTTCCATTAATTTCTGCTCCTTCGACTGTTTAGAAACGCGTGCTGCTATCGAGGCCGGCGACGGCTGCTCCGGTTAATCCCGCCATGTTCACGACGACGTGAATGGGGATTTTATCCATGAGTTCAGCGAATCGCCCTTTGCGCTTAAACGATTGCATGAACGCCGGTCTCTGCAGGGCCGCCAGTATATTGAGCACAACGCCGCCGGCCATGTACACGCCACCATTGGCCAGCACCTTCAGTGCGAGATTTGCAGCCTCGCTGGCGAGAATGGAAACGAACACATCGATCGTCGCCGAGCAAATTTTACTGGGGTTTTGTGTGACGAAGGCGTGATTGATAATCACTATGGAGGAATCGCTTGCGGAAGTAATCAGCTTGCCTACATCAGGTGTCTCTGCCATGTGTTCAACGTCGCGCAAGTAACCATAAATGTGAGGGATGCCGATTCCAGAACACACGTGTTCGAAACTCACATGATCGAATTTCGTTCGCATATATTCAAGCAGGCGGATCTGTCGATCGTCGGTCGGCGCGAAGTCGGAATGGCCGCCTTCAGAACTGTGGGCCACGTATGAAGAATCGTCCCAAGTGAGGAAAGATTCCCCGAGACCGGTGCCAGGTGCGATAACAGCGATAGCGCCTTTCGGGACACCCACTCCCGCGTTTATGGTCTGGACATCGTTCGGCCGCAAAAAAGGGATCGAGCGGGCGATCGCTTCCAGGTCATTGATCAGATGGACTGAATGAGGGTTGAGATTCAGAGCCCGAGCGAGACCGGCCTCTTCCATCACCCATGGCAAGTTCGTGGTTTTGACACGTCCGTCAATGACTGGCCCGGCCACGGCAAAGCAGGCTTTATCAGGAGATTGTTTTGTCCTGATCAGGAACTCTTTCACGATCGCCTGGAGGCTTGGGTAGTCGGCGCTATGAAACTTCTCTTGAGCTAACGGAAAGTGAGGGCCGGCCTCACTTGAAAAGATAGCCAATTCGGTCTTTGTACCACCAATGTCCCCGGCAATCAACATGTTCGATGCTTTTTCCTAGACAGTTGCAAGCAAAGAATCGTCCAACTCCAACGATGGAGCCATTCGCTCATTATCTGCAGCTTCCTGGCAGACAATGCAAAATGGTGCAGACGGCACGGCAGCAAGCCGCTTCGGCGATATATCTTCTTCGCAACTAGCGCAAACGCCAAAGGTACCGGCATCGAGACGGCGCAGTGCCTCGCCGACCTCACGCAACCGGCTGAAGTTGCGCTCGAGACTTCCGATCGCATAATCGCGATCAGAGGCTTGCTGGATTCGATCAAGATCGTCGGAAGTCGCTTCCATCTCAATCGGCTGCGCTCTGTTCGCGTTTTGTAATTCATTCTGCTTGGCTTCCAGCGTCTTACGGAATACGTTCGTTTCTGTTTTTGTCATCGGCGTGCCACTAAACCTTTTGAACTGTCTCGTATTTCCTTGTCGGTTTCGGGCAGCCAATATTGCGGCCGCCCATAGTGAAAGTAAAGGGCATTTTCAAACTCTCGCGTGATCGGCACATCTTCCACATACTCGGGCGCGGTCTGGATGGCTTCACGAGAGAGCTCAGTATAGACCTTAGAATTCGTCCAACTCACTCTGTCAATCCAGGCAGGCGAGACCAGCACTTTCTTACCGGGCCACCAATTGCGGGTTGCGACTTCGATATAGCGAATGGCCCATACCTGATCGTCAACATGAAACTCATCTACGTGGCCAATTTCACCATCACGAGCTTCAATGTGAAATCCAATCGTCGTTTGGGCACTCCGCAGATGGGAATCGGGCGACTCTCCGCGAATCTGATTCGCGAACGTTTCTTGCGGTGGACTAGGCAGATCAACCAGGCCAGCTGGATAGAATGCTGGACCCCAAAGATGAGGCCCTTCCCAATAAAAGGGATAGCCGTAGTAACCCAAATACGCGGCCTCGTGTTGGCGGGACACCGGAAGATGAGTGTCAATAGTAGGACTGGCCGCAACTTGTTTCTGAGTGAGAGAAACATGCAGGCGGTTCGCTGCCCAATCGATGCTGATGATCGAAATTGGCGATATCAACACCGGCTTACCACCAAGCCAGCCACCAGTTTCCACAATGAGATAGCGGATAGCCCATGTCTCATCGTCGAAATAGAATTGATCTACAACGCCAAGCTCACCGTCCAAAGCTTGTATCAAAAGGCCTGTCAAATCTGCGGTTTTCCTTAACATCGTTTGCCCTCCAGAGCAAGGTTTGTATCAATTAACTAGCTTGCGCCACTGCCGCAATGTCGGGTGAATGCAATGTCACATTAATCGGCCAAGTGCTTGCAATGATGCCTCGCGCCTTTTCCACGTCCAATGCCGTGCCGTGAACCATGAGCAAGTATTTGTTGGCCTTCACTGCCATTTCGTACTTAACGACGCTGTTCTTCGGAATACCCATGCCATACAGGCCTGCACCCACGACACTTAAGCCACCCAGAACGGCCGCGCCTTCTAAAGCGCCGACGATCCACGCAACTAAGGGCCCCGCTACGAGCACCGGTCCTATTCCTGGAATCGCAAAGAAACCTGAACCGATGAGTAATCCCCAGCAGCCGCCCCAGAAAGCACCGGTTTTGCCCCAGTACTTCATGCGGTCGTCGTTGTTGTAATAACCAACCACCTGCTGATCGCTATGAGAATCCTTGGCTACAATCGACAGACTTCGCATGTCGATACCGGCACGCTGTAGCTCTTTTACAGCTTCTTCCGCTCCGCTATGTGTGCCATAGATCGCCAATACTCCATTTAATTCAGACATCCCGATCTCCTTAAAGCTCGCGACGGTCACAGTCTTGTGGCCACTAGTGCACGCGGAACTCCAATCGGATCTACTGAGGATCCCAAAGAGAACCGGGGATTCGGGATAACCGCATACGGTCATGTGACCGAATGTCGTCGATTCGGAACTTTCCATGCTCATTAATGGGCAATTCGTACAACATCACATTGGTCTGTGCCGTGCACAGGGAAACGTAAGGAATACGTATGCCGACCCAACTTTTAACGGTCCCAACGAGAAAAGACGGGCACTTGAGCAAAACAGTGCTCTATCCCCTTCGCTTCGAGCCTATTTATCAATACCGGCTTTGGGGTGGGCGGCAATTAGGCAGCTTGTTAAAGGCACCATTACCTGCAGGTCCGATTGGCGAAGCCTGGATACTTAGCGATCGCGACGACCATGCCAGCCGAGTGGTAAACGGAAGTCTCAGAGGAAAGACCATCAGTCAGTTGCTGGAGGAGTTTCCGGAACAACTGATGGGAAAGCTGGCTCACCGCTTCCGCCGATTCCCATTACTTTTGAAATTCCTCGACGCCCGTCAGAAGCTCTCGGTGCAGGTCCACCCTTCGGACGCGCAAACAAGTTTACTTCCGCCCGGCGAAACAGGGAAAACCGAAGCTTGGGTCGTTCTGGAGACAGGCAAAGAGAGCCACGTCTATGCCGGTTTGAAGCCAAGCACCACATTGCAAGAGTTAAGCGCGGCGCTGACCAATGGAACAGTCGCAGAACAGCTACGTTGCGTGATTCCTAAAGTTGGCGACGCCTTTTTTATACCGGCCGGTACCGTTCATACTTTAGGCGATGTTGTGGTGTTCGAAGTTCAGGAGAATAGCGATGTCACGTTTAGGTTATACGATTGGGACCATATCGACAGCAAGACAGGCAAGCCGCGGCCATTGCAGGTGGAGCAGGCGCTCGCGTCCGTCGATTTTGCGGAGAGTTCGGCTGGTCTAGTCACGCCCATAGTAGAAACGACGGCGCATGTAAGGCGCGAACTACTCTTCAAGAACGATTACTTCTGGCTGTGGCGCCTTCGAGCGCAATCGCCTTTCACCGTGGGCGCCGAAGGCGTACCTCGCATTGTGCTGTGTATTGATGGTGCAGGTCAGATTGTGCATGGGGGAGTGACTCACGCCGTGGNNATACCAAATGTTGAGGTCTAGAACTAGTGAAGAAATTAATCGTATATGACCTGGACGGCACCCTTGCCGAAAGCAAATCGTCTGTTGACGATAAAATGGCGGGGCTATTGCACGACCTTCTTGGCGTGGCAAAGGTTGCTGTCATTTCTGGAGGAGATTGGCCACAGTTTGAAAAACAGGTCCTCTCTCACCTTCCAAACGATGAGCGGCTGGCGAACCTTTCGATTCTTCCAACGTGCGGGACAAAGTTTTTCCGTTACACAGGTGAATGGAAAAAACTCTATTCAGAAGATTTCACTGCAGAGCAAAAAGCGAAGATTATCGCTTCTCTTAAACACGCCGTTGATAAGGCGGGTTTCAAGGTTGAAAAGACGTGGGGCGAAGTGATTGAAGACCGGGGAAGCCAAATCACGTTTTCAGCGCTAGGACAGCAGGCGCCGCTGGAAGAAAAGAATAAATGGGACCACGATTACGCCAAACGCAAAAAAATCAAAGCGATTCTTGACCCTCTGATTCCTGACTTTTCGGTCCGAATGGGCGGGGCCACGTCAATTGATGTCACAAAGCCCGGCATAGACAAAGCGTACGGAATTAGAAAGCTTCGTGACTTGCTGGGGATCACCCTCAAGGAAATGGTCTACATAGGGGATGCTTTATTTGTGGGAGGAAACGACTATCCTGCCGAGGAAGCCGGCGTTATTTCGATTCCGGTAAGAGGTCCGAACGAGACCAAACCTGTTACTGAGGCGATCATCGCGTGTCTAGATGGAAGCTTCCAGGAATGACCGCTCAAGAGATTACAGCGAGCGGGCTAAAGTTGAAGCGTCTGGGAATGCTGATGGAACCTCAGCCCGGCAATCCCCTGGAAGTGGAGGGTGTCCTCAATCCCGCTGCCGCTCGTGGTCCAGATGGTGAGCTGTATCTATTTCCCCGGCTTACCGCTAAAGGCAACTATTCGCGCATTGGTATTGCCAGAGTGCGCTTCAATGCAGACGGAGATCCTGAAGGAGTCGAGCGGCTCGGTATTGCGCTGCAGCCGGAGGCCGATTACGAAAGGCGTCCGGATGGCGGTGGATGTGAGGATCCGCGAATTACTTTTGTGGAACCGCTACAGCGCTACATCATGACTTACACGGCGTTTTCCGATCGCGGTCCGCGTATCGCTCTGGCATCGTCAAAAGATCTCTTTCACTGGGAGCGGATGGGACTCGCTACTTTTGGTCCTTACAAGGATGTAGAATTCAGCGACGTGGACGATAAGGATGCCAGCATATTCCCGGTTGCTATCCCGAATCCTTCGGGCCACCCGGAGCTGGCACTTATTCACCGCCCCCTGTTCCCTGGGACACGTCCGGAAGAAACAGCCTGCCACCCCGCAAAGCGTGAATTGGATATCGATCGGGAAAGTATTTGGATCTCGTACTGCCCAATGTCTTTGGGAGGCCTGGAGCCAGGGCAGCTCAGCCGTTTTACTTCGCATCACAGATTAGCGACTCCGGTGTCTCCTTGGGAACGACTGAAAATCGGAGGTGGAACGCCGCCTATCCTAACTCGACATGGCTGGCTGATTGTTTACCATGGCGTAAGCGACTTGCCGCACCCAGGCACGACCGCGCACAAGCTCTGCTATTCCGCCGGCGTTATGGTGCTGACGAAGGAGCATCCACAAGTCATACGCTACCGGTCTACAGATCCAGTCTTGACACCATCACTTCCACAAGAGTGCCAGGGCACTGTGGCAAATGTCGTGTTCCCCAGTGGCATTGACAGACGAGACGACATTAAAATGCCCGACCGTTTCGACGTTTACTATGGGATGGCAGACAATCGGATTGGCGTAGCACGCCTTGATTTGCCAGAAGCGCTGCCCTCGGGAGGAGTTGCAAACTCGCCTGAAGCGAAGGTGTAAAACCCTCCCGAGACAGAGGTAGCGGTTTGAACTCTTAAGCGTGAGACGCCATTACAAAGCGATCCGCCTCTCGATCTCTTTGGGCGATGCCCGTCCCCGCAAGTTGTTCAGACACGAACCAAATTTGGAATTCGTTACGGCGTAGAACTTGGCTAACAAGTAAGTCGTTCGTTCCATCGTCGCCTTCGTTTGCGGCGGTATGCGCCAATTCACGAGTTTCTGCGATGATCAGCTCATGAGCCTGTAACAAACGGAATAACTGAATCGTGCTGTTCTCGGGTCCTCTGGGGGGCCGGCTGATTCTGGTCAACTCGGCCACATCCGGAGCCATGGCGATCGTGACTCCACCAAGAGTCTGAATGCGCTCGGCCAACACGTCAACAAGTTCCACCTGTTCGCTCCAATGCTTGTCGAAGAGTAGATGGAGTTGATAGAAGGTCGGGCCTGCGGCCTGCCAGTGGTGCTTCTTATACATGTCGCGCAATGTCATGGTGTCTGCCAGAACCTGATTCAGCCCGCTGACACTGGTTAGGCGAACTTTTTGGTCGAGCGATATGGGCCGGTTAGCAACGGTTCCATAGGTCTGCAATTCAGTCTTTTGCTCTGTGAGCTGGGTGTTCATCGGAAGTGTAGTTGTCATGATGTTTCCAGCTAACTCTTATGCATTCTGGAGTCCAATCGAGATCAATCTTAACGGATGCTAAAGTGCAGGCGACGCACTTTCGGTGGTTCGCTTAAAATGGCTCGCGGTACTCTTGCCGATATGGAGGAGGCGGAAGACCAAGTTCAGAATGCGTATTCTAAAGCTTGACTTCACCTGGACAAAGTCAACGCCACTAAAAGTTTTAACTCGAATGTTGCATATCGTAACAAACCACCACCCTCTGCGGCAGAGGGAGCTACGAGGAACGGCGGCTCCTACGCCGGAAGAAGCTTTCTCCATTGGACAACTAACCGAACTGTTGAGAGACGTGATCGCCGCACTGCAACCGCTTTTGCAAAACGTGATAGTGCTCAGCGACTCGCAGGAAGACTCAGTCGCCGGTGTGGCAAACAGACTCCGCGTTTCCGAGTTCGCCCTAGAATCTCGCCTTCTCAGTACGCGTGCAGGCTACGCACCCGCTGGATACAGCGTGAGTCGCTATCACGGACGCGACATCCACTCTGCGAGGAGAGCCGATCGGCCTGAAGTGTTTACGCATCTTAGATGTCTTTCAGCCGTTCAAACGCCAGATGGTGAAATTTAACGACGCCGCGAAACTCACCCAAAACAAATAGGGCAGGAGCAACAAGCCCGCGGCTTGCCTGACCCTTTGGAATAAAACGATTGTCACTACCAATACAGACAAAAGTGTAACAATTTCCCAGAAAGCCAGCCCAACGAGGTGTCTCCAAAAAAATAAAGGCGTCCAAAGTACATTGAGCGCCCATTGAAGGATAAACACGTTAAGAGCTCGGCGTTGTACTCGCCACCCGCCTTCGCGCCAAACCAGCCACGCCGCTAACGCCATCATCAAATAGAGCGACGTCCAAACCGGCGCAAATATCCACCCCGGCGGATTCCATGACGGCTTCTGCAAACTGGCATACCAGCCATTCGTGGAGACAAAAAACGCCGTGCCCGAAGCTGCGAAACAAAGAACAAGCCAACCAGCTAAGGCTACCGTGCTGCGAGAGATTGACTTGTATCGGGGTAACGGGAAAATTGCTACATTCATTGTCGTCTCCAATTTAGATGAATCGCATAGATGACGAGATACGGTCAGCGTGACTTACGAGCGTCAATCTGTGTTTTGGCGATGGGAAGAACGCGACAACAATAAACCGCAGGCGGCACCCACGGCAAAAGCAATTCCCAAGAAGCTGATCGGGTTCTTTTTGATTTTGTGAGCCAGTTCGCTCACTCCATCCTCAACGGCATACTGACCTTGTTTCAAAAGCCGTTCCGCCTGCACCCGGCCATCCTCAAGCTTCTGATAAAAGGCTGCTTTCGCCTCATTTATGCCTTCTTCTATCTTTCTGGTAATGACCGCCTCCACTTCGTCCAACCCGCAGTTGCTCCCGGTTGATATTGCCGGGCTTCCGTTGGTCAGCGGTTCATCCAAAACGCTTTTCATGTTTGTTTACTCCTACCTTCTGTGGATGCACCCCAAGTACCAAAGTCGAAGGCCATCTTCTTGCACAACAGATTAAGGTGAATACCCAGATGCTTGATGAACAGCCGGCGCGTTTCTCTGCAGAAATGCGGGCGGAACACCGCTTACAAAGGATCTCGATGTGGCGACACATGCGGAGCACACCGCTCCTTGTGGTACTAACGTCGCCTTTAATTTATGTTTGCGTGGTGCCGTTTTTGTTGCTTGATCTCACGGTTGCAATCTATCAAGCCGTTTGCTTTCCCATTTACGGGATCCCAAAAGTTCGGCGTAGCGACTATCTGGTTTATGATCGAGGGCATCTCGCGTATCTAAACGCAATCGAGAAAGTGGCTTGTGTTTATTGTTCGTATGCCAATGGATTACTAGCCTACATCACTGAAATCGCTGCGCGCACGGAGCAACACTTTTGTCCCATTAAGCATGCGCGTCGAAGCTTACAGTCCCACTCCAGAGATGCACACATGTTGCCGTATGGGGATGCCCGCGCGTATCGCGCACAATCGACCGCCGTAGCCAATGATTTTGGCGATCTCATCCAAATCAAGACAAAGTGATCTCCTTCTTATCTCTCCGCGAACCGAACGTCTCCGCATATACTTTCGTAAACTCCGCGCCAAGGAAAAAGACCTGAGCCGAGTAATAGACCCAGAGCAAAACTACGATGAGCGATCCGGCCGCACCGTACGCGGAACCCAGGTCGGTCTTTCCGATATACAGCGAAATGAGTTGCTTGCCGGCGACAAACAGCAATGAAGTCACCAAGCCGCCCACCGCCACATCGCGCCAATTCAGATCCACGTCTGGAATGAATTTATAGATGACAGTAAACACAAACGTGATCGTTAGGAATGACAGCGCGAAAACAACTGGGCGAAACCAATCGCCGGACCTCATCATGCGCAAATCAAATATCGCCTCCAAATCGGCAATCCAGGTTTCGAGCAGTAAAGAGGCGAGAAGAAGCAGTCCACAGCCGATTATGACGCCAAACGAATATACGCGCTCCTTAACCAAACGCAACAAAGTTGCTGTCTCGGTGGCGTTTGGATCAACGGCCACATGCCATATTGCATTCAACGCGTCATGAATCTCCGTCAGCGCCGACGACGCTCCAAAAAACAAAACAAGTGCCCCGAAGATAACCGTGATCAACCCAGTTGACGCCTCGCGCGGACTGGCCAACATCATTCGAACGGCGGGACTGATTTCAGGGCTGATCAGATTTCGTACCCCTCGGAATAATTCTCCTTGTGCCGCATCACGGCCATAAACGAAACCAGCGATGGCAACCATCAAAATCAACAATGGAGTGACAGAAAGCAGAGTGTAGAAGGCAACCGAAGCACTCCAACTCATGGCGTTGTCGGCATTCCACTGTTGAACCACTCGCTTCAACAGACTGAAAGCCTCGCTGAATTCCGCTTTGGGAAACCATTTAAACAGATTCGCCATACGCGAGTTCGGGAATTTTCGTGTTTTTGTCTGCACAAAGCGTAAAACAGAAAGTTGATCCTTCGCCGAGCTTAGACTCAACCCAGATCGTGCCGCCCAATTCTTCAACGATCTTCTTACAAACGGCGAGGCCAAGACCGCAACCTGGCACCGTTCTGCTGGCCACACGCAAGAACGGCATGAATATGCGAGCTTGATTTTCGTTCGCGATGCCGAGCCCGTTGTCGTCAATTTTTACAACCCAGTCTGGCCCCCTCTGCTCCGCTTTGATCCCTATTCTTAGCGGACGTTCAGTACGGTATTTCAGGGCGTTGCTAAGCAAGTTCTGGAAAATGCTTACTAAATGACTTTCGTTGCTTTTCACTACGGGCAAGGGGCCGACCACAATCGCGGCACCGCTCGTCCTAATGGGGGATGCGAGATTCTGAGTGGCCTGCGCCACGGCGTGCCGTAGGTCCACGAATCTCGGCGGTTCATGCAAACCAGTACTGGCAAACGAAAGGAGCCCCTCGATGAGAGTGACCATGCGCGTGGCACTATCGACGACGATTTGCGCCATTTGCTTTCCAGTAGCATCCATTTGGGTCTTCTTCAGGATCATTTCCGAGTATAAGGATATGGTGAGCAAAGGTTCCCGCAAGTCGTGAGCTGCGATGCGCGCGAACTCCTCCAGCCGCAAGTTGGAACGGGTTAATTCATCCGCATATGCCTGTCTTTGCGTTTCGGCGATGCAGCGCGCGTTGATGTCACGCTGCTGCATTACGATCGCCTGCACTTCGGGTTCAAACAGGAGATTAGAAAGCGTACTCTCTACCCAGCAGTAGGTCCCGTCTTTGTGCAGCACTCTGGCATCCCAGTGAAAGGGGCCTGGCGGCGTTGCAAGCACTTCTTGTAACGTGCCGTTGGCATGGTCGCGGTCTTCTGGATGAATTAAATCGAGGCAATTCCGCCCAACGATCTCTTCCGGCTGATAGCCGAACATCTTGGTACTAGACGCGCTTCCATAGAGTATTTCGCCCCGTCTGTCGATCAACGAGATCGCATCAGGATTATTTTCAACGAGAGAGCGAAAGCCCTGAAACGATACGGCCATTTCCCACCTCAATCTTGCTTAGGTTGCGCACTTGTATGTGTGCTTGCAAGTCACTGGCCGAAACAATGTGCGACTGGGCTGTGCGGCGGATCACAACGCTTGCGCAGCAACCAAAGGCTTAGAGTTTGCAGAGCGGACCCAAATCGGCCAAATGACCATATAACGTCACTCTTCGGTCGAGAGCCGTGTAGCCGGTACTGTAAGGTGAGGAATGTATTGACCAAATCTGGTCAGCTCGGTTGCAATTATCGTCGCTTGATGATACGCTTGCGTTGTCCGAACAGTTTCAGCCACCTCTATGTCAGAGGACGTGCAAACGTTCCCATCGGGGTTGCCGGCTTGGATGATCGGGGCAAAGGAGAAACACTATCTGGACTCCATGGCCTCTCAGCCACGAGTAGCTCGCTGGCTTACGCAAAACGGTCCGAAAGAGCTCGAACAACTTTTTCGGTCTATCGTTTACCATTCCTACTCACCAGTTCTGATCGCGGACGATCACGGCAATTGCCGGGACGCAAGCGTAGGAGCGGGTAAGCTATTAGGTTTAACGCGTTCGGAGATCATTGGACGCCAGCTCGCGGAATTTACCCAGCTGGGCCTCAGGCCGCACGTTTCGAAGCTTTTGCAAGCTTTAGATACGCAAGGAGAGCAGACGGGAACTCTTGAATTAAGAGGGCGCGACGCCAACTCAAGTGAGTTGCAGTTCATCGCGAAGGCAAATGTTTTGCCGTTGCGGCATGTTGTCGCACTGCAAGACGGGACAGCAACTAAAGAGACAGAAGCTAGTTCTACCGAGCAGATTCCGACATGGGTGCAAGATTACGCCTTGTACTTGTTAGATGCCGAAGGAAGGATTGCCGGTTGGTATGCCGGAGCTGAGCGTATTTACGGGTACCGCGCCATGGAAGTCATAGGCAAGAATGTAGCTGTTTTATACTCCGACGAAAAACCTCTGCGGATCAAACTACAGGAACAGTTAAACCGCGCCGCGGCGCATGGCCACGTTGGCAACGAAGGCTGGAACATAAAAAAGGACGGTTCACGCTTTTGGGCCAACGCGATTATAGTGGCGCTGAAAGACGAAACCGGTGAAATGCAAGGCTTTGCCGCCGTGAGTCGTGATTTCAGCGACCGTCACAAGCGAGATGAGAAGTTACGCCGGGAGCGCGTCCGCTCTCGACCTGTGCGCGCGGAATCGACCATCGCCGGCACTGTCTGGGGTGAGTTTGATCAAATACCGGAGGCAAATGATGCATTTCTCGATATCGTGGGATATACGCGAGAGGATCTGCAAGAGGGACGTGTCAACTGGCCCAACCTCACGCCACCGGAGTATTTTGCGCTAGACGATTTAGCCCACGAAGAAGAACTACACTTTGGCGCCTGTACGCCTTTTGAGAAAGAGTTTATTCGGAAAGACGGCACTCGCGTTCCCGTGCTGGTGACCACAGCCGTTTTGAAGTTATCGCCATTCCGCTGGGTCACGTTTGTACAAGACTTGCGAGATCGCGACCGGATTGAAACCACTGAAGAAGACCCAAACCTGGCCCTGGGCGACTACACGGAGATTGTGGGCACCAGCATGGTGATGAAGCGCGTGATGGGCCAAGTCGAACTCGTTGCGCCAACCGATGCCACCGTATTGATCCTGGGTGAAACCGGTACAGGCAAGGAGTTGATCGCGAGAGCGATTCACAAAATCAGCCCACGCCGCACTCTTCCCTTCGTTACCTTGAACTGTGCCGCCATTCCGACGGGACTGTTGGAGAGCGAACTGTTTGGCTATGAGAGAGGCGCCTTCACTGGAGCGTTGACGCAGAAGATCGGCCGTTTTGAAATGGCCCACAAAGGCACGCTCTTTCTGGATGAAGTGGGAGATATTCCGATTGAGCTTCAACCGAAATTGCTCCGCGCTTTGCAAGAAAAATCGTTTGAGAGATTAGGCGGAACTCGCACCATTCCGATTGACGTGCGGCTACTGGCCGCCACCAACCGGAATCTAAACCAAATGATGGGTGAGAAGCTCTTTCGAAGCGACCTCTATTACCGATTGAAGGTCTTTCCCATCACAACTCCTCCGCTCCGCGACCGTCCCGAAGATATACCGGTGCTGGTGCGTCACTTCACAAAGAAGTATGCTGCAAAAATGGAAAAGACGATCGAGAAAATCCCAACAAACACGATGGAAGCACTGGTGAGTTGGCGTTGGCCGGGTAACGTAAGAGAACTTGAGAACTTCATGGAACGGGCGGTGATCCTTTCGCAGGGGCCGAGCCTTCGGGCACCCCTAGCAGAAATCCGTGAGGATGCTCCGGAGCCGAATAGCAGCGCCACGCTTGAGCAAGTGGAGCGCGATTACATTGTAAGAGTTCTTCGGGAGAGCAGTGGAGTTGTTACGGCGGCCGCCACCAAACTGGGGCTTCATCGGACGACGCTGAACGCAATGATGCGCAAATTGGGCATCTCGCGCAAGGATTTCTGATTGCTATTTGCTCGAGTTCGCGCTAAGTTTGCGGTATTTTCGAATCAGCGCATTTGTAGAGCTATCGTGCGTTAACTCTTTATCGGCAGTTTCCGCGAGTTCCGGGATGATGCGATTAGCCAACGCTTTGCCAAGTTCCACACCCCACTGGTCAAAAGAGTCAATCTGCCAGATGGTGCCCTGCGTAAATACGCTGTGTTCGTAAAGTGCGATTAATTTACCTAGCGTTTCAGGCGTAAGCCTCTCAGCTAAGATCACAGTTGACGGCCGATTGCCTTCGAACGTGCGGTGCGGGACAAGCCACTCTGCAGTGCCTTCCGATCTAACTTCGTCAGGAGTTTTGCCGAACGCTAGAGCTTCGGCCTGCGCGAACACGTTCGCCAGCAGTAACTCATGATGAGTGCCAACTGGATTGAGGGTCTGCAAGAAAGCAATAAAGTCACACGGTATGAGCTTCGTTCCCTGGTGGATGAGCTGATAAAAAGAGTGTTGTCCGTTAGTCCCGGGCTCGCCCCAATAGATTGGTCCAGTCTGATAGCTAACACGTTTGCCATCAAGTGTAACTTGCTTGCCGTTACTCTCCATGGTCAATTGCTGGAGGTAGGCAGGGAAACGCTTGAGGTATTGGTCATACGGCAGAACAGCCACGGTCTGGGCGTCAAAAAACGTGTTGTACCAAACAGCGAGCAGCCCCATCAACACAGGCAAGTTCTGATGAAAGGGAGCCGTACGGAAATGCTCATCCATGGCATGGAAACCCGCGAGCATCGCCTGGAAATGGTCGGGACCAATGGCAATCATCGTAGAAAGCCCGATGGCCGAATCCATGGAATAACGTCCACCGACCCAATCCCAGAACTCAAACATATTGGCGCTGTCGATGCCGAATTCCACAACCTTAGCGGTATTAGTTGAAACGGCGACAAAATGTTTCGCCACTGCCTTCTCATCCTTCAACTGGTTGAGTGCCCAAGAGCGGGCAGTGCGACCGTTCGTCATCGTTTCAAGCGTTGTGAATGTCTTAGAACAAATGATGAACAGCGTTTCCTCTGCGCTGAGACCATGTGTCGCCTCAACAAAGTCGGTGCCATCGACATTTGAGACAAACTGGAATGTCATGTCGCGCTGGCTATAGTGTTTAAGAGCTTCATACGCCATCACCGGTCCGAGATCGGAACCGCCAATCCCAATGCTGATCACGTTCTTGATGCGTTTTCCTGTGTGACCCTTCCACGCACCGCTGCGCACCTGTTCGGCAAAGGCAGCCATCTTGTCAAGCACCGCATGAACTTCGGGCACAACGTCCACACCATCGGAAAAGAATGGCTCTCCCTTCTGGGCACGTAAAGCAACGTGCAAGACAGAGCGCTGCTCCGTAACATTAATTTTGTCGCCTCTAAACATCGCATCGATGTGCTGGCGAAGTCCCGATTGTTCAGCTAGTTCTACGAGCAAGTTCCGGGTTTCAGCGTTGATTCGGTGTTTCGAATAGTCAAAATAGAGCCCTACGGCCTCCACTGTGAAAGTACCGCTGCGTTGCGGGTCTGTGGCGAAGAGTTGCCGAAGCTGTAAGTCTCGCACCCTTGCGTAGTGTTCTTCTAAAGCTTTCCAAGCGGGGCGGTTCTTAAGTGGAACGATATCGATTGGTTTTGGTGGAGTTGTCATCTAAATCCTAAACAGTGGCCGCGAGTGCAAAACTCTTCGACTCTATGCAATTTAGCAGATCTTTCCAGGATTTGATGAACCCAGCGGCTCCTTCGCTTTGTAGATCGTCAGCGAGCTTCTTAACGTCTATCCCAGCCCTGGCAAACTCGTCAATGACAGCTTCTGCATCGCCTCCATCCAGAGGCATCGTCTGACCGAACACGCTAAATACCATGCCTGAGAAAACGCTGCTCGCTTTTGCGGATCACATTACGAATCTACTCACCCAAAGTTCCACTTGTAAGCAGCCCCCTGGTAATGTATCCAGCCAGACGCTCTGCCAAGCTCGTGCAGTGCGCGGGTATGGTTTACGGATTTCATTCAGGTTTCCTATTGAGTGCCCGCGAGCTACCAAACAAACATGCGTGCCCCGCCACCCGATTGACGGATTCTACCGGCTTGGATTGAATTTGCAAAGACAAGAGGTTCTTGCTTACCGATCATCGCCGCAGTGTTCGGCTCTCTGCCGATGAGGTCTTCCACCTGGAGTGCTCCGTGACGGTTCATGATTGCACTCGCGCTGTCAACCTCTTCGTTTGATCCAGTTGCGAAGACAAGGACTCCTCCGTGACTGACGCCGTGGGCGTAAGCGTTCACCTCGGGAACAGTAGCGCCAATCGCCTTTAACTCCCTTTCTAAGCGCACCTGGAAATCGGTGTGTGGAATACTCATTACCCCAGTGACCGGCATATCGAGTGGCTCCCGCAGCACATGAATCTCCTTTTGAGGGAATGCGCTCACATTGAGATCGTGCACGACTTGGTCTGCCACTAGAGAATTCTTAAACAAACCAACAGCTGTTTTAGACATACTGGCACCTCCATTGATCCTTGATTCGGCTTTCTCTTCTGACTTGCGAAGATTTACTAATTCCGCGAAGGTGGCAGGATCGAGACTGGCACCGCCGACGAGAAATCCATCGATCTCTTGGTGTGCCATAAGACTTTTCGCATTGTCGGGCTTCACACTGCCGCCATAGATGACCTCAGCGGTCACCCAAAAGCGGCCAATAATGGTCACCCCAAAACCGGCCAATAGAAAGTAAGTCAGGACATTGAAATCGACGGAGGAATACCCTCCATCGATGTGAGCAATGTCTTGAGCGAAGAAAAGAAGAAACAAGTCATCGTCCTGGGCCAGTTAGGCTGGTCGCTGCGGCAGATTCAGAAGCATACGGGCGTGCGTCGCGAGACGGCGGGCGAGTATTTGAAAGCCGCTGGCGTAGGCATACGACCGCCGGGCAGTTGGGGCAAGAAGGCGCCGGCAAAACCGGCCAACGAGGTTACCACCGACCCGCCGGAACCAAAAGCGGCCAATGGGGTGACCACCGACTCTGCAGCAGTTTTTGCCGCGGAAGCAGCAACTCTTCCAATGGTCCCTGACACTGCCGCCAGTGTGAGTGAACCGTACCGCGAACTCATTCTGAACGGGCTGGCGCGTGGCCGCAACGCCATGTCGATCTTCCAAGAGATGGTGGACCGGCACGGTTTCCCCGGCGCGTATGAGAGTGTCAAACGCTTCGTCCGCAAACTACGCGGCCCTGCTTCTCCCGACCCTCGCGCGGTGATCATCACAGAGCCAGGGCAAGAGGCGCAGGTCGATTATGGCACCGGCCCTACGATCCGCGATCCCAACAGCGGCAAGTATCGCCGCTCGCGCTTGTTTGTATTGACACTCGGTTACAGCCGCAAGTGCGTTCGCTTACTCACCTTTCAATCGAGCACCCGTATCTGGGCTGAACTGCATGAACGCGCCTTCCGCAAACTCGGCGGCGCCGTGAAGATCGTTGTGCCGGACAACTTAGGGGAAGGCGTTCTTAAGCCCGATATCTACGATGCCACGCTGAACCCTCTGTACCGCGATGTGCTGGCACACTACGGCGCGGTCGCGATGCCCTGTCGTGTTGGCGATCCGGATCGCAAAGGCAAAGTGGAAAGCGGTGTCGGTCACGCGCAGAAAACTCCACTGAAAGGACAACGCTTCGAAAGCATGGAAGAAGCGCAAGCTTACTTGGATCAATGGGAGGAGCGTTGGGCCGACACTCGCATTCACGGCACAACGAAGCGCCAAGTGGCGGCCATGTTCGCCGAAGAAAAACCTTCATTGTTGCCTTTGCCTCTCGAACCGTTTCGCTATTACCAATACGGCGAACGAACAGTTCACCTGGATGGCTGTGTCGAAGTAGAAGCCGCTTACTACAGCGCGCCGCCCGGCTGGATTAGCAGAAAGGTGCAAGTGCAGTGGGACGGCAGACATGTACGGCTGCTCGATCCGCGTAGTGGTCAACTGCTGCGTGAGCACTTGCGCGGTGAGCGTGGCCGCCATCGCATCAAGGAAGAAGATCGTCCACAGCGCACGCCCATTGGTGTTGTACAACTGCTGGCCCGCATGGCCACGGCGGGTGAGAGCATCGGCAAACTTTCCAAGCTCATGCATGCGCAGCAAGGTGAACCAGCGGTGCGGCGCATACAAGGCATCTTGTCGTTTACCAAAAAGTATGGCATCGCTCGCGTCGAAGACGCGTGCGGCGCAGCGCTCGAAATGGAAGCCATCGACTACCGTTTCGTACGCCGTTATCTGGAACGCAATAGCCAACTGCCCCTCAGCCTCAAACAAGTCGATCCATTGATCCGTCAACTCAATCTTTATCGCGACCTTATTGAAGAAAGAACAAAGGACAAGCCCAAGGAAGAAAAACAATCATGAATATCACTGAACTGCAAACGCTTTGTGCCAACTCCGTTTAAGCGGCATGGCGCACACACTCGAAACACGTTTGCGCCAGGCACAAGCCGAACCAATGGCACCCATCGATCTGCTCTCGTGCCTAATCTCCGATGAACTCACAAAACGCAGCGACCGCTTGCTGGAAAGACGTCGTAAACAAGCCGACTTTCGCGATCCACATCGCTCACTTGACAACTTTGACTTCGCCTTCAATCCGAAGATGAATCGCAGTCTCATCTTCGATCTGGCCACGGGTGGCTTCGTTGCCAAACATGAAGACGCCTTGTTCCTCGGGCCGGGCGGCACCGGCAAAAGTCATCTGGCCCAAGCCATCGGCCAAGCCGTAATTTTGCAGGGCTACCGCGTGCATTATCGCGAAGCGCATGTGCTGCTCGACGATCTCGCCGATGCCGCGGCGGCAGGCACGCGTAAGCAGTTCATGACAGCGCTCGCGACTGTTCCGTTGCTCATCATCGACGACTTCGGCATGCGCAAACTTCCACTCACTGCCGCCGAAGATCTGCTCGAAATCGTCATGCGCCGTTATGAACGAGCGAGTACATTGTTGACTTCTAATCGCCCCGTCGAAGATTGGGGCAAAGTGCTTGGCGATACCGCCGCCGTGAGCTCCATGCTTGACCGCTTGTTGCATCACGGTCATCTGCTGAAATGTGGGCCACGTAGCTGGCGCACTAAAACAGCGCTACCGCCGCAAGACTAACGGAACCACCAACCTTAAACATGGAAACGCGCTCACATACCATGGGAACTCCGTCCCCAAGCCCCTGGGATTTTCCGCGTTCCCGCTAACAGAAGCTCAAACCGGGTGGTGCAGTCGCCACCCGGTTCTGTCAGCCCCTAAGTCGGCGCTCTGGTCGCTTCCCAGCGTTGCCGTATCCTCCGCTCAGGTAGCGCCAGTTTGCCACACTCTTACCCAAATCCAAAGCTCCGCACAAAAAATACTTGCCAGCAGCCCTCTCACGCGCTATAACTACCCTTGTCCTGACCTACTTTCTATTGGCCGCTTTTGGGGTGACCGCCGAGGATGATGCGGACTTGATTTGCAGCCGGCCCGCCAAAACGCTTTGTCACATGGCCACGTATGAGCCGGTGAGCTGCCGCGGCCATTTCCGGTGTGGCCGTCTTGCCTACACCGATCGCCTAAATTGGCTCGTAGGCGATGATCAGTTTCGCAAACTGATCAGGCGACAATGGGGCAATACCGCACCTGAACTGCTTTTCCAGCACAGACTCTACATTCTTACTTTCACGTTCACCAATGCAAACAATCGGGGTCAGTCCGGCTTCGAGCGCTGCCACAAGCTTCTTGAGTACGGTGTCATCCGTCTCTCCAAAATAGTGGCGTCGCTCGCTATGACCGACAATCACGTGCGAACAGCCCGATGCCTTGATCATTTCACCCGAGACCTCTCCAGTAAAAGCGCCAGTGTTCTCCCAATAGAGATTTTGCGCGCCAATGTGGATTGTTGTTTGTTCGGCAGCGATCACGGCAGTTGCAATATCGAGAAAGGGTGGACAGATGATGACCTCACAGTAACCGAAGTCATCGACAAGCGATCGGAATTTCTCAAAGAAAGACTCCGTTTCGGCGGGGTCTTTGTGTAGCTTCCAGTTAGCGCCGATCACAGGCAAGCGCATGACGGATTGCGTGTCAGCGGCTTTGTTGACCGATGGTGGTGAATTCACTGCTTCACTGTAATGGAAATATCGTCAAGATAATGTCAAAAGAAATTCAAGACTTTATCATTGTGGAAGGCCAGCCGCGTGCATTACGTTGATCGATGATTCCGGACGGCCGGGCATCGACAAAGGAATATTTCAATAAACAAAGACAACCATGTAGTTGAAGCACACGCTGCCGCGGCGCGGGAACATGAGACTACCGCCAAGAGCCACCGTTCTGCAGCAGAATACTGCAGAACGGGACATCACGAAGCTTGCCATCAGCATGCTAGAGAAGCCTTGGATCATTCTACAAACGCGCACACATCGTCGAAGTTGGCGCATGAGAAATCGGCACAGCCGGCGGTTGCGTTGGCTGCAAAATAACTAAGATTGGCAAGCCCATCGATTTTATTGAGGGGCTTGCCACACTTAAGCAGGCGCAAGGTGGGAAAAACGGCCATATGCTGTCACTTGACCAAATTTGACCAACGTCTTTCGACAACATCAATCAATAAAACGAAACATTATGAATAATCTCAAACGGGTATCCGCTTTATTGGCGCTCGCCGCTCTCGGGTCGCTCCTAGCATGCTCGAGTGCGGCATCAAAAGCTCCCAGTCTAAACACCACACTCCGTACATCACTTGATCAAGCGGGGCTCCAAGACGTGACATCCAGCCAAGATGCCGAAAAAGGCGTTATCACTTTGGGCGGACACGTTCCTGCCGAAAGCGACAAGGCGCAAGCGAAAAATCTTGCCAAGTCGATTGCAGGCCCTGAAGTGGTGGCTAACCAAATAACGATGATTCCTCCGGACCAGCCATACGCCAAGACAGCGGCTTCCGACCCGGACAAAGGAATTGGGGGAAATCTGAATGCCGCACTGGTTGAAGCCAAGCTTGACGACAATGTGAAGTTTACAGTGAAAAATGCCATCATCACTTTGACCGGCGACTTTGATTCGAAATCCAAGCGGGCACAGGGTCAGCAAGTCGCCGCCCGGATTCAAAATGTGAGTCCGGTAGTCAACGAATTACAAGAGAAAAATCAGAAAGCAACGTCGTCCAATTACCGCCAAGACCGCGGCAACTTTGAAGTTCTGCGGTCCCCTCTTCCGATCCGCATGTGAATTCGATGAACGAAACCATTCTGCTCCTCGCATCCGACCAAGGTATCCGAAGTGTTATTCGAAAAGCACTTGAATCGGCGGGTCACTCCGTGCTTACTGCGGTAGATGTTGGAGCCGCGGCGGACCTGTTGAAGGAATACAAATTTGACCTGCTCATTGTCCGTCCCTACACGGTGAACGTTTCTGGACATGATGCCGCGATGTATTTGCGTCTGAAAAGCCCCGGACTTCCGGTCCTCATCGTAGCCGGCATGCTGGACGATGTTGATCTGGAAACTCGCGAAGCTGTTCAGGAATTCGAAATTTTTCCAAAGCCTTTTACCACCGTCGAATTGGTTAATCGAGTGAAAGAAGTTTTATTACTCCACCCGCGCCCGTCAAACGCTTAGCACTGGAATCCGAGATTCGCGAATGATCGCGAAGCCGTTGCCGTTATTTCCTAAGTGGCTGCGAATGGGGCTGTGGCCAATCACCAACAAGTCGGCTTTTGACTGTTGTGCCGCCTGATTCAAGAGCTGCAAGACATTGCCGCTATCAATGATCACTTCGGCGTTAGTCCCAACGGTGTGTTGCAGCGCATCCATTTCCTTCGTCGCTAAACCGACGATCGCCTCCCTCCATTCAGAATCGACGCGCATTCCTCCAGGACCGTAGGTCCCGACGCTCTCAGTTATGTGGACGAGAGTAAGGGCCGCACCTAAGGAGGTTGCCAGCTGAGCTGCCAGCGCTGTGGTCCGGTAACTGTGATGGCTCAGATCTACCGAGCATAGAACGTTTCGAACGTCGATCTCGGCCGACGCGGCAGGGTCTTCCGAATGAGCAGCGGTCCAAACCGGGCAATCGCTTTCATGCAGCACCTTGGCGGTGACAGAACCTACCAAAAAACGGTGAAAAGCTCCAAAACCACGCGTCGCCATCATGATGAGGTCGATGTCTTTGCGAAATGCAGTGTTGGCAATTTCGATGGCTGGTTCGCCGTGGAGCAGAACGCGGGTCACAACAATCCCATCTAGTTCCGGCAGAAAGAGCTGGTCCAAATCACGCTGAGCCTGGAGGATGACGCGGGAGGTCAAATCTTGCGCTGTAATCTTGTCGCCGACCTCGAAAATACCAGCGGGATAGTTGAGCGGTTCAACCACATGCAAGAGAGTAATCTCTGCCTGTAAGCGGCGCGCCAACCAAGCGGCCTGAGGCAAAATGTGACGTGACGAATCCGCGAAGACAATAGGAACGAGAATTCTCCGAACGGAAAGATGATCGAGCGGCTCACGCTTTAACGTCTTCATCACCGTTGCCACAAAATTTGGGCGGCTTCCAGCGGAACGGCGGCACCGGCGAAGCAGGGTATCGCGCGCGCTGTGTAGTCGCCGGCTGGCCGAGTCTTAGGCAAATCCAATCCATATCTCTGAATGCTAGGAGTGCCGGGCAATGGACTCAACCGCTTCATCTCCTGCCGGAGTGGACTACCTCCGTCAACCCCATTCGCATAAAGCTCCATGCGGACAGAATTCAAATCCAGCTCACCGGCGAAGACTTCCACTTCAAAGGAGTTCATGTCGCCTTTCGCTTCTATTTTCATTTCTCCAAATCGCAGCTTTCTCCACTGTTCCCGCAGAGCTTGTTGCCAATCCGCTACTTGCTTCCCTGCCGCGCCTTTGTCGGCTGCGCGCGCTCGGAAAGCCGCCGCCGCCGGAATATAGTGTTTTTCAGCGTATTCACAAACGGCTCGGCTGGCAGAAAAACGCGGTGTGAGTTGAGCCATGCTTTCTCGCATTCGTGCCACCCAAGCGGTCGGGATTCCTTGCGCGTTGCGGTTATAGAACTCGGGGATCACTTCTCGTTCCAGTAAGCGATAGAGAGCTTCGGCTTCCTTACAATCCCAGGCGGGGTCCGCCCCATGTTCCCTGCCATCTCCTAAGGCCCAACCGACTTCGGGAGTATAAGCCTCCACCCACCAGCCATCGAGTTCCGATAAATTGATTCCGCCATTCACTAAAACTTTCATACCGCTGGTGCCGCATGCTTCCCAAGGACGTCGTGGCGTGTTGATCCAGACATCTACTCCTTGGACAAGGTGCTCAGTGAGAAGCATGTCGTAGTCAGCGAGAAAAACGGCATGCGGACGGACTTCAGGCTGCCGGATAAATTGCACCCATCTCTTGATTAAGTCCTGCCCTGCCGTGTCTGCCGGGTGAGCCTTTCCTGCGATGATGAGTTGCACTGGGTACTCAACATTACTCAAGATTCGCAGTAAACGCTGTTGGTCGTGCAGCAGCAGATCAGGTCTTTTGTATGTAGCAAAACGGCGCGCAAATCCCAGTGTCAGAATATTGGGATCAAAGAGATGCTTGGCCGCTTCAACACTGTGAGGCGATGAGCCGGAAGCTGCGAGTTGCTGAGATAACCGCTCTCGAGCATACTCCACAAGGGACTTGCTCGCAGCACTCCTGAAATGCCAGAGTTCTTGGTCTGAGACGCGGCGGATCTCTTTATCCAGATTCTTAGTTGTTCCGAGCCAACGATCCTTCCCGCAAGTTTCTGTCCAAAGATTGTCGGCCGCCGCGGAATCCCAGGTGGGCACATGTACTCCATTGGTGACAGATCCAATTGGGATTTCCTCCTCCGGCCAATGAGGGAAGAGTGGCAGAAAGATATGACGGCTCACTTTGCCATGCAGCTCACTCACGCCACTGACCGCACCGCAGCCTCGAATGGCCAAGTACGCCATGTTGAACAGCTCTGAGGAATCCTCAGCATTCTGGCGCCCCAGAGCGAGAAGATCATGCGGCGAAATGCCGAGTTTATCCTGTGCGTATCCACCCAGGTATTGCGAGATCAGCGCAGGGTCAAACCGATCAAAACCCGCTGCGACGGCTGTATGAGTAGTGAAAAGATTCCCGACCCGGGTCGCGGCCATTGCCACGTCAAATGGCTGGCCCGTCGCTTCCATAAAGCTGCGGGCGCGCTCCAAAACCGCGAATGCCGCATGTCCTTCATTCAAGTGACAGACTTCGGGAGCGAGCCCGAGGGCACTTAGCAGGCGCCAGCCTCCGATACCGAGAAGCAGTTCCTGCTTCAAACGAAGCTCAGGGCCACCTCCGTAAAGTTCGCTGGTAATACCTCGATGGGCCGGAAAGTTAGCCGCGTCATTACTGTCGAGCAAGTAAAGTTTCGTTCTGCCTACTTGGACTTGCCAGGTGCGCAGCCAGACTGAGTATCCGGGCAGCGCAATCTCTAACCGCAGCCATTCCCCATTTGGCTGGCGTAGAGGGGTAATTGGCAACTGGCCTGGATCGTTGTAGGGATAAAGAGCTTGCTGCCCACCTTCCTTGTCTATCACTTGGCGAAAATATCCTTGCTGGTAGAGCAGTCCAACCCCTACAACCGGTACACCAAGGTCGCTGGCAGCTTTCAGTTGATCTCCGGCCACGTTGCCAAGTCCACCCGAGTAAATGGGTAGAGCCTCGCTCAACATAAACTCCATACTGAAATAGGCGGCACAAGTGAGCGATGTGTTCTGGTGGCTTTTCTGAAACCAAGCGGGGGTTTCTAAGGATTTTCGTCGCGCCTCAACAAGTTCGTCAACTTTCTTGCGGAAAACGGGATCGGTCAGAACGTGTTTGATCTTTTCATTGGAAGCGGTTTGCAAAACCACCCAAGGGTTGTTTGTGATTTCCCAGAGTTTCGGATCCAGTTGTTGCCAAACTTCGTCGGTCGCGTGATTCCATGACCAACGCAAATTCAACGCGAGGTCAGCCAGGGTATCGAACCCGTCGATTTTGTCTTTTTGATTGATTATCACGGTTAAGGCTTAAACTTTACGCATTGGCAGGAATACTTTCTAAGAGCAGAATCTCCGAATCAAGCTGCCGTCACCTCCAGATTCAGGTCCTAGCAGGGAAAGGCTGAAGTGCATTCAGTCGGTTTCATTTCCAGAGCTCCTGTTCACGGGCGTGCGCTGCTCATCCTGAAATTTACCCCGAAAAACGTCAAAACGAAGTCAAAAATGTTGGCCTATTAAAAAAGGACGGGTCTCGGTTGGTTTCCGACTTGCGTCCAAAGAGTGCGGTCACCATTTGATGGCATCTTGACAGCGATTCTTATAAGGTTGCAGCAGGTCCTTGTCGCCAGGAGCGCTGCGCGGAGAGACGGGATTGATTTTCCGATGACTTTATTTTCCTTTTGGCGAGTGATTATTATCTTTAATCTGCTGATAATTCCGCCCGCAACCAATGCGGCCACGCTTCAACCAGCTGCTTTAAGGGAATGGGGTTTGTACATAGTTTCCGCCACCGCTAAAATTGCCGATCGGGCAACCAGCGGCAAGACATTCCTGTGGACAGATGAAAACGCGGCACGTCTTGCGAAGGTTCGCGCCGGTGGGATTGCTCTCACTCAAATCAATCCTAAGGTTTCGAAGCGATTGCCTTCCGCCCTGATTAACGATTGGGTAGGGGCGGTCTTCATCCCAAAGGCCAAGATCCGCGATGTACTCAGCGTCGTCCGCACTTACGCACGATACGAGGACATTTACCGCCCGAACGTAGCCGACTCAAAAGCGACGGTTACTGGAGAGCCAAAAGACTCTTTCTCCACAAACACGGCGGCGCCGAAAGATCGCTTCTCCATGGTTCTGCTTAACAAGACTTATCTAGTGGATACGGCTTTCGCAACTGCCTATGAAGTCAGCTATGTAGGCGTATCGAATCTCAGTGGATATAGTATAAGCCAAAGTACGCTGGTGCAGCAGATCGACGGCTTCGGCGCGGCAAATCAACGCTTGTTATCGGTGGGCGAAGGGAGCGGCATCATTTGGCAACTCTTCAGCGTGATGCGTTATGTTGAACGAGATGGCGGCGTCTATCTTGAACTCGAAGCCATGGGTTTAAGCCGCAACATTCCGGGTTCAATCCGATGGATGATACAACCAATGGTCCGGCGCGCTCTACGTGCCTCGCTCACCACCTCCTTGAGGCAGACGGAAGCGGCAGTGCGGTCTGGGACAGAAGCGACCAGCCGAAAGGCTGGCAGACGGGCAGTGGAAGTTGAAACAACAACACCGTAAAGTCGTTGAGCAAGCCTGGCGAAGCCTGTGGGTTTTTCCCTTAATCGGCGCTATTGTCCTCGCAGCACAAGCCCATCCCGACGTAAAGATAATCGTTGAACGTTCTGTCGCTGCAAACGACAAAGACTTTGCCGCCGAACCCCAATTCAACTTCAAGGAGAGAGATCGAGTAGGAAAGACTGTAAAGACGTTTCAAATCACTATGATCGATGGTTCACCTTATCAGCGTTTGCTCAGCTCAGGCACACCGCTATCGGCGGAACGGGAAGACTCAGAATTGCAGAAGGAAAGGAAAGCCGCGGCCGAGCGGCGTGCACAAACTCCCGAGCAACGGGAAACACGCATAGCCGACTACACGAAGCAGCTACGAAGTGATCACGAGATGATGTCTCAGTTGTCCCTCGGGTTCGAATTCGAAATCGCCGGCACTCGAAAAGTTGGACAGCGAACTGTCTGGATTCTCACTGCAACTCCGAAGCATGGTTACCGGCCTCCGAACTTGGATTGCCAGGTACTGCCCGGAATGCGCGGCGAGATGTGGATCGATCAGGATACTTACGAATGGGTGAAGGTGACCGCACAAGTAATCCGACCTGTATCGATCGGAGGATTTCTTGCGGAAGTGGAGCCTGGAACGCGCTTCGAAATCGAGAAAGCTCCCGTGGCGCCGGGCATCTGGCAAATCACGCACTTCTCTATGCAATCACAGGCTAAGGTGCTGCATTTCATCAAACACAACTCAACCGAAGAAGACTGGTATTCCGACTTTCAACCGACTGCACGATGAAGCGATCTCCCGAGGCCTATTTCCAAGTCGCAACCATCGCGCAACTGGCGATGGTCATAATAGCTACCGTCAACCACCCCAGCATAGCCAGCCACAGCGGATTGGCTCGCGCGCCCATAACTGCGGGATTACTCGTTAAGAGCAGCACAATGACAACCAGCGGTGGGGCCGATACACCATTTAAGACAGCCGACCAGAAGAGCATTGAAACGGCGTTGAAACCGGCGTAATCCAAAGCGAGTCCCAGTGCAAGGCCAACCGCGACGACTCCATAGAATTCGCGAGACAGACCGGCCTTGTCGGCCAAAGACCCACGCCACATTGCACCTTCCGAAACGGCGTAAGCACTCGATCCAGCAAGAACCGGAACGCCATTATACCTGCGCCAATCAGACCCAGACTAAACAGCCAGTAGGCACCAGTCCCAGCGAGGGTCTCAACGCTTCCGCGGCTTCATTCGTGGTCGAGATGGTCGTCTTGCCGTGCGCGTGCAGAGTGGCCGCGGTTGTGAGGATGATGAAGTACATGATCAGGTTCGAGAAAAGTATCCCGGTAGCGACATCGTTTCGCGACTTGCGGATCTCGTGCTCTGTGGCGCGCACCCATAACACCCCACTTGGAATAGCGCCGGCGAATTACACCTGCTGGTCCTTCGCCCCTCACCATACCGAGGCGCGCGCACATCATCTGCACCGCGACCATCAATGGAAACGAGAGTATTGCAGTCCAAAGCGTATCCAAACGCAGCTCCCGTCACCGAATAAGTGGACAGGCCCGACCGATCATTGTCAGCGGCCCCGGTAATTAAACCGGGGCCTAAACTCACAGAAAAACTTTCGGAACCTCCGCGGCACTATAGCACGTTTCTTGCATCTCGCTCTTTGACTGCCAGTCATTGGCGCTCCGAGGCTGTCCAGAGTAGATCTCGAAAAACCTAAATCACGCTGCTGCGGCGTCCCGTCAACAAGTTGATTACGATCACCACTAGCGCTACTACTAGCAGTATGTGAATTAAACCACCGCCAATGCTGAGACTAAATCCCAGCAACCAAAGAATCAATAATACGGCAACAAGTGTCCAAAGCATATATTTTCTCCAATGCCCATTTGCTGGGCGATGATTCGATGAATTTCAACAACAAGGAAAAACTATGGACATCCGCCCTAATATGGATGCCCATGCCCAAACTTTAAACGCTGCTTAGGGAAAAGGATGATTTGTGCTCGGTCTCGTTCTGCCAGTAAGGCGGTTGGCCATAATGTGCGAAGAGATCGTCTTCATACTCTCTGGAAATCTTTCTCGATTCAATGTACTCAGGAGCGTCCTTGATGGCCTCGCGGGTAAGGGTTGTAAAGAACTTTTCTTCTCCCCAACTCACTTTCTTAATCCAGTCCGGGGACACTAGCACTTTTTTGCCGGGCCACCAATTAGTCGTCGAGAGAACAATGTAACGAATGGCCCAAGCGTCCTCATCCAAGACGAACCCATGTACGTGCCCGATGTGGCCATCTACAGCTTCCACGTGATACCCAGTCACTGCTTTCGTGCTGCGAAGGTGGGTATCGTTCGAGGCTCCGGGATTTGTATCCGCCCTGTTTTCCTGAGAAGCGATGGTGGGCACGGCCAATCCAGAGGGATAATACCCGGGTCCCCATAGGTAGGGACCGCCCCAATAATACGGATATCCATAATAGCCGAGGTAGGCAACTTCGTGCTGACGGGAAACGGGTAGGTGCGTATCTATGCTGGGGCTGTTTTCAACCTGCTTCTTCGTCAGTGCCACATCGATGTGCCTCGCCTCCCAGTCCGTCTTAACAAAGGAGAAGGGCGAAATGAGCACTTTTTTCCCGTTCAGCCACCCTCCTGTGTCCACTACTACGTAACGGATAGCCCATGAATCGTCGTCAAAATAGAACTCCTGGGCTGTTCCGAGCTCACCGTCAGTGGCACGGATAACAAGACCATCTAATTCGCTCGCATCTCTCAGCATTGTGTTCTCCGCATTCGATACAAAATTCACTATCTTGCCGCGGCTGCGACTGCTTCAAGCGAATGAAATGTAACATTCTCGGGGTGCGTGCTTTCCAGAACGTCTCGTGCTTTTTCCACTTCTGTGGCTGAACCATGGACGATCAAGAGGAATTTATCAGTCTTAAGCGCCGTCTCGTATTTCAAGACGCTATCTTTTGGAATGCCCAAGCTAAACAGGCCCGCCCCGACAGCGCTCAAACCACCGACAACAACGGCGCCTTCTAAAGCGCCAACGATCCACGCAACTAAAGGACCTGCCACCAGCACAGCGCCCAGGCCCGGAATGGCGAAGAAAGCTGATCCGAACAACAAACCCCAAAACCCTCCCCAAAACGCTCCGACTTTGCCCCAGTACTTCATGCGGTCACCCGTGTTGTAGTAACCCACCACGTTTTCGTCGGTGTGGTAACCTCTACCGATAATCGACAAACTGTGCATATCAATACCAGCGCGCTGCAGTTCTTTCACTGCTTCTTCAGCAGAGGTATGCGCTCCGTATATAGCAACTACCGAGTTTTGTTCAGACATTTTCCTACTCCTTTTCAGTTCTAATGACCAACCTTGCAAGAGCACGCGTAGGACCAACTTCACGTTATGAGTATTCTCTACTAAATGCTTCGCCAGAATCCGTCCTGAATAACAACATACGGTCAAGTGACCAGATACCGTCGGTGTCCGACGATTTCTGCCGCTCGCTAAAAAAGTTGGTATAAATCGTGCAAGCCGGAACGGGCAGGCCGCAATGAAGAAGAAGTTAAGCATACCGGTACAAGGCAAAGAGCGACACCGAATCAATAGAGTTGGTTGGCTCCGCGCGGCAGTATTGGGTGCGAACGACGGCCTCTTGTCGACGGGGAGCTTGGTGCTGGGTGTGGCAAGCGCACACGTCGATCATAAAAATGTAGTGCTCACGGCAGCCGCAGGCTTAGTCGCCGGCGCCATGTCGATGGCAGCCGGGGAATACGTGTCGGTCCATTCGCAGGCAGATACGGAAGCTGCAGAACTCGCCCTCGAACGGACCGAACTGAAAACAGATGATGCCGGTGAACACAAAGAACTGGCCGCCATATACGTTGAGCGAGGGCTAAAGCCGGATCTCGCCAAAAAGGTTGCCGAGCAGTTGATGGCTCATGATGCCCTTGGTGCCCACGCCAAAGACGAGTTGGGCATTACCGAAACCCTAGTCGCGCGCCCCATTCAGGCGGCGCTAACATCAGCCCTAAGTTTTGGAATAGGAGCTGCGATTCCCTTGCTAGTAGCGATTTTAGCTTCCTCATCGAGTCTAATTCCGCTGGTTTCCTTAACCTCATTGCTCTTTCTGACGCTACTGGGCGGTCTTGCCGCACATGCGGGCGGCGCAAACGTCTTCATCGGTGCGGCGCGCGTCACACTCTGGGGCGTTATCGCCATGGCGGTAACGTCAGCTGTGGGAAAACTATTCGGAACAGCGGCGTAAAGCATCAGCCAAGGTCCAATCACGCCAAAGGGTTGGCAATCTACGTGCTCTCACAAGGAGAGAGGTCATCTTATGCATGAAGAACACTGGCAGGCTGCCGAACAACACGAACGAGCGGCACAGGCTCATCGCACCGCTGCTGAACACAACGAAAAGGGCGAAAACGACGCGAGTAAATGGCATGCCGAACGAGCACTTGAATACTCGGATCACGCATTCAAACTAGCCAAAGACGCACACAATAAATCGGGCCGAATAGAGGCACTCTAACATGTCAACGCGCTACAACAACGGATCACACTACGAGAACCACCAACGTGCCGCCGAACTTCACGACTTGGCGGCGCATGCTCATCGCGCCGCAGAGACGCACGGAAAGCAAGACCACGAAACCGGCAAGGAGCATTCGAGTAGAGCGCTTGAGCACTCGGCTGCCGCTCATCGACAAACTCAGGTGTCTTTGAATCGACACGGTATCCAAACATTTGGCCACCACGAGACGGCTGAACTTGCCTTTGACCTGTGGAAAGCGAGAGGATGTCCCGTTGGATCGCCCGAAGAAGACTGGGTTCACGCAACCGAACAATTATTAAGTCGCGCCCATAGCCACTGATAAGCGATATGAGTCTCTCGCGACAACTTCTGTCTTTGTTTATCCTGGCTCTTCCTGTCGCCTCCATTTCATGGACGATTACACATGAGGAAGTGGTTCGAGAATTCCGCGACTATTGTGTTTCGGAGAGCAAAATATGCCGGCGCATCTATCAGCGGAAATTCTTCTACCTCTTCACTTGTGAATACTGTTTCAGCCACTATGTGACGGCGGCGTTTTTGATCATCACTCGCTTTCAACTTCTGTTCACAGACTGGCGCGGCTATCTCGTGGCTGGCTTCGCCTTAGTCTGGATGGCGAACGTCTACATGAGTCTCTTCGGAAGACTGCGGCTCGATTTACGCAAAGAACGCACCGAGATCGGAACCGAGGAGAGATCGCTAACGCGCGTCCGT
>PMQB01000319.1 GCA_003169195.1 Bryobacterales bacterium
GCGGCTTGAGAATCATGCGGCACAGCGCAGGCGTGAGCGATAGAGCGACCAGGGCAGAGAGCAACACTGAGACGGAAAGCGTTAAGGCGAACTGGCGATAAAGCTGCCCAGTGATGCCGCCCATGAATGCCACCGGCACGAAGACTGCGCACAAAACGAGCGCGATCGCCACAACGGGTCCGGACACTTCCTTCATCGCCCGCTCGGTGGCGTCAGTGGGAGAAAGGCCGCGTTCAATATGATGTTGCACTGCTTCCACCACAACAATGGCGTCGTCNNTGGCGTCGTCCACCACAATGCCAACGGCCAGCACGATAGCGAAGAGCGTGAGTGTGTTGACCGAGAAACCCAGCGGGACAAAGGCGGCGAAGGTTCCTATAAGTGAAACCGGTACGGCCAGCATCGGAATGAGCGTGGCGCGGAAGCTGCCCAGGAACAGGAACACAACCAACAAAACGAGTAAAATCGCATCCCGTAAAGCCCCCAAAACTTCATCTATCGCGGCTGAAACGAATTTCGTAGTATCAAGCGTGATGTCGTACTTCAAACCGGCCGGCATGTTTGTGCCCAACTCACCCATCAACTTGCGGAGGCGCGCGGCGGTTTCAATTCCATTTGCGCCGGGAAGCTGGTAGACATTGATGAGCGCCGATGGCACGCCGTCGCGACGCCCAAAGCTGGTGTATGTCTTTGCGGCCAGTTCGGTGCGCGCTACATCCCGAGCCCGCAAGATGGAACCGTCGGGCAAGGTTTGAATTACAATGTTGCCAAACTCTTGCTGGCTGGCAAGGCGTCCTTTCACGTCCACCGTGTATTGAAACGAAACGCCCGGTGTGGATGGTGGCTGTCCAACTGAACCGGCCGGAGTCAGAACATTTTGTTCTTGAATGGCGTTTGAAATGTCCGTGGCGGTGAGCCCCAGTTGCGAGAGACGGTCGGGTCGCAGCCAGAATCGCATAGCATAGTCGCGCTGGCCAACGATCATGGTGCTGCCCACTCCCGGCGTTCGGGCAATCGCGTCTACCAGATTGATCGTGGCGTAATTACTAATGAAAACGTCGTCATAGGAATTGTTGGGCGAGTATACGCTGATCACCATCAACATGTCCGGCGATTGTTTCGTAACAGAAACGCCCGCATTCACTGCGTCTGATGGCAGCTTCGGCATTGCTTGTTGAACTCGATTGTTGACATCCACATTGGCCAGATCGATGTTCGTGCCCCCTTCGAAAACCACCTGCAAAACGTATCTGCCATCGCTCGAACTTTTCGAGCTCATGTAGATCATGTGCTCGGCGCCATTCACGGATTGTTCAATGTTGGTCCCAATGGAGTTTTCCACCGTTTCAGCGCTCGCGCCCGGGTAGTTCACCTCCACCTGAATCATGGGCGGCGTGATTTGCGGATATTGCGCAATCGGCAGAACCAGTAAAGAGACACCGCCGGCAATCAGAATGATGAGCGAAACGACTATGGCGAACACCGGCCGGTGAATGAAGAAATGCGCCATGAGGATCTACTTTCCGGCTTCCGTAGTCAAAGCGTTCTCCGATACCGAAACCGCCATGCCAGGGCGCGCTTTCTGTTGGCCCTCGACAATGACGCGCTCACCGGCTTTCACTCCCTGCGTCACAATCACGAAATTCTCGAACTGCGGGCCCAAGGCTATGGTCCGCTGCATCACCTTGTTGTCATCGCCAACGATGAGAGCGGCCGTACCGCCTTGTTGCTCAATCACCGACTTTTGGAGAATGAGCAAGGCATTCTCTGCTTTGCCACTCACCAGGCGAACACGGGCAAACCCATTGGGGCGCAGCATCGCTTCCGGGTTGGGAAAGTTTAGAACCACGGTCAACGTGCCTGTCTTCTGATCTATGGTGCTGTCGGCCAACTTATAACGGCCTTTGAAGGGATAAGTGCTCCCATCCGCCAAAATCAAATCGGCGTCTAATTCCTGAATCTCCCCCGGCGTTGCCTTCGCCCCGGCATTGCGCTTTCTTATGTCCAGATAGCCAGTTTCCGGGATCCCAAACGTGACCTGCACTGGGTTGATGGCGTAAACAGTATTGAGCACCGTCGTGCCCGCGCTACTCACCAGCGCGCCTGGATAGACTTTGGTTCTTCCGATAAATCCATCGAACGGCGCACGAATGGTGCAGTACGAAAGATTCAATTCCGCTTGTGTGAGGGACGCCTTATCGTTCGCTACGTCGGCCGTGCTCTGTTCTATCTGCGCTGGAGTGTTCACAATTTGGTTTTGCAGGCGCGCCTCTGAGGCATGAACGTTGGCTTCGCTTACCTGCTCGGACGAGAGGGCCGCATCCAGGTCTTGTTGCGCAATGGCATGCCTCGACGCTAATGGCTTGTCACGGGCCACGTCCCTTTGCGATTTGGCTAACAACGCTCTTTGCTGCTCTAGATCGGCTTTCGACTGCTCGATTGCCGTTTGTTCCTTTGCCTGCTTCAAAGCCGACTCCGCCTTCGCCAGCGCAGCTTTGGCCGAATTCACTTTCGCTTGATACTCAGCCGGATCGATCTGGTATAAAACCTGCCCCTTTCTCACCGGCTGCCCTTCCTTGAAGTTCATCGCTTTCAAAACGCCTTCCACGCGGGCCACAATATCCGCAGACGCTTCCGCTTGAATTTGTCCGACAAATTCGCCATAGAGGGGCACCGTTTTCTGTTGAACGCGCGCAATGACTACGGTGGGCGGAGCAGCCGCTTGGCTTGCGGCTGCCACCGCGCTCTTGCTGTCTTGGCAGCCCGAGAGACAAATGAAACAAAAGAAAATAACGGCTGCGAACACAAGCTTCGGGAACATTTGATTGACTGACCTTTTGTTGAATTTATTGGCTGTTTGGTAGATGTTACACCGCTATCAGCCGATCTGAATGTCAAGAAATCTAATGCTTTGTCAGCGAAATGCGCCAACAACAGTGGCTGTATTGGGATTCAAGTCGTGGTTGGGATCAACCAAGTGTCCAGCCGGGAACGAGACGATTCGCGCATCGACTTGTGAATCCAAACAAAGCAAATGATTGTTGTCTCCGTCTCCCAAATCGGCCAGCGCAAAGGGTGATCTTGCCGCCATTGCCCAAGGTAACTAGGTAAAGCACTCTTTCCGCGTCGCCCGCTTCGTTGCCATCGGGGCGCTTTATTCCATACTGCCGGGGATTTCCACGTTCACCGACGGGTCGCCGCGTGCAGTGCCGAAATCCCACCAGCAGAACCGTGCGGCGTCGCCTGGATCGACAGCGTTCATCGGCGTGACACAAACAAGCGAACTCAATTTGCAAGAGCGCCTCACTACACACCCTTGGCAGCTAGTTCGGCCGGTGCAGTTTTCCAAAGCGAGAGTGCGAGCATCAAAATCGCCAAAGGCAGAATGATGTGATTCGCATACTCGCCTGGAGGGGTGTGCGCGAACGTCACCGGTTTCATATGGCCAACCAACATGCGCAAAAGCGTTTCCAGAATGAGCAACACATACATGGCCGGAACAAGTGAGCGGTATCGGAACGCAACGGCCAATTGAATAAGCGCGTAGATGAGTTGCGAACCACCCCACAGCGCGAAAGCAAAGATAACTTCATCGGCACCCGCTACCTGGAGGTTCATGCCGGCAATGCTGCCCGCGCCGCCGTCGGGCGACAGCAGGTGAATGCAGCTTCGTACTGTACTAACGATCGCCAGCAGCATAAACACGTAGACGGTCAACTGCATTCCGGGAACTTTGTTGTCGACGTTGCTTGGCAGTATCAGGGACAAGAGCCTTATCACGGATGAACCTCGACTGTACTATCAATTTTCGCAACATTGCAATGACAGCTGACAATGGCTCTCGCTACTCAGTTGGCAATGAGCCAGCGATAAACTCTTTCCATTTCTTACCTGATATTGCGCTCTTTCGCGTAAATCCTCTCTACGAGAAGGTAACCTTTTGTCAGTCGCAGGTCTGACAAATCTCCACAGAACCTGTGCTCCCCAAGAGTCGATTCCGGGATACGATTCCACTATGAAAAAAGCACTGAAACAGAAAGTTGCATTCTTGATTCTTGCCGCTGGCGCAGCATATGCTCAGCCCGCCGCAGGCGACCGGATTTTAGGCACTTGGCTCACGCCCAATGGCGAATCGAAAATCGAAGTAGTCAAGTGCGGCGAAGCTTATTGTGGATCAATCAAGTCAATGAAGACTCCTCATACTGACGAGCACAACCCGGATGCCGGCTTGCGTCAGCGCTCGCTCGTCGGTCTACAGATCTTATCCGGCTTCAAATACGATGGCTCCGATTCCTGGTCTGGCGGCACATTGTATGGGCCGGAGCGCGGCAAGAACGTTTCGCCGACGCTGACGCTGAGCGGGCCCGACACGCTCGAGATCAAGGTCAACGCCGGCATGGTTCACAAAACCATCAACTGGACTCGGGAGAAGTAACGCTCGCCGAATTCACCGGGCACAGCGGCACGCCCAGTTGCACTAATAGTCCACCGCCACTTGCATTCTCCGCCTTGACCCAACCGGAGTGCGCGGCAATGGCTTGTTGGGTAATGGCCAATCCCAGGCCCGAACCCTCTTTTTCTCCCGTCTCCGGGACGCGGTAGAACGTGTCGAAGAGATGGCGAAGCGCGCTATCCGGAACGCCGGGACCGTGGTCTCGTATGGAAATCACGGCGCACTGCTCTTGCTCTTTCACCGCCAGGTTGATGCTCACTTCGGTACCTTCGGTCGTGTGGCGGATTCCATTGCGCACGACGTTCTCAATAGCGCTCTTGAGAAGGTCGCGTGAGCCAACGGTTTCACATACGTCGGCGGTCGCGAGCGAGACTAGCCGATTTCGCGCACGCGCTTCGAAGTCGGCGTCCAGCGCAACCTCGGAAACCACTTTCGCAAGATCGACAATCTCGTTCATAGGCGGCCCGGCACCACCTTTGATCCGGGCCAACGTGAGCAACTGTTCAATCAGACTATTGAGTTGTTCAGTCTCGCGCTCAATGCGGTCCAGGGCAGACTTGGCGTCACTCCCGGCTTTTCGTCGGGCCATACCAAGTGCCAAACTCAACCTCGTTAACGGCGAGCGCAGTTCGTGAGAGATATCCCATAAGAGTCTCTCCTGAACATGGACAAGGGTTTCGATCCGCGCGGCCATATTGTCAAAGTCGCGCGCTAACGCGGCAAATTCGTCCTGCCGTTTCGCCATTTTGGCGTCCAGCGCTCGTGCGGACAGATCTCCACCGGCGAGCCGCCTCGTGGCCAAGGTCACCTGCAATAGCGGCGCTGCCAGTTGTTTCGCGATGACCAAGCACAACAAGGCAACCACCACTAACGCCAACACGGCTGCCCAAATGGCGCCAAGCCCAAACGCCGGCACAATATGCGGGCGTCTTTCCATTTCTACGACAATCGCGTATTTTTTGGAGTCGGGTCCGATCGCGGCCGAACTCAGTACACCTTCGCGCATCGACAGACGCAGATCCATTTGTTTGGGATCTGACGAGGCAGCCGCCATCGCACGCACTCTGGCTGACGCAGACTGGCCCGTCAGTTCCCTGCCTGATGAGTCGAACACGTAGATCCGCCCAGGCGATGCCGCTTGATGGCTATGGATGTAATCCTGGAGGCCGGCACTTCCCTCATTCACATACCTGCGCAACGCTTCGTCGGCATAAGGCTTCAGCAGGTGATTGCCCGTCGCAGGAGTCCATTTGGTACTCACCATCTCTGCATCCAACGCCAGGAACATCAACAGCAGCGTCGCCAGCATGCCGGCCAGCGCCACCCAGAACCAGCCGAAGATTCGCAGGAATAAACGACTACGAAGCATCGGCGGCTGGCGCGTAGATATAGCCAACGCTCCTCACTGTCTTGATTCGTTCCGCCCCATCGTGTGCAAGCCCGAGCTTCTTGCGCAGGCTGCTCACATGATTGTCCACGCTTCTGTCGAACGCCGAAAACTGCCGGCCCAAACCTTCCAGAACCAGTTGTTCCCGCGTCACTACCTCCCCGGCGTGCAGCAATAAAACTTTGAGGACGTCGAATTCCACGGTAGTCAAATCTGTTTTGCGTCCACTCACCCGGACCTCCCGCAGACTCGGGTCAAGTTGCACATCACCTTGCTGAATCGCCCGGCTTGCCGGTCGCCCGGGTTGTGATGATTTGCCATGAGCCCGCCGCAGTATAGCTTCAATGCGCGCAATGAGTTCGCGCTCGTTAAACGGCTTGGGCAGATAATCATCTGCCCCGATCTGCAGTCCCATCACCCGGTCCACCGGATCTCCCCGCGCCGTTAACATCAGCACCGGAACCTCCGATCGTTCGCGTATGCTCATGAGCGCCTCGAACCCGCTCATTCGCGGCAGCATTACGTCTAAAACCAACAACGCATATCCGCCCTCAGATACCTTCTGTACGCCATCTTCGCCGCGGTGCACCACGTCCACCCCAAAACCTTCCGACTGGAGGATCTCCACGAGCAGCTCCGTGAGTGCGACATCATCATCGATTACCAGAATTCGTTCCATTCGTGGCCTGCGCATAGGTTAACCCGGTATTCGACCAGCTTATCTGGACGATTGTCATGGATTCATGACAATGGCTGACAATCGCTGTCGGCACCGAGTGTCGTTCAAACTCCTGGCGGCAAATCGAAACGTACCACGGCCTCAATTAGGAGCCGACTGGGCGAGCCGTCCCGATGCCTAACCACGTGTTTGTTTTATCGGTGTTCATCCGTCACAGCCAGCACATAAATATTTTGCCCTTTCTTTCAATCACTTAGCGCCAATTTTCCAAAACGCCGCATTTGTCCTACCGGCCGCCGCTCTATGCTGGTTCCGGAATCCTATGCTATTTCGGCCACTTTCACTAACCCCACTTACTAACTTCAGCCCAACCACGTCCAAAACCCGTAATCCCAACAAACAAAACCACTTCGCCCCATCCGTTCCAGGACAATTTCGGCCCGGTCCCGCCCCTTCTTTTTATAGCAGGCCGAAAGTAACATCACTTACTCAACTCTCCTGTTTTCAACAACTTCCAAAAGTAACATCCGGTTCCCGTCCCGTTCCGCCCAATCCAACGCTCCCCGTCCTCCCGCCACCTTCGTTTCGTAATTCACTCATTCTAAACAGCTTTCCTGCCCCCTCAGCCCTGCTCGGTCTAATACAGTTTCCCCGCCACTCCTATCCCTCGTCGGGCCGTCAGCCAAAGCGAAAATTGCTACAGCCCCGTCGCAGGTGGGGCTGTCCTCCTCGCTCCATTTTTCGGGTCACAACAACTTTTGAAAAAAAACTTTCTCCATTCGTTTCAATAACTTGAATAAGCTTTACCGTAAAATCCAAACGCCGGCTCCCTCACAATCAGCGCAGAGGATCAATTTATGGCTCTGCCAAAACTACAAAACACTTATCACTACGCACCTAACCCGCTGCCTACTGGCAAACCGGAGGACGGCAAACCCAACTCCGGGCGCGCACTGAATGCCATCAAGCACGGCGGTTGCTCAAAAACACTCATTCTCCCCCACGAATCCATCGGCGATTGGGAACTCGTCTTAAGCCACTGGTGCGCCGTCTACCGCCCCAAAGAGGACTCGCTAGAATTCGATTTCGTCCTCAAAGTCGCCCAGGCCGAATTCCGCCGCCTGCGCGCCGATCGTAATTACGACGATTTCCTCGCGTCTCTCGAATCCAGCCCACCCTTCGCCTGGACTGAAACAGAAATCAAAACGCACGATCTCATGCAGCGCTATCTAACCGCGGCCAACCGCGAGTTCCAGCGCCAATACCGCATGCTCGAACAACATTACAAGACTCACAAGCCAATCCCGGCCGAACCAGTCGAACAGGAGCAAACGACCCAAAAAGAAACGTCCGAAGTACCGGCGCGCCAAGGCATCCATGTCGTCGCTGTCGAATCGAGTGAGCCCGTCGAACCGCCTTTAACGGAGCCACGACTGGCAAGCACTGGTCCTTCGGATAGCTCTCCCGAGGTATAAGTTTGGCTTCGCTACGCCTTCGCCACGAGACTTAGTAACCGCTCCGAGTAGATCGCCCCTGCCGGTGTATCTTCATGTTTGAAGATCGCGTAAGTGGTATAACCGTTGCGAACATACTGCTGGGTGCGTCGCTGAATCTCCATCAGCTCCGATTCTGAGTAGTCGGGCTTGCGCAGGCGCAGATAAACGAAATCGGCCGTGATGACGTGAGGCGTCTCCATGGTTTCGTTTTCAGCCTGGCAGAGACCAACATTGGCGTCACGCAGAATTTTATAGACGCTTTCGTCAAACCAACTGGCATTGCGGAATTCGAAAACGTATCTGCTCGTTTTGGGGAGTAAGCGAACGAACTCAGCAAGCCGTTCGAGATCGAGTTTGAAGGAGGGCGCGAGTTGAAACAGGATGGGCCCGAGCCTGCTCGCGTGGCGTAACGGTTCAAGCGACTCAAGAAAGACGCGAGTAAACTCCTCCGCGTCTTTCAGCTTGAGTGAATGAGTAATCTTCAGGTGCGCCTTGGGAAGAAACATGAAGTTCGGTTCGGTTGCAGCAATCCACTTTTCGAAGGTGGAAGCGGACGCCAGCCGGCGATAAGTGTAATTGATTTCCACCGCATTCAGGCGCGTCGAGTAGTAAGACAGAAACTGAGCGCTTGGGAGCTTTTCCGGATAGAAACCGGGCTTCCACGTTGGGTAAGCGAAACCAGAGGTGCCGCAGTAAAGTTTAGTATCAGACAAGGATCACAGACCTGCGAACCAATC